>DASYKC010000214.1:0-100750 GCA_035995885.1 Caldimonas sp. | reverse complement strand
GCGAAAAACAATGGCGCGGAACCCGTCCCACTTTGGCTCGTAGAGGTAAGTCCCTTCGGCCGGCAGTGCATCGGCCAGTTTGGCCAGCATCGGCTCGATCGGCGGGTCGATCGGAACCCCCGAAACCTGGACTGGAGTGCTCATGTCGGTGACTGGATTGTACCCATCTTGAGGAATGTAACCACCGAATGATCGTTCACCTCTTGGACGGCACCTATGAGCTGTTCCGTCACTTCTACGGCCTGCGCCGCTTCACGAAAGGCAAGGACTGGCCGCTCGGCGCCGTCGTCGGCGCGCTCCAGTCGGTGCTCGAGATCGTCGAGCGCGGCGAGACCCACGTCGGCGTCGCCACCGACCACGTCATCGAGTCGTTCCGCAACGACCTCTGGCCCGGCTACAAGACCTCGGCGGGAATCGAGCCGGCGCTCTTGGCCCAGTTCCATCCGCTCGAGGACGCGCTTGCCGCGATGGGCGTCGCCGCCTGGCCGATGGTCGAGCTCGAGGCCGACGACGCGCTCGCCTCGGCGGCGCACATCGCCGATGCCGACCCGGCCGTCGACAAGGTCTGCATCTGGACGCCCGACAAGGACCTCGCCCAATGCGTTCGCGCCGACCGCGTCGTCCAGGTCGACCGGCGCGGCAAGGCGATCCGCGGCGCCGCCGGCGTGCGCGCCAAGTTCGGCGTCGAGCCGGCGCTCATCCCCGACTACCTCGCGCTCGTCGGCGACGTCGCCGACGGCTATCCGGGAATCGCCGGCATCGGCGCGGTCGGCGCGGCGCGCCTCCTCAATCGTCACGGCGCGATCGAGGCCTTCCCGGCCGACGTCCTCGGCGACCGCCTGCCGCTCGCGCTGCTCTTCAAGCGGCTCGCGACGCTGCGCACCGACGCCGCGCTCTTTCGCCACGTCGAGGATCTGCGCTGGCGCGGTCCGACCGAGGCGTTCGCCGCGTGGACCGAACGCGCCGGCGCGCCGCGCCTGCTCGAGCGCTGCCTGAAGGCCTGCGCCCAGGCGGGCTGAACCCGGGTCGCGCTTCGGGCGCGCGGATTGCCCGCTCGCCGCACCGACATCGTCGCGGATTCCCTGTTGTCCCTCAGCTTTCCCTTGCGCCGCGCGATCGTCGCCCTCGCGCTCGCCGTCGTCGTCGTCGCCGCCGCGGGCTGCGCCGCGCTGGCTTGGCATCGCGACCTGCCGGCGATCGCCGCCGCGCCGCTCGCGTTCGACGCGGCGACGGTCGAGCGCGGCGCCCGCCTCGCCGCGATCGGCAGCTGCGCGAGCTGCCACACGACGCGCGAGGGGCGGCCCTATGCCGGCGGCGTCGCGCTGGCGACGCCGTTCGGCACGATCCACGGCACCAACATCACGCCCGATCGCGAGACCGGCATCGGCGCCTGGTCCGAGGCGGCGTTCGTTCGCGCCATGCGCGAGGGCGTCGCGCGCGACGGCAGCCTGCTCTATCCGGCGTTCCCCTACGACCACTTCACGCACACCGCCGACGACGATCTGCACGCGCTCTACGCGTACCTGATGACGCGCGACCCGGTGCGCGCCGCCAACCGGGCGAACGACCTGCGCTTCCCGTTCGGCCTGCGCCCGCTCGTCGCCGGCTGGAACCTGCTCTTCCTGCGCGAGGGCGCATTCCAGGGCGATCCGGCGCACAGCCCCGAATGGAATCGCGGCGCCTATCTCGTCGAGTCGCTCGGCCACTGCGGCGCCTGCCACACGCCGCGCAACGCCCTCGGCGCCGAGCGAAGGCGGGAGGCGTTCTCCGGCGGCGAGGCCGAAGGCTGGTACGTGCCGGCGTTGAACGATCGTTCGCCTTCGCCCTTGCCGTGGACCGTCGAGCAGCTGACGGCCTACTTGCGCACGGGCATCGCCGCCGACCACGCCATCGCCGGCGGGCCGATGCAGGAGGTGATCGAGGGCCTCGCCCGCGCCGACGCCGGCGACGTGCGCGCGATCGCCGTCTACATCGACACGGTTCTCGGCGCCACGACGCCGGAGCGCCAGGCGCGCGCCGCCGCGGCCCTGCGCCGCGCCGCGCAGGGGCCGCTCGCCGCGGTGCCGATCGACGCGCCGGCGTCGAGCGCCGAGGCACAGACGCTGCGCGTCGGCGCCGCGGTCTACGACGGCGCCTGCGCGTCGTGCCACGACGCCGGCCGCGCGGTCGCGTCGCACGGCGCGCTGCGCCTGCCGCTGGCGATCGCCGTCTACGACCCCGATCCGCGCAGCCTGCTGCGCATCGTCCGCGACGGCATCGTGCCGGCGCCGGCCGAGCCCGGGCGCTGGATGCCGGCGTTCGGCACGACCCTGACCGACGAGCAGCTCGTCGGCCTGCTCAGCCATCTGCGCACGACCGCGGCCGGCGCGCCGCCCTGGCCCGACCTGGCGAAGGCGGTGCGCGAGACGAGGACGACGCCATGATCACGCTCACCGTCAACGGCGCCGCGCGCAGCGTCGTCGCCGACCCGGCGACACCGCTGCTCTACGTGCTGCGCGACGACCTCGCCCTCAGCGGCGCCAAGTTCGGCTGCGGTCTCGGCCAGTGCGGCGCCTGCACGGTGATGATCGGCGCCGAAGCGGCGTTTTCGTGCCTGACGCCGATCTCGGTGGTCGGCGCGCGTGCAGTCAAGACCGTCGAAGGGCTCGGCAGCGCCGACAAGCCGGGCGTCCTGCAGCAGGCGTTCATCGACGAGCAGGCGGCGCAGTGCGGCTACTGCATCGCCGGCATGATCATGCGGGCGCAGGCGCTGCTCGAGAAGAAGCCGAACCCGAGCGACGCCGAGATCCGCGCCGCGATGGCGCCGAACCTGTGCCGCTGCGGCACGCATATGCGCATCCTGCGGGCGGTGCGGCGCGCCGCCGACACGATGCGCGGCGCTGCGGTGGCGCCGGCGGTGGCGTCGCGATGAACGTCGGCCGGCGCGCCTTCCTCGCCGCCGGCGGCGGCCTGGTCGTCACCTTCGCGATCCTGCCGCGCGCCGGCGCGCAAGGCGAAGGGCAGGGCGCCGGCGCGACCGGCGCCGGGCGCGATCTTCCCGGCAGCCTGAAGGTGCAGCCTTATCTCGACGGCTGGATCCGCATCGGCGCCGACGGCGGCGTCACCGTCTTCACCGGCAAGGCCGAGCTCGGCCAGGGCATCAAGACGGCGCTGATCCAGGTCGCCGCGGAGGAGCTCGCGGTCGCGCCCGGGCGCATCGACCTCGTCACCGCCGACACCGAGCGCACCGCCAACGAGGGCTACACCGCCGGCAGCCACTCGATGCAGGACAGCGGCACCGCGATCCGCCACGCCGCGGCGCAGGCGCGCGCGATCCTGGTCGGCCTCGCCGCCGAGCGGCTCGGCGTCGGCGCCGACCAGCTGCACGTCGCCAACGGCGTGATCGCCAACGAAGGCGGCCGCGCCGTGACCTACGGCGAGCTCGCCGCCGCGAATCCGCTCCACGTCGAGGCGGCGCCGCAGAGCCCGCTGCGCGCGCCGGCCGAGCACAAGGTCGTCGGCCGGTCGCTGCGCCGCGTCGATATTGCCGCCAAGGTGAGCGGCGGCCGCGCCTACGTGCAGGACCTGCGCTTCGACGGCATGGTGCACGGCCGCATCGTCAGGATGGCGGGAGCCGCGGCGACGCTCGCCAGCGTCGACGTCGCCGCCGCGCAGGCGCTGCCCGGCGTGCTGCAGGTCGTTCGCGACGGCCGCTTTCTCGGCGTCGTCGCGCAGCGCGAGTACGCGGCGGTGCTCGCGCAGCGTGCGCTCGCACGGAGTGCGCGCTGGCAGACGCGGCCGAGCCTGCCGGCCGAGGCGGCGCTGCTCGACAGCGTGCGCGCCGCGCCGTCACAGGACTTCGTCATCCTCGATCGCGGCAGCGGCGCCGGCGCGGCCGGCGCCGGCAAGACGGTGACGGCGACCTACCGGCGCCCGTACCAGATGCACGGCTCGATCGGGCCGTCGTGCGCGGTGGCGCGCTACGCCGACGGCCGCTACACGGTATGGACGCACACCCAGGGCGTCTACCCGCTGCGCGGCGCGCTCGCCGAGCTGCTCGGCACGGCGGCGACGAACGTTCGCTGCATTCACGTCGAGGGCTCGGGCTGCTACGGCCACAACGGCGCCGACGACGTCGCAGCCGACGCGGCGCTCCTGGCGCGGGCGCTGCCGGGCCGGCACGTTCGCGTCCAGTGGATGCGCGAGGACGAGCACGCCTGGGAGCCCTACGGTCCGCCGATGGTGATCGAGCTGCGCGGCAGCGTCGACGCGTCGGGCCGGGTCGTCGGCTGGCAGCACGAGGTCTGGAGCAACACCCACTCGACCCGGCCCGGCGCCGCTGGCGACCTGCTCGCCGGCCGCGAAGTCGCGACGCCGTTCGCGCCGACGCCGCCCAAGCCGTTGCCGCAGCCCGAAGGCGGCGGCGACCGCAATGCGATCCCGCTCTACGCGCTCGCCAACGCGCGCGTCGTCCATCACTTCCTGCCCGACATGCCGCTGCGCGTCTCGGCGCTGCGCTCGCTCGGCGCCTACATGAACGTGTTCGCGATCGAGAGCTTCGTCGACGAGCTCGCGCGGGCCGCCGGTGCCGATCCGGTCGCCTTTCGCCTGCGCCACCTCGACGACGCCCGCGCCCGCGACGTCGTCCGCAGCGCCGCCGAGCGCTTCGCCTGGTCGTCGTGGCGGCCGCAGGTCGGCCGCGGCCGCGGCTTTGCGTTCGCGCGCTACAAGAACCTCGCCGCCTACGCCGCCATCGCGATGGAGGTCGAGGTGAATCGGGACAGCGGCGCCGTCCGCATCGTCCGCACCGTCGCCGCGGTCGACAGCGGCGAAGCCGTCAACCCCGACGGCATCGGCAACCAGATCGAAGGCGGCATCGTTCAGGCGGCGAGCTGGACGCTCGCCGAGCAGGTGCGCTTCGACACGACGCGAGTCACCAGCCTCGACTGGGGCGGCTATCCGATCCTGCGCTTCCCGCAGGTGCCGGGACGAGTCGAGGTCGTCATCGTCGCCCGGCCGGGTCAGCCCTTCCTCGGCACCGGCGAGGCGGCGCAGGGTCCGGCCGCGGCGGCGATCGCCAACGCCCTCGCCGACGCGACCGGCCGGCGCCTGCGCGATCTGCCCTTCACGCCCGAGCGCGTGCGCGCGGCGACGCTGGTCTGACGAGAAGGCGTGATCTTCCGGCTCAGCCGCGCGCCAGCGCCGCGGCGATCCGCGCGATCGTCGCGCCGGCATGCGCCGGGTCGAGCCAGCGCAGGACGATGACCGCATCGAGATCGGGATCGAGGCCGACGTAGTGGCCGCCGGCGCCGACCATGAACGCAGCGCGCGCCGACAGGCCGGGAAAGGCGCGACCGTCGCGGTTCAGCCAGACGAGCCGG
Source organism: Caldimonas sp. (assembly GCA_035995885.1). Taxonomy (GTDB): domain Bacteria; phylum Pseudomonadota; class Gammaproteobacteria; order Burkholderiales; family Burkholderiaceae_C; genus Schlegelella_A. The sequence continues at coordinate 95,390 of DASYKC010000214.1, read as the reverse complement.
CCGTAGAACGGCGCGATCGGGCACGGCGCGAGCATGCGCGCGATCCAGTCGGCGGCGATGACACGGCGGCCGCTGGCGACGCCGCCGTCGAGCAGCAGCTGGCCGATGCGCGCCTGGTCGCGGGCGCTGATCGAGACGCCGGCGCCCCAGTGCGATCCGCCCGGCACGGAGGGGACGCGACCGACGCCGGGCAGGTCGATCCAGGCGTCGTCGTAGCCCTGCCAGGCGAAGCCGTCGCCGCCGCCGAGCGGCCGCAGCACCTGCTCGAGGAACACCTCGGGCAGCGGCCGGCGGAAGAGATGCAGCAGCGCGAGCGCGAGCTGGTTGATGCGGACGTCGTTGTATTCCCAGTACGTTCCCGGCGCGTGCAGCGGCCGCGCGCCGCCCTTCGGGCCGCCGGCCGGGCGCGGATCCTGCGCCACCTTGCGCCAGCGATCGACGGTGTCGGGGATGCCGAGGCAGGTCCCTTCCCATTCGCTCGTCTGCGTCAACAGGTGCGTCCACGTCACGGCGCGGTTGTGCTCGCTGTCGGCGAAGCCGATGTCGGGCAGTCGAGCCGAGACGCGCTCGTTTTCGTCCGGCAGCAGCCCCTGTCCCTGGGCGATGCCGGCGAGCAGCGCGAGGTAGGTCTTGGCGACGCTGAAGGTCAGGTCGGCGCGCTCCGGCTCGCCCCACGCCGCGATCTCCGCGCCGTGGCGGCGGACGACGCCCGACTGCGGGCCGCGTGAATGGACCGGGCCGCGCAGGCGATCGAACGGCGCCGGGTCGTCGTGGTGGACGCCCCACGCGACCTCGCCCGAAGCCGGCGCGGCGTGCGGGTCGCGCGGCCAGGGCACCTCATGCGCGCGGGCGAATGCGGCGGCGTCGTCGAGCTCGGCGTGCATGCGGCGATTCTGCATGCGGTGATTCGGTGCAAGCCAGCGCGGCGCCGGCTTGCCGGCGCCGCGATCCGACCGCGCGCATCGAGCGCGTGACGACGTCGTTCGGAGAGTCGAGGGGCACCGACCCGGGCCGCGAACTCGGGATCGATGGCGTCGTCGCCGGCATAATGCAATCGGGCGAGATGGAAAAGCCCTACGACGCATTGCCGCGCATCGCCCTGATCCACGCGCTCGCCCACTCGATGGCGCCGGTCAACGCCGCGTTCGAGCGCGACTGGCCCGGCGCGACGCGGATGAACGTCCTCGACGACAGCCTCTCGGCCGACCTGGCGCGCAGCGGCACCGGCCTCGACGCCGCGATGCACGAGCGCTTTCAGCGCCTGGCGCAGTACGCGATCGACGCCGGCGCCGACGCGATCCTCTTCACCTGCTCGGCCTTCGGGCCGTGCATCGACGCGGTCGCGCGCCGCCACGGCAGCGTGCCGGTCCTGAAGCCGAACGAGGCGATGATCGACGAGGCCGCGCGCGGCAGCGGCAGGATCGGCCTGATCGCGACGTTCGCGCCGACGCTGGCGTCGATGCCGGCGGAATTTCCGCCCGGCGTCGAGCTGGACGCGGCGCTTGCCGACGGGGCGCTCGACGCCTTGAATGCCGGCGATCCGCTTCGCCATGACGAGCTGATCGCGGCCGAGGCGAGGCGCTTGCGCGAGCGCGGCTGCAGCCGCATCGCCCTGGCGCAGTTCAGCATGGCGCGCGCCCGCGCTGCCTGCGAGGCGGCGTCTCTGCTGCCGGTGCTGACGACGGTCGACAGCGCGCTGCGGAAGATTCGCGCCCGCCTCGGTGCCGCCTAGACGCGGTCACGGCGACGCGGCACCGTCGCGGCGCTCACTCCACCTTCGCGCCCGACGAGATGACGACCTTCTCCCACTTCGCCGTCTCGGCCGCGATGACCTTGCCGAAGTCTTCGGGCGTTCCGGCGATCGGCTTGCCGCCGAGCTCGGCGAGGCGTTCACGCATCTTCGGGTCGGCGAGGGCGCGATTCACTTCGGCGTTGACCTTGTCGATGATCTCCTTCGGCGTTCCCTTCGGCATGCCGATGCCGAACCAGGCCGTCGCCTCGTAGCCGGGGACGGTTTCGCCGACCGTGGGAAGGTTCGGCAGCGACGGGTCGCGCTGCTCCGAGGTGACGCCGAGGGCGCGGATCTTGCCGGCCTTGATGTGCCCGACCGACGACGGCAGGTTGTCGAAGATGACGTCGACCTGCCCGCCCATGAGGTCGGTGAGCGCCGGGCCCGCGCCCTTGTACGGCACGTGCAGCATGTCGCAGCCCGTCATCGACTTGAAGAGCTCGCCGGAGAGGTGCACCGAGGTGCCGCTGCCCGACGACGCCATGTTGATCTTGCCCGGGTTGGCCTTGCAGTAGGCGATGAACTCGGCCACGCTCTTCACCGGCAGCTTCGGGCTCACTTCCATCACGTTGGGCGTGCGCACGATCCCGGCGACCGGCGCGATGTCGCGGATGAAGTTGAAGCTCAGGTTCTTGTACAGCGTCGCGTTGATGCCGTTGGCCGGATTGACGAGCAGCATCGTGTAGCCGTCGGGCGGCGCATTGACGACGAACTCGACGCCCATGTTGTTGCCCGCGCCCGGCTTGTTCTCGATCAGGAAGGTCTGGCCCAGGTGCTCTGTGAGCCACTGCGCGACGATGCGCGCCAGCACGTCGGTCGTTCCTGCCGGCGGATAGGGGACGACCCACTTCACCGGGCGGGTCGGATAGTCGGCGGCGTGGACGAGCTGGCCGGTCGCGGCGACGCACAGCAGCGACGCGGCGAGCAGGCGCGAGATTCGAATCATCGTGGTCTCCTGGAGGCGGATGTGAAACGTCGCGCGATGACGGCGGACGGTGCGGCGGGCTCAGTGCCCGAAGTAGTCGCGCACCGTGTCGGCGGCAACCGTCTGCAGGAACGCGGCGAGCTCGGGGTCGAGGCCGCCGCTGTATTTCGCGCCGACGGGCGATTTCTTTGTCAGCGCCGCGAAGGTCGTGCAGGCGGCGAGGTAGGTGCCGGCGAGGGTCGGGTGGCGCTTGTCGGGCTGGTAGAGCTCGAGCTCGGGCCGGCGCGCGATCGCCTTCGCGAACGCCAGCCCGGCCGGGATGACGAGCGCGTCGTTGGCGTTGCCGGCGAGCGTGTACTGCTCGGCGAGCTGGGCGGTCATCTCGGGCGCGTCCTTGTAGGCCCATGACATGAAGAGCACCGGCCGGGCGCCGTAGCGGGCGACGATCGCGGCGTCCTTCTTCACGGTGTCCCTGAACGAGGCGGCGAGCTGCGGATGGATCGGGCACTGGCTGCAGTCCATCATGATCACCGCGTCGAACTGCCGGCCCGGCTTGTTGAAGACGATCTTGTTGCCGGCAACGAACGAGTACCTGCCGATGCCGTCGGGCTGGAGGTAGCTCGCGAGGTCGTGCCAGTCGAGGCCCGAGCCGCTGATCGTCACCGAGGTGCCGCGCCAGGCGACCGATGGGTCGAGCGACTTGGCCAGCTCGCTGAAGTGGCCGTGCATGCTGTTGTTGTAGTAGAAGAAGCTGTTGCCGACCCAGAGGATCGAGGCCAGCGGCTCGCCCGCGATCTCGGTCCGCGCCGGCCGGGTCTGCGCTGCTGCCGCGTTCGAGAAGGCGAGCAGGGCGGCGAGGCCGAGCAGGCCGGCGGCGCGGCGCCACCAGGCGGCGCCACGGGAAGATGTGAAGCGGCGATCGGTCATGGGCGTCTCCGTTCGAGGCGGTTTCGGTCGGCGGTCGTCCTGCCGCGGATCCTCGGTCGATCGCCGATTCTGCCGAGGCGGGCCGGCGCCGGACACCGGATTCCTCCCCTTGCGGAGCGCCCCTTCGCGGCGCCTCACGCCGAGAGCGCGCGCATCTCCGCGAACAGGTCGGCCTTGCCCTCGAAGCCGATTCCCGGCAGCTCGGGCAGCGTGACGATGCTGTCCTTCACCGCGACGCCGTCGGGAAAGCCGCCGTAGGGCTGGAACAGGTCGGGGTACGACTCGTTGCCGCCGAGGTGCAGGCCCGCGGCGATCGCCAGCGACATCTGGTGGCCGCCGTGCGGCACGCAGCGCGACGGCGACCAGCCGTGCTCCTTCAGCATCGCCAGCGTGCGCAGGTACTCGACCAGGCCGTAACTGAGCGCGCAGTCGAACTGCAGCCAGTCGCGGTCGGGGCGCAAGCCGCCGTAGCGGATGAGGTTCCTCGCGTCCTGCATCGAGAAGAGGTTCTCGCCGGTTGCCATCGGCCGGTCGTAGTGGTTCGCCAGCTCCGCCTGGAGCGCGTAGTCGAGCGGGTCGCCCGCTTCCTCGTACCAGAAGAGCTCGTAGTCGGAGAGCGCCTCGGCGTACTCGATCGCGGTCTTCAGGTCGAAGCGGCCGTTGGCGTCGACCGCGAGCCGGCGCCCCGGGCCGAGCAGGCGCAGCACGGCCTCGATGCGGGCGCGGTCCTCGACGAGCGAGGCGCCGCCGATCTTGATCTTGACGACCGAATAGCCTCGCTCGAGGTAGCTCTTCATCTCGCGCTCGAGGCCGTCGAGCCCCTGGCCGGGCCAGTAATAGCCGCCGGCGGCGTAGACGAAGACGTCGCGCTTCGCGGTGCCGTCGCCGTGGCGATCGGCGAGCAGCTGGAAGAGCGGCTGCTCCTCGATCTTGGCGACCGCGTCCCAGACCGCCATGTCGATGGTGCCGACCGCGACCGAGCGCTCGCCGTGGCCGCCCGGCTTCTCGTTCGTCATCATCGTCGCCCAGATCTTGTGCGGGCTGAGGATGCCGCGCTCGTCGAGCAGCCTGTCCGGTGCCGCCTCGAGGAGGCGCGGGATGAAGCGCTCGCGCATCAGCGCGCCCTGGCCGTAGCGGCCGTTCGAGTTGAAGCCGTAGCCGACGACCGGCGCGCCGTCGCGGACGACGTCGGTGACGACGGCGACCAGGCTCAGCGTCATCTTCGAGAAGTCGATGTAGGCGTTGCGGATGTTCGAGCGGATCGGCCGCGTGACCTCGCGGATCTCGACGATCTTCATGGCGCGTTCTCGCTGCAGTCGGGGCGATCCGCGAAGCATGCCCTATCGCGGCCGCGGCTCGGGCGAGCCGCGCCGCCGCTACATCCGGCTGTTGCGGCTCGGGATATCGAGGCCGGCGGGAACGGTGCCGGCCCAGCTGCGCTCCATCAGCTCGTACTCGTCGAAGTTGGTGTCGGAGACCTCGGGCACCTGCGGCACCTCCCACTCGGCCTCGATCGCTTCCTGCGCGGCGCGGGCCTCGGCGGCGATCTTGATCTGGCGCAGCGTCGCGATGATCGTCGACAGCACCTCGGAGGGCTCGTCGCTCGACAGGATCTCGGCCTCGGTCAGGCCGCGGTCGACGACCTTGGCCGGCAAGGTCTCGACGCCGACCCAGCCGTTGGCGCGCAGCTCGTCGTGGACGATGAAGAGGTTGCGGACGATCTGCGTCGCCGGGTCGTGGACGAGCAGGCGCGCGCCGAGCTCGGCGCGTTGCTGCATCAGCAGCGACAGCGGCTCCTCGGCGTCGCGGCGCGGATCGACGAGGGCGACGTGGAGCTGGTTCTTGCGCTGCTCGAGCCGGATCGAGCGGCCGAGGACGTCGCGCACCCAACGCAGCGAGCCGCGCTTGGCCGCGGCCGGCGGCGCCGCGCGACCGTCTTCGGCCGGCGCGGCGGCCGATCCCTGGCGAGTCGGCGGTTTGGCGTTCATGCAGCTGCCCTTTCGCGCATGCATCGAGATGCAGACATACGTCGTTTCGGCGAGCGACGTCGTTTCTTGAGGCCGCCGCTCGTCGCCGCGCCGCTCGCCGCCGCGCCGATCGTGCAAATCTTGGCGTCCGGCCGCGGCAACATCGGCGAAGCGCTTCTCGCCGGCATCGACCCGCGCCCTCGGCTTCGAGGTCCTCCGCGCGTCGCCACGGCACCGCCGGCAACAAGAAATCTCGTGGTCAAGCGGTCCGGATGTCGATTCGGCGCCGCGCCGCTCGACTACCCCTGCAGCGACACGCTGAGTGCCTGCTTCCCTCACTCTCAAGGAACCCCATGACCCAAGCCATCGCCTACCTCGCGTTCAACGGCAACTGCGCCGAAGCCATGCGCTTCTACGAAAAGGCGCTCGGCGGCAAGCTCGAAGTCCTGATGAGCGGCGCCGAGTCGCCGATCGCGGCGCAGATGCCGAAGGAATTCGCGCACCGCATCCTGCATGCGCGCCTCGTCCTTCCCGGCGGCGGCACGCTCTTCGCCGGCGACGCACCGGCGCACGTTCCCTACGAAGGCATCAAGGGCGTGTCGATCGCGGTCGACTACGACAGCGTCGCCCAGGCCGAGCGCGTCTTCGACGCCTTGGCCGCCGGCGGCACCGTGACCATGCCGATGCAGTCGGCCTTCTGGGCCAAGCGCTGGGGCATGCTGGTCGACCGGTTCGGCACGCCGTGGATCGTCAACGGCGAGCCGATCCCGGTCTGATCGCCACTTTTCGGAGACATGTCATGAGCTACATCGATGGATTCGTCGCCGCCGTGCCCAGCGCCAACCGCGAGGCCTATCGCCGGCACGCCCAGGCCGCGGCGTCGGTGTTCAAGGAGCACGGCGCGATCAAGGTGGTCGAGTGCTGGGGCGACGACGTGCCGGAAGGCAAGGTCACGTCGTTCCCGATGGCCGTCCAGAGGAAGGCCGACGAGACGGTGGTCTTCTCGTGGATCGTCTGGCCGTCGAAGTCGGTGCGCGACGCCGGCATGGCCAAGGTCATGGCCGACTCGCGCCTGCAGCCCGACGTCAACCCGATGCCCTTCGACGGCAAGCGGCTGATCTACGGCGGCTTCGAGGTCCTCGTCGAAGCGTGAACCGCCGGCCGGCGAGCGACGACTCGCCGTGACGTTCGCGTGACGCTCCCGCGCCTACAAAGGCGGCCCGGACCACTCCGGTCCGGGCTCAACGGGAGATTCGCATGAACCCAGACTTCGTTCGCCGCGGCGCCTTGGCGCGGCGCCTCGCGCTCATGATCCTCGCGGCGCTGCCGGGCGCCGCCGGCGCCGCCTACTCGAGCTCGAGCTCGGTCGGCACGCCGGCCGGCTTCGTCCGCGACACCGGATCGACGAGCAGCGCCGTGACGGTCGACGCCGCGAACTACGCGAGCTCCTTCGTCTCGCCGCAGACGGCGACGCTGGGCGCCGCGGCCGCCAACGCGTACAGCGGCTCCCTCTCCGGCTCCGGCTCGCGCTCGTCGTACGACGACTTCTGGTCCTGCTCCGCCCCGTGCGGCATCGCCGCGCCGCTGCCCAACGGCGTCGTTCCGCTGAGCCTCGACTTCAGCCTCGACGGCGTCCTGACGAACCTGATGCGCCATGGCGACGGCTCGGGCGATCCTTCGCTCGAGCTTCGCGCCAGCTACACGATCGGCGTCTTCGGCTCGTTCGACTTCCTCCTGCAGGAAAACGTCTTCGATTCGGAAGAGGGACCGCTCGGCGCCGGCTCGTCCCGGAACTACGCCCACTTCTGCCGCCAGGGGGCGACCGTCTGCTCGGACTTGCCGATCGACGTCGTCGCCTTCACCGACAGCGAAGGCAACGACCTGTTCCGCTTCTCGCTCCACGCCGTCGTCACCCAGGTGATGTGCCCGAATTGCGCCGCCGGCTTCGTCGACGAGCAGTCGATCCAGGCCGAGGCATCGGGTGGCGCGTTCATCGATGCGCTGCACACCTTCAAGGTCGGGGTTCGCTCCGAGGACCCCAACTTCCAGTTCGCGAGCGCGAACGGCCGGACGACGGCAGACGTTCCGCCGGTGTCGGCGGTGCCCGAGCCCGAGACGCTGCCGCTCCTGCTCGCCGGCCTGGCGGCGGTGGGCGCGGTCGCCCGGCGCCGGGGACGCGCGTCGCGTCGCGACTGAGCGTCAGCGATCGAGGCGCGCGCTCGGCCGGGCGAGGTAGAACCACTCCTGGCCAGCTCCCGCGGCGGCGTTCGGAAAGACGACGACGCCGTCGAACGGGGCGACGACGGCGCTGCCGTCGCGGCGCGTGCCGATGCGCTCGCCGGCGCCGACGCTGTCGAAGCTGCGCCACGCCTTCGCGAAGGCGTCGCCGTCGTCGACCTTGTCGACCACCTCGCAGAGCCGCAACGACTCCATGGGCAGCGCCGGCGGATCGGCGGCGTCGATCAGGCCGAGGTGGGCGAGCGTGTTGACGATGGCGCGATAGGCGACGTCGACCGCCGCCGGCTCCTCGTGCTGGCCGCATTCGAGCGTGACCGCACAGCCACCGACCGAGCGCATGTACTCGGTCGTGCCGATGCCGTACGCGGGGTCGAGGTCGAGCACCGCGTCGGGAAACGACGCGGCGAGCTCGCGGCGCCGGGCGATGCCGCTCGCGTAGGTGGCGAGCCAGCCGTCGACGGCGCGGCCGACGCCGAGGCGCAGCGCCAGCGCTTCCTCGCGCCCGGCCTGCGCGAACGGCTCGATCGCGCCGGCGTTGTCGGGCGGGCCGAGGAACACGAACGGCGTTCCGGGCGTGCGGAACGAGTGCAGGTCGAGCAGGACCTCGTGCTCGGCGAGGAGCGGGCAGAGCCAGTTCGCGACGTGGTCCTCGTACTCGCGTGGCGTGTCGGTCGGCAGCAGCTTGCGGTTGAGGTTGCGGTCGCCGGCGCGGCGCCGCTCGGCGTAGGCGAGCGGGTTGGTGACGGGAACGAGCGTCAGCCGGCCGGCGACGAGCGTCAGCGTCCCGGCGTCGATCTCGCGCACGACGCGCTCGATCGCGCGCGTGCCGCAGGTCTCGTCGCCGTGGACGGCGCCGAGGACGACGAGCCGCGTCCCCGGCCGCGGGCAGACGTACGAGATCGATTTGAACGGATGCATGGCGATGGCCCGATGGCGCGGCCGGCGGCAGCGAGAAGGTAGATTACAGCCATCGAAAGAGGAGACTCCGCATGGCCCGCTTCCTGTTCGCCGCCGCTGCCCTCGTGCTCGGCGCCGTCGCCGCTTCGCCCGCCGGCGCACAGGCACCGGCGTGCCCGCACGCGAACCTGATGTACTGGCAGGCGTTTCCGCCCGGCGGCGAGTCCGATCTCTCGGCGCGCCATCAGCAGGTGGTGCTGAAGAAGAAGTGCCCGGCCGTCGACACCGTGATCCAGTACAAGGCCGGCGCCGGCGGCGCGCTGCTCTGGAGCCAGACCAACACACTCCCCGCCGACGGCCTCAACGTCGTCGGCATCAACCTGCCGCACATGGTGCTGCAGCCGATGGAGGGCAACGTCTCGTACAAGACCGACGACGTGACGCCGGTGTTCTGGTTCCACTACACGCCCGACCTGCTCGTCGTTCCCGAGTCGGGGCCGATCAAGACCTTCGCCGATTTCATCAAGGCGGCGAAGGCCGATCCCGGCAAGATCAACCTCGGCGGCTCGGGCCTGAACTCCGCCAATCACGCCGCGCACGAGCGCCTGAACCGCGACTTCGGCGTCAAGACGACCTACGTGCCGTACAAGGGCACCGGCGACCTCGCCCTCGCGGTGCTCGGCGGCCACATCGACGGCGCGATGACGTACACGCCGTTCGCGATCGCCAACAAGGGCAAGGTGCGCGCGCTCGCCGTCGCGATGGAGACGCGTCATCCGCTCCTGCCCGACGTGCCGACCTTCAAGGAGCTCGGCGTCGACTGGGTCGACGGCGCCTTCCGCGGCATCGGCGTGCCGAAGGCGACGCCGCCCGACGCACGGCGCCGCCTCGCCGAGATGTTCGCGACGCTCAACGCCGACCCCGAGATGAAGGAGCTCGCGGCCAAGGCCGGCTTCGAGCTCGTCAACGTCGGCGTCGACAGCATGGATGCGTTCATGCGCACGCGCACGCGCATCTACACCGACGTCGGCAAGCGCATGGGCCTCGGCACGGCGCCGAAGTAAGGCGGCGAAGCGAAGCAAGGCGCGGAACGAGGCGGCTCGCGACGTCGTGGCGGACGCCAAGCTCGCCCCGGTCGTCGCGCTCGGCAGCGCGCAGACGCTTGCCTGGGCGTCGTCGTACTACCTGCCGGCCGTGCTCGCTGCGCCAATGGCGCGCGACCTCGGCGTCGCGACGCCGACCGTGTTCGCGGCCTTCTCGGTCGCGCTGCTCGTCTCGGCCGCGCTCGGCCCGCACGCCGGCCGCGCCATCGACCGCTGGGGCGGTCGCGTCGTCCTCGCCGGCACCAACGTCGTCTTCGCCGTCGGCCTCGCCGCGCTCGCATTCGCGCAGGGACGGTGGACCCTGTTCATCGCCTGGGCCGTGCTCGGCATCGGCATGGGCAGCGGTCTCTACGAGGCTGCCTTCGCGGCGCTGGTGCGGCTCTACGGCGCCGGCTCGCGTGGCGCGATCACCGGCATCACCCTGATCGCCGGCTTCGCGAGCACGGTCGGCTGGCCGCTCTCGGCGCTGCTCGAGTCGAACATCGGCTGGCGCGGCGCCTGCCTCGCGTGGGCCGGCCTGCATCTCGTCGTCGGCGTGCCGCTCAACCTCTCGCTGCCGCGCGCCGGCGCCGCGCCGGTCGTGACGCACGCCGTGACCGGCGCCCCGCCGGTCACGCGCGAGGAGACGCAGCGCGCGGCGCTGCTCCTCGCCATCGCCTTCGCGGCGACGTGGTTCATCAGCACCGCGATGGCGGCGCACCTGCCGCGCCTGCTCGAGGCGAGCGGCGCGACGCTCGCCGTCGCGGTCGGCGTCGGCGCGCTCGTCGGGCCGGCGCAGGTCGCCGGTCGGCTGCTCGAGTTCGGCTGGCTGCGCCGCGTCCATCCGATGCTGTCGGCGCGCCTAGCGGCGCTGATGCATCCGCTCGGCGCGCTCGTCCTCAGCGTCTTCGGCGGCCCGGCGGCCGCCGTCTTCGCGGTGCTGCACGGCGCCGGCAACGGCATCCTCACCATCGCCAAGGGAACGCTGCCGCTGGTGATCTTCGGTCCGGCCGGCTACGGCCATCGCCAGGGCTGGCTGATGGTGCCGGCACGCGTCGCGCAGGCGCTCGCGCCGTGGCTGTTCGGCCTCCTGCTCGATCGCTGGGGCGCCGACGCGGTGTGGATCTCCGCCGCGATCGGCCTGCTCGCCTTCGTCTCGCTGTGGCTGTTGCGAACGCCTGCGACGCCGCGCGGCGCGGCTCTGCCGGCGCAGTGATCCCGCTCATGGGCACTGCAGCAGCGATCCTTGCATCGTGCAGATGCCGCGCGGGCCCCACAGGTTGGGGCCGACGCGGTTCAGACGCGAGCCGTCGTTGGCCCAGCAGCCGTTGGCGTCGCACGACGTGACCGCGTACGGCCGCTCGACCGGCCTGATCGGCGGCGGCAGGGCGGCGCGCGGGCGCGCCGACGGCGGTGCCATCGTCGACGGCGGCGCGATCGCGAGCGGCGCGACGGCGATCGGCGGCGGACGCACCAGGCGCTGCGCCGGCAACGGCGGATCGGCGCGGCTCGCGAGGCACACCGTCGCCGCCTGACGGCGCGCTGCCACCAGCGTCGCGTCGACGGCACGACCGCCGCTCGCATCGCGCGCGGCGCTCGCTTGCGGCGTCGCGGCGTCGGCGGCCTCCTGCGCATTGAGCGCGGCGATGGCGCGGCGACAGTCGGGCGACTGCAATGGGTCGCCCTGCGCCGGCGGTGCGTCGGCCAGCGTCATCGTTGTCGCCCTGCGCGCCGAGGCTGACGATGCCGCCGCGCCGGCCGCCGTCGTCGCCGCCGTCGCGGCGGTCGGCGCCAGGCCGACGAGGACGAGGACGACGACGAGGACCAGCGCCGGCGTCGTCATGCGTCGCGCCACGGCAATCGGCTGCATCACGGCACCGCCTCGCGCAGCGTCTTCGCCTGCGCTTTGCCGGCGTCGAACTCGGCGCGCCGGCGGGCGATCTCGTCCGCCGTCAGCCGGGCGGCGTTGCAGTAGTCGAGCTTCCACTCGGCGCTCTCGCTCCAGCGCAGCGGCGATTGCACCGTCGTCCGCGCCGCGGGCGCGGCCTCGAGCAACGCCAGGGCGAGCGCGAGCGTCGCGTCCTGCGAGGCGAGGTCGTGCGGCCGGCCGGCGGCGTTGCCGAGCGGGAAGTCGGAGAAGACGAAGCGCGCCACGCCGACGTGCTCGACGATGTCCTTGGCGCAGCCCATGACGACGCTGGCGATGCCGCTCGCTTCCAGCGCTCGCGCCGTCAAGGCCATCGTCTGGTGGCACACCGGGCAGTTCGCGACCAGGATCGCGGCGTCGAGGTCGTCGGCGCGGCAGCGGTCGACGATCGCCGGCACGTCGACCGTGAGCGTCGTTCGCTGGCTGCGATTCGTCGGCGCGCCGTGGAAGCGCGGCGCCACGGCCGCGATGCGGCCGGCGGCCTGCGCGCGCCGCAGCGCGGCGACCGGAAAGTAGGTGCCGATGTCCGCGCCGGTCGTGTGCACGAAGTCGATCGCGACGTGGTCGATGCGCAGGTCGGGGTCGTCTCGGCTCGCGTCGCCCGAGTAGACGGCGAAGAACTTGGCGCTCGCGTCGTAGGCCCTCGTCGGCGCGGGCCGGTCCTGGCCGGCGCGGCGCGGCGCCGCCGTCGTGACGATCGCGACCCGCGCCGCCGGGAGCGGCCGCCGCAGGCGCGCGAACGGGACCTCGGCGCCGTGCGCCCAGCGGTACGGCGCGCCGTAGCCGAGGGCGAGGTAGTACTCGCGCAGGCGCTGCAGGTACGCGATCGGCACGTCGTCGTCGCCGGCGCTGCGAAAGGAAGTCGTCGTCATGGTCGTCGTCGGCGAGCGCCCGGCCGCACCCGAGCGGAGCTCGGCCCATCGTACGGCGCGGCGCACGCCCCCGTTGCCGCCTTGGACAAAGGCTGCTGGTGGCGAGCGCACGACGGCGCCCCGCCTCGCGCGATCGGCCGAATCCGCTTGCGCCGGACCCGCTTGCCGCCAGCGGCCGGGCCGGCGACGATCGTCACCGACGAGGTCGCGGGGAAGTCATGTCGAAAACGAGCGCGTCGAAGGTCGCGATCTACGCCGCGCTGGTGGGCAACCTGCTGGTCGCGCTGACGAAGTTCATCGCTGCGGCCATCAGCGGCAGCTCGTCGATGATGAGCGAAGGCATCCATTCGCTCGTCGACACGATCAACGAGCTGCTGCTGCTCTACGGCCTGCGCCGTTCGCGCCGCCCACCCGATCTGATCCATCCGCTCGGCTACGGCCGCGAGCTCTACTTCTGGAGCTTCATCGTCGCCGTGCTGCTGTTCGCGCTCGGTGCCGGCGTGTCGATCTACCAGGGCATCGCCCGCGTGCGCGCGCCGGCGCCGATCGGGAGCGCCGCCCTCAACTACGTCGTCCTGGCACTGTCGTTCGTCTTCGAAGGCGTCTCGTGGCGGATCTCGCAACGCGCTTTTCGCGCCGCCAAGGGCGAGATGGGCTACTGGGAGGCGGTGCGTCGCAGCAAGGACCCGTCGACGTTCATCGTCCTCTTCGAGGACAGCGCCGCCTTGATCGGCATCGTCGTCGCGGCAGGCGGCATCTTCCTGGCCGACGCGCTCGCCAGGCCGGTCTTCGACGGCATCGCCTCGATCGTCATCGGCCTGGTCCTGGCCGCGACCTCGGCGCTGCTCGCGCGCGAAAGCAAGGGACTCCTGATCGGCGAGCGCGCCGATCCGCGGATCGCCGCCGCGATCGAGCAGCTCGCCGCGGCCGAGCCGGGGCTGGTCGGCGCGAACGGCATCCTGACGATCCACCTGGCGCCCGACCAGATCGTCGTCGCCTTGAGTCTCGAGTTCGACGACGCCCTGCGCACGCCCGACATCGAGGCCGCCGTGGCCCGGCTCGAGCAGCGCGTCCGCGACGCCTTCCCGCAGGTCGTCGCGCTCTTCGTCAAGCCGCAGGCGCGCGGCGGCTTCCAGCGCAGCCGGAGCGCGCTGCGCGAGCGCTGAGCGCCGCCGCCGCGAGCGCGCCGATACAGTCGGTTCACTGCCACGGAGACTGCAATGATCCATGTCCTCGCCATCATCACCGCCAAGCCGGGCCTGCGCGCCCGTATCCTCGACGCCTACCGCGACAACGTCGCCGCGGTCCGCGCCGAAGACGGCTGCCTCGGCTACGAGGCGGTCGTCGATGCCGCCGCGGCGGCGCCGGGGCTCGCGCAGTTCGGCGCCGACACGTTCGTGGTCGTGGAGAAATGGGCGTCGATGCAGGCGCTGCAGGCGCACGCGATCGCGCCGCACATGAAGGCCTACGGCAGCAAGGTCAAGGAATGGACGGCGAGCCGCGCCATCCACGTGCTCGAGCCGGCCTGATCAGCGGTCCTTCGGTGCCGTCGGCGCGATGGCGGCGGCGAACGCGCGATGGCGCTCGACGTCGACCGGACGGTGGCGCACCGTCGCGCTCGCCGGGTGGTGGCCGAGGTCGTTGCCGCCGCGCAGGTTGCGCCGGGGCCGGATCGGCCGCGCCTCGAAGCCGCCGCCGCAGTTCGGGCAGACATCGAGCAGCACTTCGTTCACGCAGCTCGCGCAGAAGGTGCATTCGAAGGTGCAGATTCGCGCCTCGGTCGACTCGGGAGGCAGGGCGCGGTTGCAGTGTTCGCAGGTCGGTCGGAGTTCGAGCATGGTGGCGGGCGGTCCGGGTCGTCACGTCGATCGTTGCCGGGCGCGAGCCCTCCGCCCGGCGCGGCGCCGACGCCCTAGTGGACCGTCTGCCAGTCGAGCGACGCGTTGAGGCGGCCGAGCAGCGACAGCCCGCGCCGCTCGACGGCTTTCGGCAGGCGGCGCTCCATGATCTCGGCGATGAAGTACTGGCAGTCGACGATCAGGTCGTAGACGTCCTCGTCGTCGTTTTGCGATGCGGGTTGGGTCTCGGTCAGCGCATTCATCTCGGCCTCGGCGTGTCGTCGATTCGGGCCGCCTTGTCGTCGCGTCGTCCCGGACTTGCTGCATTCCTTACATCAGCGCCCGGGGCGTGCCCAGGGCCTCTCCCGGCCCGGGCGTCGCGAGGCGAGGCGACCGGGCGCCTCCCTTGCGGCCGCCGAGGCCGGAGCAGGTTCCAGGAAGGGTAGCAAGACTCGATCCCGCCGGCCGGCCGGCGCCGCTCAATTGAGCTTGATTCCTGCGGCGCGGACGATCTGCTGCGACTTCGCCGTCTCGTCGACGACGAACCGGTCGAACGCCGCCGGCGCCATCACGAACGGCTCGGCGCCGAGCTTGTCGAGACGCTCCTTCATGTCGGCCGAGGTCATGGCCTTCACCACCTCGGCGTGGAGCCGGTCGACGACAGCGGCAGGCGTCTTCGCCGGCGCGAACAGGCCGACCCAGAACAGGTACTCGGAGCCCGGCACGCCGGCCTCGACGGTGGTCGGCAGCTGCGGCAGCACGTCGGAACGCTTCGCCGTGCCGACGGCGAGCGCCTTCAGCTTGCCGCCCTGCACCAGCGTCAGCGCCGAGACCATCGGCGCGAAAAACCAGTCGATCCGGCCGGCCATCGTCTCGCTCAGCGCTTCCGGCGTTCCCTTGAACGGCACGTGCTGCGCCTGCACGCCCGCCGCGAAGCGGAAGACCTCGGCGTTCATGTGCGTCGCCGAGCCATTGCCGGCCGAGGCGTAGTTGAGCGCGCCGGGCTTGGCCTTCGCCTGCTCGACGAGATCGCGAACGTCCCTGAAGCGGCCCGGCGCGGTGACGAGCACGTTGGGCAGGCTGGCGAGCGGCGTGACGGCAGCGAAATCCTTCAGCGTGTCGTAGCCGAGGTTCGGATAGATCGCCGGGTTGACGAGGTGGCCGGCCGAATGCACGAGCAGCGTGTAGCCGTCGGCCGGTGCCTTGGCGACGAGCGCGGCGCCGAGCGTGCCGCCGGCGCCGGCGCGGTTGTCGACGACGATCGTCGTCGCCAGCGAGGGGCCGAGCTTTTCGGCGAGCAGGCGGGCGACGACGTCGGTGCCGCTGCCGGCCGTGAACGGCACCACCAGCTTGATCGGCTGGCCGCGCGGCCATTCGCTCTGCGCGTGCACGCGGTCGGCGCCGAGCAGCGTCGCGCCGGCGAGGACGAGCGCGTCGCGCCGCTTGAGGGCGATCGAAATCATGCGGACCTCCTCGCTGCTTTCGTTTGATGTCGTCGCCGCCGACTTGCTCGCGCTGGCGGCCGGGCCGGTGTCGTTCTTCTTCATCGGCCGCTCCTCAGTGCAGGCCATCGTCGACCGGAACGTTCTCCGGCACCAGCTCGAGCCCGGACGCCAGCGCCTGCAGCACGATCAGCTTGGCGAAATCCTCTTCGTCCATGCCGTGGCCGATCAGCGCCTGGACGAGATCGCGCGTGATCGAGGCGAGCGGCATCGGCACGTCGAACTGCCGGGCCGCTTCCAGCCCGAGGTCGAGGTCCTTTCTCAGCAGCTTGGGCGTGAACGTGACCTTGAAGTCGAGATTCACGAACGCCGGCGACTTGTAGCGCGAGAACGTCGAGCCCATCACGCTCTGGTTCATGAACTCGAGGAAGGCGTGGCGCGGCACGCCGGCCTTCTGCGCCAGCACCGTGATTTCGGCCAGCGACTGGGTGACGACGCCGAGGAAGACGTTGTGGCAGATCTTGACGATGCGCGACAGCTCGCCCTCGCCGACGTAGCTCGCCGCCGGCGCGATCAGCTTCAGCCACGGCAGCGCGGCGTCGAACGCGGCGCGCGGGCCCGAGCAGACGAAGGAGAGTCGGCCGGCCTGGATCACCTTGGCGTTGCCCGACACCGGCGCGGCGAGCATCTGCACGCCGCGCGCCGCAAGCAGGGCGCGCAGCTCGGCCGAGCCGTCGAGCGAGATCGACGAGCACTCGATGACCAGCCGCGGTGCGTGCTCGCCGCTCAGCAGGCCGCCCGGGCCGGCGACGACCTGCCGGACGTCGTCCCAGGTCGAGACCATGACGAAGACGATGTCGCAGGCGGCGAGATCGACGAGCGAGGCCGCGACCTTGGCGCCCGCCGCCGCGAGCGGCTCGGCCTTGGCGCGGGTGCGGTTCCAGACCGTCAGGTCGGCGCCGCCCCGGGCGAGCCGCTCGGCCATCGCCTGGCCCATCCGGCCGATGCCGATCCAGCCGAGCTTCGTCGGCGATGAAGGAGTTGCCATGCGGTTTCGCTCGCTGCAGGTTCAATAGGGGTTGGCGATCGGCAGCTCCTGCGCCGGATAGAGCGAGATCACCTTCGGTCCGCTCGGCGTCAGGATCACCTCTTCCTCGATGCGCGCCGCCGAGACGCCGTCGCTCGCCGGGCAGTAGGTCTCGACCGCGAACACCATGCCGACCTTGAGCTCGATCGGCTCGTCGAGCGAACTCAGGCGCGAGATCAGCGGCCGCTCGTGCAGGCCGAGGCCGAGGCCGTGGCAGAAGTTGAGGCCGAAGGCGTCCATCTCGCCGCTGATGCCGATCTCCTCGGCGGCCGGGAACGACGCGGCGACGACGTCCGACGAGACGCCGGGCTTCAGGAGCGCGATCGCCCGGTCCATCCATTCGCGCGCGGTCTTGTAGGCGTCGAGCTGCGGCCGGGTCGCGCGGCCGACGCTGAAGGTGCGGTAGTAGCACGTGCGGTAGCCCATGTACGAATGGATGACGTCGAAGAACGCCTGGTCGCCGGGCCGGATGATGCGGTCGGTGAAGTTGTGCGGGTGCGGGTTGCAGCGCTCGCCCGAGATCGCGTTGATCGCCTCGACGCAGTCGGAGCCCATCGAATACAGGCGCATGGTCGCGAGGGCGACGATGTCGCTCTCCTTGACGCCGGGCTTGAGCGCCTGGGCGATGTCGAAGTAGACGCCGTCGACCATCGCCGCCGCCATGTTGAGGAGCATCAGCTCGTCGATGTTCTTGATCTCCCGCGCCGCGAGCATCGTCTGCTGCGCGTCGCGCACCTCGATGCCGAGCTTCTGCAGCTCGAGCATCATCGGCACCTCGACGAGGTCGACGCCGAGCGGCATGTCGGCGACGCCTTCTTCGACCAGCAGCGCCTTGATCTCCCTGGCGGCGCTCCTGAACAACTTGCCGTCGCCGCCGACCGCGCCGCGCATCCCGAGGAGGCCGGCCCGGCAATGGTCCTTGCAGAGCCACGGCGTGTAGAGCCGATGATGCTTGGCTGCGGAGCCGAAGTCCCAGAGGTAGGGGTCGCCGTTGCCGGTGAGGAGCGAGTAGCGCGTCAGCTTGTCGCGCGCCCACTCGCCGATCACCGTGCTCGTCGTGTAGCGGATGTTGTGCTGGTCGAAGCAGAGCAGCGCGCCGAGGCCCGAGCGGGCGAGCGAATCGCGCGTGCGGGCGAGCCGATAGTCGTGCAGGCGGCGGAAGTCGACCCGCTCCTCGAAGTCGACCTGCATGTGGCCGGGCGCCTGCAGCGGCCGAGTCCAGTCGTGGTGGGGATCGATGTCGCCCGGCCGGACGATGGTCGGCTCGCGCGTCTTCTTCTTCGCCATGGCGTCTCCTGCGCCGGCGCGGGGCCGCGCGCTGCGGACGATGTTACGTCGCCGCGGCGGCGCGGTGCCGCCGTGCCTCGATTCGCGAAGAAAGCCTCGAATCGCTGCACAGATCGACGAGTGGGACGGGGTGACTTCGTCAACACTGTAGGGCTACGCATCCCGAGCTGCTGCAGATCTGGCGCCATGACCCAAGGCTACATTCCGGCATATACCCTCGAGCCCACGAAGAAGGTGGTCGAGGCGAATCGGCCGCCGACGGTCCGCGCCCCCAATTTCATCAACGACATCGCTGCCGGCCGGGTCGAGCTGCCGACGATTCCGGCCGTCGTGCAGCGACTCATCACCGCGCTGCGCGATCCCGACGTCGACACCCGCAAGATCGGCGAAGCGCTGTCGCAGGATCCGATCCTGAGCGCCAAGGTGCTGCGCCTCGCCAATTCTTCGTTCTTCGGCGGCCAGCGCTCGATGGCGTCGATCGACGCGGCGGTGGCGATGATCGGCATCCAGGCGCTCAACAAGCTGATCGTCGCCTGCGGCGTCTCGTCGTCGTTCAAGGAAATCCCCGGCATCGACCTGCGCACCTTCTGGCGCGATGCGCTGATCGCCGCCACCGCGGCGACCAAGCTCGCGCCTCGCCTCGGCGCCGACGCCGAAGAGGCCTACATCTGCGGCCTGCTGCACGCCACCGGCCACCTGATCCTGTGCCAGACCTATCCCGACATCGCCGACGCCATGTTCACCGGCTTCGCCGTGGCGCGCGGCGCCGAGCTCGCGGCGATCGAGGCCGGCGCTTTCGGCATCGACCATCCGGCGGTCGGCGCGCTCTGGGTCGAGACGATCGGCTTTCCGCAGCCGGTCGCCGACACCATCCGCAAGTCGGCGCTGGTGCCCGCCGACAGCGACGGGCCGCTCGACCTCGCTTTGCGCAGCGCCTGCGCGCTGGCGCTGGCCGTCGCCCGGAAGGACGCCGCGGAAACCGCGCTGGCGGCGCTGCCGCCGAGCGTGCTCGCCCGCTTCAGCGGCGCCGACGGCGCCCCCGACGCCGCATTCACGAAGCTCTACGACGCGCTGCAGGAAACCGAGCCGACGTTCTGATCGATGACGAGCTTCTCGGCTGCGCCGACGATCGCCCGCATGTCGTTGATCGCCGCCGTGCTCTGCGGCGCCGCGGCCCCGGCGCAGGCGCAGAGTGCGCCGCTCGAGC
Organism: Caldimonas sp.; assembly: GCA_035995885.1. Lineage (GTDB taxonomy): Bacteria > Pseudomonadota > Gammaproteobacteria > Burkholderiales > Burkholderiaceae_C > Schlegelella_A. Next base: position 75,905 of record DASYKC010000214.1, on the reverse strand, counting down.
GCGGCCGCTACCTGGTGACGACGATCATGGCGTGCGGCAACTGCCACACGCCCAAGGACGGCGAAGGCCGGCCGGTCGCGGGCCGGGAGCTGTCGGGCGGCGGTATCGGCTTCGACATCCCGCCCTACGCCGGCGTTGCCGCCAACATCACGCCCGACCCCGAGACCGGCATCGGCGCCTGGAGCGATGCCGAGATCAAGCGCGCGATCACGCACGGCGAGCGCCCCGAGCGCGGCCCGTTTGCCGGCAAGCCGCTGGCGGTGCCGATGGCCGCGAACTTCTTCAAGGCGATCCTGCCCGGCGATCTCGACGCGATCGTCGTCTACTTGCGCTCGCTGGCGCCGGTGCGCCATGCCGTGCCGGCACCGGTCTATCGCGGCCCGGTCCGGCGCGAGGCCTTCGCGCTCGCCGACCGCGGCTTCAGCGAGACCGAGCTGCAGGACAAGACGCGACGCGGCGCGTACCTGGCGACGATCGGCCACTGCCTCGAATGCCACACGCCGGTCGAGAACGGCGCGCTCCTCTTCGACACCGCGCTCGGTGCCGGCGGGCGGCCGTTCCTGCCGTCGTTCGTCAAGGGCCAGCCCGAGGCCTGGCAGGGCGCCGTGTCGCGCAACGTCACCGCGCATCGCGACCAGGGCCTCGGCGCCTGGAGCGATGCCGAGATCAAGCGTGCGATCGCGCAAGGCGTGGGACGCGACGGTCGACGCCTGCAGGCGCCGATGCCGTACGCGTGGTACGCGGGCATCCGCGACGACGACCTCGACGCGCTCGTCGCCTACCTGCGCACGCTGCCGCCGCTCGCGCGCTGACGCCGCCGCGTCGGTGGGGCGCTGCTCGCCTCAGCCCGCGAGCGACTCGACCCAGGTCGCGATCGCCAGCCAGGTCGACGTCGCGCTGATCGGCACGGCGAGCAGCTGATCGGCGAGGAGCAGGGCGCCGCCGATCAGGTAGACGGGATGGGGCCGGCCGCGCGTGCGCCAGTCGTAGACGATCGCGGCGACGAGCAGCAGGTCGACCGCGAGGCCGGGCGGCACGGCGACGAACACGGGCGGCGGGCCCTTGAGGTCCGGCGGCGCGAACGCGAGCATGAACAAGCGCGCTGTCGCCGCGTGCATCAGCGGGATCATCGCCAGCAACATCAGCCGCTTGTGGATCTCGCTGCGCTTGACGTAGACGATGGCGGCGGCGAGGAACGCCGAGAACAGCACGACCCCGCTCAGCGACACGAACGAGAAGCGGCGCGCCTCGTCGGCCATGCCGATCGCGGCGGCGACGTGGATCGAGTTGATCGCCGCGAGCACGACCGAGCAGGCCATCGCCGTCGCCAGCGAGATCCCGAAGAGGCCCCACGAGCGATGCGTGAGCGTGCGGCCGCTCGCGACGAGGGCGGTCTGGACGAAGAAGAACAGCGTCCAGGTGAAGAAGAGGATGCCGTGGATGTGCAGGATCGGGGCGCGGCCGAAGGTGCCCGTCGCCACCTTCGCCCAGTAGGTCGGCGTGAAGCCGGTGAAGGCGATGAGCACGAAGATGCCGGCCATCCAGACGTAGAACGTCCGCGTCTGCGGGCGCGCGTCGACCGACCCGACCGTCTCGAAAGGGATGGCTGACAAGGGCTCTCCTTCGGCGTTGCGCCTGCTCGGACGAACGGGCAGGCGGACGGTAGCGGCGAACCGTTGCTGCCGCAACCGCCGGCGCGCCCCGGGCGCCGGGAAACTTCGGGGTCGACGCGGCGACGAGGGCGACTAGGATGGCCCGTCGTCGCCGCGCCGACGCTGCCCGGGACCCGCATGCCTGCTCATCCGATCGACCGTCGCACCTGGCTCGCCGCCGCCGCGGCCAGCGCCCTGCCCGGCGCGCTCTTCGCGCAGGGCAGCGGCTATCCGAACCGGCCGGTCGAGCTGATCGTTCCGGCCGGCGCCGGCGGCGGCACCGACGTGCTCGCGCGCGCCTTCGCCGAGGCCGCCAAGAAGCACCTGGCGCAGCCGATCACGGTGATCAACAAGCCGGGCGCGTCGGGGATGATCGGCCACGGCGAGATGATCAACGCCAGGCCCGACGGCTACAAGCTGGCGATCGTCTTCGCCGAGATCGTCATCGTTCCGCATCTCGGTCTCACCAAGCTCTCGTACGAAGACTTCGTTCCGATCGCGCGCCTCAACGCCGACCCGGCGGCGATCACGGTGCGCGCCGACGCCCCGTGGAGCTCGATCGAGGACTTCCTCGCCGCCAGCCGCGCCAAGCCGGGCGAGCTGAAGATGGGCAACTCCGGCAACGGCTCGATCTGGCACCTCGCCCATGCCGCGCTCGAGGACAAGGTCCACGTCAAGTACATCGCGGTGCCGTTCAGCGGCGCCGCGCCGGCCGTCCTCGCCCTCCTCGGCGGCCACGTCGATGCGGTCGCGGTGAGCCCGGGCGAGGTCGCCACTCATGTGCAGAGCGGCAAGCTCAGGACGCTCGTCGTCATGGCCGATCGCCGCTTGAAGGGATTCGACAACGTGCCGACGCTGAAGGAGCGCGGCATCGATCTCTCGATCGGCACCTGGCGCGGCCTGGCAGCGCCGAAGGGGACACCGCCCGATGTCCTCGCGGTGCTCGCCGAGGCGACGCGCAAGTCGGCCGACGAGCCGGTCCTGAAGGACGCGCTCGATCGCCTCAGCATGGGCTACTCGTACGCCGACGCCGAGACCTTTCGGGCCGGCATGAAGCGCGACAACGAGGTCTTCAGGCAGCTCGTGACGACGCTCGGCATCAAGGCCTGAGGCAACACCAAATCCGGGGAGAAGCGATGGCCAAGGGCTACTGGATCGCACGCGTCGACGTCGCCGACGCCGAGGCCTACAAGGCCTACGTCGCCGCCAACGCGGCGCCGATCGCCCGCTTCGGCGGCCGCTTCCTGGTCCGCGCCGGCCGCTTCGAGAACCCCGAGGGCGGCAGCCGCTCGCGCAACGTCGTCCTCGAGTTCCCGTCGTACCAGGCCGCGCTCGACTGCTACCGGTCGGACGACTACCAGGCCGCGGTGCGGATCCGCCTGCCAGTCTCGACCGTCGACATGGTCGTGATCGAAGGCTACGACGGCGCGCAGCCCGGCTGACGGCGGTTCGGCCGGCACGGGCGCGCCCGCTGCGACGCGGCGCCGTCGCGTCGCGATAATCGAGCGATTTCCCTTCCCGCATCCGTTCCTGGAGACCGCATGGACACCCGCGTCTATCCCAACACCCAGCTCTACATCGACGGCGAATGGCGCGCCGCGCGCTCCGGCCGGACGATGCCCGTCGTCAATCCGGCGACCGGCGACACGATCGGCAGCCTCGCTTTCGCCGAGCGCGCCGACCTCGACGAGGCGCTCGACGCCGCGGCGCGCGGCTTCGCGACCTGGAAGCGCGTCAGCGCCTACGAGCGCTCGAAGATCATGCGCAAGGCGGCGAACCTGCTGCGCGATCGCATCGACCTCGTCGCGATGCTGATGACGATGGAGCAGGGCAAGACGCTGGCCGAGGCGAAGGCCGAGATCCTCAACGGCGCCGACACGATCGACTGGTTCGCCGAGGAAGGCCGGCGCACGTACGGCCGCGTCATCCCGGCGCGCGCCGAAGGCATCTACCAGCTCGTCGTCAAGGAGCCGGTCGGCCCGGTGGCGGCGTTCACGCCGTGGAACTTCCCGATCAACCAGATCGTCCGCAAGCTCTCGGCGGCGCTCGCCGCCGGCTGCTCGATCATCGTCAAGGCGCCGGAGGAAACGCCGGCGTCGCCGGCCGAGCTGATCCGCGCCTTCGTCGACGCCGGGGTGCCGGCGGGCGCGGTCGGTCTCGTCTACGGCGATCCGGCCGAGATCTCGTCGTACCTGATCCCGCATCCGGTGATCCGCAAGATCTCGTTCACCGGCTCGACCGTCGTCGGCAAGCAGCTCGCCGCGCTCGCCGGCCTGCACATGAAGCGGGTGACGATGGAGCTCGGCGGCCACGCGCCGGTGATCGTGTTCGACGACGCCGACGTGCAGGTCGCGGCCAAGGTCATGGCGTCGAGCAAGTTTCGCAACGCCGGCCAGGTGTGCATCTCGCCGACGCGCTTCCTTGTCCAGGAAGGCGTCTACGACAGCTTCGTCGAGCAGTTCGTCGCCAACGCCAAGCGGCTCAAGGTCGGCGACGGCCTCGAGGCCGGCGTCAACATGGGCGCGCTCGCCAACCCGCGGCGCAGCAAGGCGATGGAAGCCAACGTCGAGGACGCCGGCAAGCACGGCGCGACCGTGCGCACGGGCGGCCATTCGATCGGCGCCAAGGGCAACTTCTGGGAGCCGACGGTCGTCACCGAGCTTCCCAACGACGCCAAGGCGATGAACGAGGAGCCGTTCGGCCCGCTCGCGATCATCAATCCGTTCAAGAGCTTCGACGATGCCGTCAAGGAAGCGAACCGGCTGCCGTTCGGCCTCGCCGCGTACGCGTGGACGAAGTCGGCGAAGACCGCGAACGCAATCGCCAACGCGGTCGAGACGGGGATGATCTCGATCAACCACGTCGGCCTCGGCATTCCCGAGACGCCGTTCGGCGGCGTCAAGGACTCGGGCTACGGCTCCGAGGGCGGCAGCGAGGCGATCGAGTCGTACATGAGCCCGAAGTTCATCACCCAGGCCGGCCTCTGATCTCACGCCGGGTCGCGGCGCGGCCGACGGCGGCGTCGTGATGGCGACCGACCTGCTCGAGCGCAGCGACCTGCTCGCCGTGCTGGCGGCGAGCGCGCAGGCTGCCGCGGCAGGCCACGGCGCGACCGTGCTGGTCAGCGGCGATGCTGGCATCGGCAAGACCAGCCTGCTCGAGCGCTTCGCTGCCGGCGTCGAGCGCGGCCGCGTCCTCTGGGGCGGCTGCGAGTCGCTGGCGACGCCGCGTCCGCTCGGCCCGCTCCACGACGTCGCCGCGCAGGCGGGCAGCGCGCTGCGCTCGCTGCTGGCGCGGCCGCACGACCGCAGCGCCATGTTCAGCGCCGTGCTCGACGAGCTGGCGCACGAACCGGCGCCGACGCTCCTCGTCTTCGAGGACGTCCACTGGGCCGACGAGGCGACGCTCGACCTGATCAAGTTCCTCGGCCGGCGCATCCATCGCCTGCCGGCGCTGCTCGTCCTCAGCCACCGCGACGACGCCGGGTCGCTGGCGACGCTGCGGCCGGTGCTCGGCCAGCTGCCCGCCGCGCACCTGACGCGAATCGCCGTGCCGGCGCTGACGCGCGGCGCGGTCGATGCGCTCGCCGCCGCCTCGGCGCGCGCCGACGGCGCCGGCGTCTTCGCCGCGACCGGCGGCAATCCGTTCTTCGTCACCGAGGTGCTGCGCCAGGGCGACCGGCCGGCCGGCGTGCCGGCGACGGTGCGCGATGCCGTGCTCGGCCGCGCCGCCCAGCTCGGCGCCGCGCCGATGCGGGTGCTGCAGCTGGTCGCGATCGTGCCGCGCCAGGCCGAGCTCGAGCTCGTCGCCGCCGTGCTCGCGCCGGCGACCGAAGACGTCGAGGCGGGTCTCGCCAGCGGCCTGCTCGTCGCTGACGGCAGCGCCTTGCGTTTTCGCCACGAGCTGGCGCGGACGGCGGTCGAGGAAGCGATCCTGCCGCCGCGCGCGCTGCAGCTGCATGCGCGCGTGCTGGCGGCGCTGGCGACGCGAAGCGGTGGGGTCGGTCTGGCGCGGCTCGCCCACCACGCCCGCCTGGCCGGCGACGTCGACGCGGTGCTGCGCTGGGCGCCGCAGGCGGCGCGCGAGGCCGGGCTGCGCGGCGCGCGCAAGGAGGCGGCGGCGCATTGCCGAGTCGCCCTCGCGCACGCCGATCGCCTCGACGACGCGGCGCGCGCGGTGCTGCTCGACGACTATGCGACGCACTGCTTCGAGCTCAACGACCTCGACGCCGCGATTCCGGCGCGCGAGCAGGCGATCGCGCTGTTCGCGCGCCGGGGCGACGTCGCGCGCCAGGCCGAGGCGCTCGCGGCGCAGGCGCTGGCGCTCGTCCGCGCCCTGCGCAATGCCGACGCCGACGCCACCAGCCGGCGCGCGATCGCGCTCGTCGACCCGATGCCGCCCGGGCCGCGCCTGGCCCAGGCGTACGCGACCGAGTCGTACCTGCGCATGCTCAACCGCGACCTCGACGAGGCGATCCGCTGGGGCACGCAGGCGATCGCGCTGGCCGAGCAACATGACGATCGCGCGACCCTCGCCGGCGCCTACAAGACCGTCGGCGCCGCGCTGATGTTCATCGACTACCCGCGCGGCTGCGAGCACGTGCTGAAGAGCCTCGAGATCGCGCGCTCGCTCGGCGACGGCGGTGCCGGCGTCGCCGATGCCTACGTGATGCTCTCGACGGCATCGGCCGAGGTCCACGCCTTCGCCGCCGCCGAGGCCTGGTTGATCGAAGGGATCGCGCATGCCCGCGGCCACGACCTCGACCGGCTCGCCGGCTACATGGAGAGCTGGCAGGCGCTCTGCGACGTCTACTGCGGCCGCTGGCAGCTCGCCGGCGAGCGCGCCAACGCGGTCGTCGCGCACGAAGCCGCGGGCACGACCAATCGCGTCGTCGCCCTGGTCGCGCTCGGCCGCCTGCGCAGCCGCCGCGGCGACCCCGGCGTCGCGACGGTCCTCGACGAAGCGCTCGACCTCGCCGCGCGCTCGAACACGCTGCAGCGCCTCGCCCCCGTCGCCGCGGCGCGCGCCGAAGCGGCGTGGCTCGACGGCCGCGGCGAGGCGGTCGGCAGCGAGGCCGATCGCGCCTTCGCGCTGGCGGCGCAGAAGCGCCATCCCTGGTTCAACGGCGAGCTCGCGTTCTGGCGCTGGCGCGCCGGTCTCGATCCCGGCCCGCTCGACGCCTGCGCGGCGCCGTTCCGCCTGCAGATCGAGGGCCGCTGGCAGGACGCGGCGGCGGCATGGCAGTCGCTGGGCTGCCCCTACGAGCGCGCCCGCGCGCTCGCCGACGGCGACGAGGCGGCGCAGCGCGAGGCGCTCGCGCTCCTCGACCGCCTCGGCGCCGCGCCGCTCGCCGACCGCGTCCGCCGCGGCATGCGCAGCGCCGGCGTCCGCTCGGTGCCGCGCGGCGCGCTCGCGGCGACGCGCCGCAACGCCGCCGGGCTCACGGCGCGCGAGCTGCAGGTGCTCGGGCTCGTCGCCGAGGGCTGCCGCAACGCCGAGATCGCGGCGCGCCTGTCGCGCTCGGCGCGCACCGTCGAGCATCACCTCGAATCGATCCTCGCCAAGCTCGCGGTCGGCTCGCGCAGCGACGCGGTCGCCGCCGCGCGCCGCCTCGGCCTGCTCGCCAAAGATGGGTAGCGCGCGGGCGCGAAATGGGTGGCGCGGCCCGTGACGGCGGGCCGCGTCGGTCCTATCGTGCCGGAACGGTCCACTCCCGGCCGCATTCACGTCAAAGGAACCGGCATGCCCCGCTACCTCGTCGAACGCACTTTCCCCGATGGCCTGTCCATCCCCCAGACCGACGCCGGCGCCCGCATCACGCGCCAGGTGGTCGCCCACAACGCCATGGACGGCGTGACCTGGGTCCATTCGTACGTGAGCCTCGACAAGACCAAGACCTACTGCGTCTACGACGGCCCGACGCCGGAATCGATCCGCACCGTCGCCGAGCGCAACAAGCTGCCGGTCGACCGGATCACCGAAGTCTCGGTCCTCGATCCGTACTTCTATCGCGCTTAGCATCGGCGCATGGCCATCGAGCTGCCGAAGGAAGCGCGCCAAGAGGCGATCGGGTCGATCGAGCGCTGGTTCCAGGAGGAGCGCGGCGAGCGCATCGGCAACATCGCCGCCGGCGCGCTGCTCGGCTTCGTGCTCGAGGAGATCGGCCCGTCGATCTACAACCGCGCCGTCGCCGACGTCCAGGAGCGGCTCGGCGCGCGCATCGCCGAGCTCGACATCGAGGTCCACGAGGACGAGTTCGGCTACTGGCGCAGGTTCGAGAAAGAGAAGCAGCGGCGCGGCAGGTAGCCGCGCCGGCTCAGAAGAACATCCTCGGCAGCCAGAGCACGAGGCTCGGCACGTAGGTGATGATGGCCAGGCTGACGAGCAGCGGCACGAGCCAGGGCAGGATCGCCATCGTCGTCCGCTCGAACGAGAGGCCGGCGACGCGCGCCAGCACGAACAGCACCATTCCCATCGGCGGGTGGAGCAGGCCGATCATCAGGTTGAGGACCATGACGAGGCCGAAGTGGATCGGGTCGACGCCGAGCTGGACCGCGATCGGCAGCAGGATCGGCACCAGGATCGTGATCGCCGCCGTCGGCTCGAGGAAGCAGCCGACGAAGAGCATCAGCAGGTTGGCGAGGAGCAGGAACACCCACGCCTCCCTGGTGAAGGCGAGCACCCAGGCGGCGATCTCGGCGGTGACGCCGGTGGCCGTCAGCATCCAGCCGAAGATCGACGCCGCGGCGACGATGAAGAGCACCGTCGCCGTGGTCTCGACGGTGTCGAGGCAGACCTTGACGAACATCTTCCAGCTGAGCGTTCGGTACCAGGCGAAGCCGAGGATCATGGCCCAGACGCAGGCGGCGATCGCGCCCTCGGTGGGCGTGAACAGGCCCGTGGTCATGCCGCCGATCAGGAGCACCGGCGTCATGATCGGCAGCAGCGCCTCGAAGCGGTAGATGCGGTCGAGCACGAACAGCAGCGCGAGACCAACGAACACCGAGATCTGCGGCGGCGCGCCGAACTGGGCGACGACGAGCCAGAGCAGCAGCGGCCAGCCGACGACGACGGCGAGCTCGGCCATCGCCTTGGCGAAGCGCGAGCGCGAGAACTTGACGTCGGCGCCCCATTTGTTCTTGTGCGCGTAGTAGGCGACAGTGAGCATCATCAGCACCGCCATCAGCGCGCCGGGCAGGATGCCGGCGAGGAAAAGCGCGCCGACCGAGGCGTTGGCCATCATCCCGTAGATCACGAACGGCAGGCTCGGCGGGATGATCGGGCCGAGCGTCGCCGAGGCGGCGGTGACGCCGACCGAGAACTCGGTCGAGTAGCCGTGCTCCTTCATCGCCTTGATCTCGATCGTGCCGAGGCCGGCGGCGTCGGCGATCGCGGTGCCGCTCATGCCGGCGAAGATCACCGAGCCGATGATGTTGACGTGGCCGAGGCCGCCCTTCATCCAGCCGACCAGGGCGAGCGCGAAGTTGTAGATCCGCGTCGTGATGCCGGCGTTGTTCATCAGGTTGCCGGCGAGGATGAAGAACGGCACCGCCAGGAGCGGGAAGCTGTCGATGCCGCTCACCATCCGGTGGATGACGACGAACGGCGGCAGGTTGCCCGAGACCAGGATGTAGGCAAGCGACGCCCCGGCCATGGCGATGGCCACCGGCACGCCGCCGCTCATGAAGAGCAGGAAGAAGATCTTCAGCATGGAGGCAGCGCCCGCGCTAGCGGTCGGCGAGGGTCGACTCGGGCCGCTCGAGCACGCTGTAGCCGCGGCGCCAGTGGATGCGGGCGACCTGGAGCGAGCGGAAGGTCATGGCGACGAAGCCGAACAGGACGACGGCGTAGACGACGTTCATCGGCGCGTCGACGATCGTCATGCGCGTCTGGTTGCCGATCTTCGTCATCATCTCGACGGTCATGACGGCGGCGTAGGCGAAGAAGGCGATGCGGAGGACGTCGACGGCGCGCGCCATCCAGCGCGCCATCGCGACCGGCACGTGGCGATAGAAGAAATCGACCTGGATCGCCATGTTCTTCGCCACGCCGATCGTCGCGCCGACGAAGACGACGCCGATCAGCATGTAGCGCGCGACCTCCTCGGTCCAGGCGGCCGAGTCGTTCATCACGTAGCGGGTGACGAACTGATAGAAGACCGTCAGGCCGAGCAGCCAGAACAGGGCGAGCGCGATCCAGCCCTCGAAGATCGTCGCCGACAGGTCGACCGCCTCGTCCTCGACGTGGAAGTGGCCTTCCGCGTCGATGATCTTGTCTTCGGCCATGGCGCGCCGCCCGCCTATTTCATGTTGACGATGCGGTCGTAGTCCTGCTGGCGGTAGCCCTGGTCGGTCGGCTTGGTCGCCTTCAGCACCGCCTCGCGGAAGGCGTTCTTGTCGACGACGATGACGTTGTTGCCCTTCTTCCTGAACTCGTCGACGAGTCGCGCCTCCGAGGCGATGATCTCGCGGCCGGTCTTGTCGGCGGCCTCTTCCATCACCTCGGTGAAGACCTTCCGGTCTTCGGCCGAGAGCTTGGCCCAGACCTGGCCCGAGACGACGGTCAGCAGCGAATCGATGATGTGGCCGGTGAGCGAGATGTTCTTCTGCACCTCGTAGAACTTCTTCGCCTCGATCGTCGGCAGCGGGTTCTCCTGCGCGTCGACGGTGTTGTTCTGCAGCGCGAGGTAGACCTCGGCGAACGCGATCGGCGTCGGGTTGGCGCCGAGCGCGCGCGGAAATGCCAGGTACGCCGGTGCGTCGGGGACGCGGATCTTCAGGCCCTTCATGTCCTCGGGCCTGGTGACCGGGTGGGCGGCGTTCGAGGTGACCTGGCGCGCGCCGTAGTAGGTGAGCGCCGTGATGTGGTTGCCGGTCTTGTCGTCGTAGCCCTTGGCGAGCTCGCGGAAGACGTCGCTCCTCGCGTACTTGAGCTGGTGCTCGGCGTCGCGGAAGATGAACGGGAAGTAGGTGATCGCCAGCGGCTGGTAGCTCCGCCCGGCGAAGCTCGCGCCGGTGAGGATGATGTCGACGGTGCCGAGCGTCAGGCCCTGGTTGATGTCGGACTCCTTGCCGAGGCTCGACGCCGGGAACACCTGGATCTCGTAGCGGCCGTTGGTGCGTTTCCTGATCTCGTCGCCGGCCCACAGGGCGTACTTGTGGAACGGCTCCGAGGTCTCGTAGACGTGCGCCCACTTGAGCTTGGTCTGCGCCTGCGCCGGGCCGAACGCGGCGAGCGCGCCCGCGGCCAGGGCCCAGGCGACGAGGGTGCGGCGTGCGAATCGCGTGCTGGTCATCTGCGGTCTCCGTGAGGTAGAAGGGAAGTCGCCGTCGGTCTCGGCGCGTGCTCGGCGAGGCCGGAGCACGGTACGGTCCGGCGCCGGCCGCCGAGCACGGTGCAAACCCTGAAGCGGCGGCCACGCTTTCCCCTATCGACGACAACGACGAGGACAGACCATGAGGCTGCGAGGCAAGACTTCACGGCCGGCCAGGCGTTCTGCGTCGACGGCGGCATGACGATCTGAGCCGGGCCTCGGCGCGGCCGATCTGGCCGCGTCAGCTGCATCGGCCGCCTCAGCCGATCAGCGCCGGCAGCCAGGTCGCGATCGCCGGGACGAGGAAGACCAGCGCCAGCAGCAGCACGCTCATCGCCAGGAACGGCACGACGGCGCGGAAGATGTCGAGCATCGTCACCTCGGGCGGGGCGACGCCCTTCATCGTCATCAGCAGCAGGCCGTGCGGCGGCAGCAGCAGGCCCATCTGCATGCAGATCAGGAACAGGACGCCGAACCAGACGAGGTCGACGCCGAGCGACTGGACGACGGGCATGAAGATCGGCAGCGTGATCATCATCATGCTCACCTGGTCGACGAAGATGCCGAGGAAGATCAGCATCAGCATCATGCCGGCGATCACCGCCCAGGGCGCGAGGCCGGTGCCCGTGATCGCCTGCGAGAGGCCGTTCGACGCGCCCGAGAACGAGAGGATCTGCGCGAACGTCGTCGCGCCGACGATGATGAAGAGGATCATCGCCGAGATCGCGACCGTTCCCTTCAGCGACGCGAGCAGGATCCTCCACGAGAGCGCGCGGTAGGCCATCGCGAAGACGATCGTCGCGAGCGCACCGACCGCGGCCGATTCGGTCGGCGTGCCCCAGCCGGCGGCCATCGCGCCGACCACCACGGCGAAGATCGAGACCAGCGGCAGCACGTAGAGCAGGAACGGCTTGAAGCGCGCGAAGCCCGGGTGGCGAACGAGCGGCGCGTTCGGCGCCAGGCTCGGCTTCATGCGGACGCGGACGATGATCCAGGCGACGAAGGCCAGCGCCAGGACGAGCCCCGGAACGACGCCGCCGATGAGCAGCTTCGAGATCGAGATGCCCGAGAGCGACCCGAGCAGCACGGTCAGCGCCGACGGCGGGATCAGCATGTCGACGGCGCCGATCGCCATCACCGGGCCGGTCGCGAGCGTCGGGTGATAGCCGCGCGCGAGCATCACCGGCACCATCAGCGAGCCGAGCATCGCCGTCGTCGCGATCGTCGATCCGGAGATCGCCGAGAAGACCGTGCCGGCGACCACGGCGACGACCGCGAGCCGCCCCGGCACCTGCGCGATCAGCCGCTCGATGCCGTCGATCACCTTGACCGCCAGGCCGGTGTGGAACAGCACCTCGCCCATCAGGACGAAGAGCGGGATCGGCGTCAGCGAGAAGCTCATCACCGAGCTGACGCTGTTGCGCGCGAGCTGGGCCAGGCCCGGCTCGCCGCCGAGCCAGAGCCAGGCGCCGAGCAGGTTGATGGCGAGGAACGAGAACGCGACCGGCAGGCCGAGAAAGAGCAGCACCGTCGAGCCAGCGAGCAGGAGCCACGCCGCGCCGACCCAGCCGATCACGCGGCGCCCCTCACGCCGCGCTCACCGCGTCGTCGCGCGGGCCGATCTCGGCGCGGGCGAGGCGGCGCATCCGGAACATGAACTCGATCGCGAGGAGCGCGAAGCAGACTGGCAGCGGTGCGAGGAACCACCACTCCGGCATCACCAGCGTCTTGATCGACTGCGCGTCGCTCTGCCAGCTCTTCAGCGCCGCCGATGCGCCGTAGACGACGAGCCAGACGCATGAGACGAGGCCGAGCACGTCGGCGAACCATTCGCAGGCGTAGGCGGCGGGCTTCGGCAACGCGCGCAGGACGATGTCGACGCGGATGTGGCGGCCTTCGCGCAGGAGCCACGGCGCGGCGAGCAGGGTGATCGCGTAGAGCAGCAGCTCCGAGACCTCGTTGCTCCAGGCGACGCCCCGCGGCAGGCCGGGGATCGCGACGTTTCGCGTCAGCACGTCGGCGCAGATGATCGCGACCATCGCCAGCAGGGCGATGCTGGCGACGAACGCGAGGCCCTCGATGAGCGCGCCGAAGCCGGCCTCGAGCGCCGCCGCGCCGTCGGTCTTCACTTCGAGGTCAGCGTCTTCAGCTTCTTCGCGAACTCGGGGTTGGCCTTCATCGCCCCGGCCCAGCCGGCGTCGTAGGCCTTGTCGACGAAGGCCTTGGCGCCGGCGGCGTCGAACCTGATCGCCTGGATGCCGGCCTTGTCCTGGCGCGCCGTCTCGTCCTTGCCATAGGTCGTCCAGAAGGTGTTCATCGCCTCGAGCGCGAGCGCCTGCTTGTCGAGAAAGGCCTTCTGCTTCGGCGTCAGGCGCTGGTAGGCGTCGAGGTTCATGACGATCGAGACCTCGGCGTCGTAGAAGCCCGGGTCGACGCGGTACTTCGTCTTCTCGTTCCAGTTGAGGTCGAAGATGCCGCCGATCGGCCAGCCGTAGCCGTCGACGACGTTCCGCTCGAGCGCGGAATAGACCTCGCCCGGCGGCGTCGTCACGACGTTGGCGCCGAGCGCGGCGAAGAAGTCGCGGTAGACCGGCGTGATGCGGATCTTCAGGCCGGTGAGGTCGGGCTTGTCGACCTTCTTGTTGAGGTAGAGGTGGAACGGCTGGTTCTCGACCATCCGCGCCAGGTAGACCATGTGGCCCTTCTGCATCCAGAGGTCGTTGATCGCCGCGAAGGCGCCGTTCCGGCGTTGCTCGGCGACCGGGATCTGGGCGAGCTTCAGGAAGTCGGCCTCGGGCATGACGTTGGTGTAGAAGGCGCCGGTCGCGAGCGCCATGTCGACGACGCCGGTCTTGACGGCGTTGCCTGCCTCGAAGGTCGGGATCGCCTTCGGACCGCCGATGAAGTTGATCTGCAGCGTGCCCTTGCCTTCGGCGTTGAACTTCTCGAGCCACTTCTGCAGGTGGACGACGTAGATGCCGTTCTCGGCGAAAGCGCTGACGAGGCGCAGCGTCGTCTCCTGCGCGCGCGCCGCGTGCGGGACGAAGAGGGCCGCCGAGAGGGCGAGCGACGCGAACAGGAAGGAGGTGCGGCGATTCATGGCTGCGCTTCTCGAGTGGATGCCGCGACGGGCGCGCGGCGGGCTCCCGACTCTGCCCGGCCCGCGCCGCAGCGGGCAGGGGGTTTGTCTGGAGCCGCGTCGGCGCGGCGTCAGGGCTTGTCCGGGCCGGCGCTCCAGCCCTGCGCGCCGACGAGCGGAACGAACATCACGCCGCCGAGGTCGCTCTCGCGGAAGCGCCCGTCGGCAGCGCGCTCGAGCCGGACCAGGCGCTGCGCGCCGTGCTCGCCGCCGACCGGCATGACGAGCCTGCCGCCCGGCGCGAGCTGCTCGCGCAGCGCCTCGGGGATGCGCGGGCCGCCGGCGGCGACGAGGATCGCGTCGTAGGGCGCGCCGGCGCGCCAGCCGACGCTGCCGTCGCCTTCGCGAACGTCGACGTTGGCGTAGCCGAGCCGCGCCAGCCGCTCGCGCGCGAGCGCGACCAGGCGCGGATGGCGCTCGATCGCGTCGATGTGCGCGGCGAGCCGGCTCGCGACCGCGCTCGCGTAGCCCGAGCCGGCACCGACCTCGAGGACGCGGTCGCGCGAATCGAGCCGCGCTGCCTCGATCATCAGCGCGACGATGTAGGGCTGCGAGATCGTCTGCCCGGCCTCGATCGGCAACGGCGTGTCGTCGTAGGCCTCGCGCGCCAGCGCCGCGTCGACGAACTCGTGGCGCGGCACGCGCCGCATCGCGGCGAGAAGCGCCGGGTCGCGGATGCCGCGCGCGGCGACCTGCAGGTCGACCATCGCCCGGCGCCTCTCGGCGAGCGCGTCGTCTTCGCCCATCGCCGCATCCTCGCTCGCGCGTCGCGCCCTAGTGCGGCTGCCGATGCGCCTGCAGCCAGGCCAGCTTGGCGGCGTACAGCTGGTGCTGGTCGCGCGTCACGCTGTTGTCGATCGCCAGCGCCAGGTGGCGCATCGCCGCCGATTCCTCGCCGAGACGCCAGTCGGCGACGCCGAGCCAGAAGTGGAACTCGTGGTTGCCGTCGGCGCGCGCGACCTCGCGCGCGAACAGCTCGCGCGCGGCGCGCCAGTCCTCGCGCCGCATCGCCGCCATGCCGAGATCGAAGAAGTGGAACGGCGGATAGGTCTCGAGCGCCGCCAGGCGCCGCCGCGTCGCCTCGGCGTCGCCGCTGCGCCCTTGCCGGCCATAGGTCTCGGCGAGGTTGGCGAGCGCCCGGGTGTCCTTCGCGTCGTCGTCGAGGACGCGCACGAAGCTGCGCTCGGCCTCGGCGAAATTGCCGTGGCGCAGGTAGACGACGCCGAGCGTGTTGTAGCCACCGGCGAAGGTAGGGTCGCTGCGCACGCTCGCGGCGGCCCAGGCATAGGCGTCGTCGAGGCGGCCGTCGGCGAGCGCCTCGGCGGCGCGGTTGTTCGCGTACATCGCGACGATGGTCGCCTCGCCGATGTCGCGCGAGCGCAGACCGCTGATCGCTTCCGGCGGCAGGAAGTCGATGGTCATCGGGCCGCGGTCGCGCGGTGTCTTGAAGTCGAACAGGCGTCGTCCCAGCGTCACGTTGACGTGGCCGCTCGAGATAAGCAGGTTGCCGGTGCGGCTCCACGACTCGTCGAGGTACGCGCTCTGGTAGGCGACCGGCAGACCCAGCTCCTTCGCGAACGCGGCCGTCATGATCACCAGCGACAGGCAGTTGCCGGTGCGGCTCGCGAAGGTCGCGGCCGCGTCCTTGGTTCGACCCGCGTCGTACTCCAGCTTGAGCTGCGCGTGCTTCTGCAGCGCGTCGACGAGGCCGAGCTGCGCGCCATTCATCCGGATCTGGTCGGCGATGTCGACCGTCAGGTAGCGACGCATCGCGTCGCTCATCGCGAAGATGTCGGTGCGGATCGGTTCGCGCGGCGGTGCGAACAGGCGATCGGCGAACAGCGAATCGGGCGGCGCTTGCGGCGGGGCCGCGGCGCAACCCGCGACCAAGGCGGCGACCAGAACGGCGAGCGAGGCGACGCGCACGGGCTTCTCCCTGCGGCGGCCGACCCGCCGCGTCGCGCCATCACATCACAAAGGCGACCACGCTGCAGCCGGGGTTTTCGCGCGGCGGGCGGCGCCGCCTGACGCGGTTGCCGGCCGGCCCCACATCGCGTCGGCGCGGCCTCAAGCTGCCGGCGGCGCCGTCGCAGCCGGATGCGCGGCGACGCCGAAGGTCGCGTCGACGGTCTCGAGGAAACTGCGCTTCTCGCTCAGGATGAAGCGCCCGGCCCGGGCGAGGGCGAAGTTCTCGCGCCCGGCCGGGTCGGCCTTGAGGCGCGCCCGGTACGCCTCGTAGGCGGCGAGCGAATCGAAAGCGATCAGGCCCCAGGCGATGTCGTTCGTTCCCTCGTGCGGCAGGAAGTAGCCGACGAGGTGGCCGCCGCAGCGCGGGATGATGCCGGCCCAGGCGGCGGCGTACGCGGCGAAGGCCTCGCGCTGGAACGGGTCGATGCGGTAGCGAATGAAGCAGGTGATGGCCATGGCGTCGTCGTGCTGGCAAGTCGGCCCACCATAGCGCCGATCGCGGCCGCAATGGTTCGGCTACGATCGAACGATGAAAGACGGGCCGAACAAGGACGGGCCGAACATCGCCCGCGTCGCCGGCCTGATCGGCGACCCGGCGCGCGCCGAGATCCTGACCGCGCTGCTCGCCGACCGGGCGCTCACCGCGACCGAGCTCGCCGGCGTCGCCGGCGTCACCAAGCAGACGGCCAGCGCGCACCTCGCCAAGCTCGTCGACGCCGGCCTCCTCACCGTCGCGGCCCAGGGGCGGCACCGCTACTTTCGCCTCGCCGGCGCCGACGTCGCGCGGCTGCTCGAGTCGCTGATGGGCGTCGCCTTTCGCACCGGCGCGCTCCGCCTCGTCACCGGGCCGCGCGAGCCGGCGCTGCGGAAGGCGCGCGTCTGCTACGACCATCTCGCCGGTGCGCTCGGCGTCCTCGCCTACGACGGTCTGCTCGCGCGCGGCTGGCTCGCCGACCGCGGCGGCAGCCTCTTCCTGACCAACGCCGGCGCCGCCGGCCTCGCCGCCTTCGGCATCGATCCGGCATGCGCCGCGCGCGAGCGGCGCACGTTCTGCCGGCCGTGCCTCGACTGGGGCGAGCGCCGCCACCATCTCGGCGGCGCGCTCGGCGCGGCGTTGCTCGATCGCCTCTACGCGCTGCGCTGGGCGAGCCGCGCCAAGGACTCGCGCGTCGTCGTCTTCACGCCGCGCGGCGAGCAGGCGCTGCGCGCCGCGTTCGCGGCCTGAGCCCGCGCGGCGCACTGCCTCGCGAGGCAGCGTGCCCGACCCCGGCGCACCGCCGTCTCACTCGAGCTTGATGTTGGCGTTCTTGATGACCGCCGCCCACTTCTCGACCTCGGCCTTCTGAAACGCGCCGAGCTGCTGCGGCGTCATGTCGGCGCCCTGCATGCCGAGCTTGGCGAGCCGCTCCTGCATCTCGGCGGTCGCCAGGATCCTGGCGATCTCGCCGTGCAGGCGGTCGACGATCGCCTTCGGCGTTGCCGCCGGCGCGTAGATCGCCTGCCACGAGACGACCTCGTAGCCGGGGACGCCGCTCTCGGCGACGGTCGGCACGTTGGGCATGCTCGCGACGCGCCTGGCCGACGAGACGGCGAGCGCGCGCAGCTTGCCGCTCTCGATGTGCGGGCCGGCGACGACGGTGGTGTCGAACATCATGTCGACCTGGCCGGCCATGACGTCCTGGATCGCCGGCGCGCTGCCCTTGTACGGGATGTGCGTGATGTCGATGCCGGCCTTGGCCTTGAGCAGCTCGAGCGAGAGATGCTGCGACGTGCCGCTTCCCGCCGACGCGCCGGTGAGCGGCTTCTTCGCCTTGCCGGCGGCGATCACGTCCTGCAGCGTCCTGTACGGGCTCGCCTGGTTGACGACGAGCACCGTCGGGTTGGTGCCGATCAAGGTGATCGGCTCGAACGACTTGATCGGGTCGTAGCCGATCTTGGGATAGAGGCTGACGTTGATCGCGTGCGAGCTGATCGTGCCGCCGAGGATCGTGTAGCCGTCGGGCGCGGCGCGCGACGCCATCTCCGAGCCGACGCTGCCGCCGGCGCCGCCCTTGTTGTCGACGACGATCGTCGTGCCGAGCGCCGGGCCGAGCTTCTGGCCGATCAGGCGCGCCAGGATGTCGGTCGTTCCGCCGGCGGGGAAGGGGACGATGTAGACGATCGGCTTCGACGGCCACTTGTCCTGGCTCCAGGCCGGCAGGGCGAACGCGGCGCCGGTCGCGGCGAGGCTGAAGCGGCGGCGGGAAATCGTCATGGTGTCTCCGGAAGGCGAGCGATGGCCGGCGCGCGGCGCGAGGCATAGACTTTCCGCCATGTCGAGCCCCGCCGCCATTGCCGCAAACGCCAAGGGCGGCCGCGCGCCGCACACCATCCGCATGGCCGAGGGCGACAACGTCGCCATCGTCGCCAACGAGGGCGGTCTCGACGCCGGCACCGTCCTCGCCTCGGGCCTCGTCCTCGTCGAGCGCGTGCCGCAAGGCCACAAGGTCGCGCTCGCGGCCATCGACGCCGGCGCGGCGGTCGTGCGCTACGGCATCGCGATCGGCTACGCCGCCGAGGCGATCGGCGCCGGCCGCTGGGTGCACGAGCGGCTCCTCAAGATGCCGGCGGCGCGCTCGCTCGACGGCCTGCCGATCGCGACCCGGCGCGCGCCGCCATCCGCGCCGCTCGACGGCTACACCTTCGAAGGTTTTCGCAACGCCGACGGCAGCGTCGGCACGCGCAACATCCTCGCCATCACGACGACCGTGCAGTGCGTCGCCGGCGTCGTCGAGCACGCGGTCGCGCGCATCAAGGCCGAGCTCCTGCCGCGCTATCCGAACGTCGACGACGTCGTCGGCCTCGAGCACGGCTACGGCTGCGGCGTCGCCATCGACGCGCCCGACGCGCAGATCCCGATCCGGACGCTCCGCAACATCAGCAAGAACCCGAACTTCGGCGGCGAGATCATGGTCGTGAGCCTCGGCTGCGAGAAGCTGCAGCCGGAGCGGCTGCTGCCGCCGGGATCGTTCGAGATTCGCGACGAGCGCGGCGAGCCGACGGACGCGGGCGCAGGCCTCGACGTCGTCTGCCTCCAGGACGAAGCACACATCGGCTTCGCCTCGATGATCGATTCGATCCTCGCCTCGGCGGCGGTCCACCTCGAGCGGCTGGACGCGCGCCGGCGCGAGACCGTGCCGGCGGCGGCGCTCGTCGTCGGCGTCCAGTGCGGCGGCAGCGACGCCTTCTCGGGCGCGACCGCGAATCCTGCGGTCGGCGTCTGCACCGACCTGCTCGTTCGCGCCGGCGCGACAGTGATGTTCTCCGAGGTCACCGAGGTGCGCGACGGCATCGACCAGCTCACGGCGCGGGCGGCGACGCCCGAGGTCGCGGCGGCGATGGTGCGCGAGATGGCCTGGTACGACGCCTACCTCGGCAAGGGCGGCGCCGACCGCAGCGCCAACACGACGCCGGGCAACAAGAAGGGCGGCCTCGCCAACATCGTCGAGAAGGCGATGGGATCGATCGTCAAGTCGGGATCGGCGCCGATCGTCGGCGTCCTCGGCCCCGGCGAGCGGCTGCGCGACAAGGGCCTGACGAGCGGCCTGATCTACGCGGCGACGCCGGCGAGCGACTTCATCTGCGGCACCTTGCAGCTCGCCGCCGGCATGAACGTCCACGTCTTCACCACCGGTCGCGGCACGCCCTACGGCCTCGCCGAAGCGCCGGTCGTCAAGGTGGCGACGACGAGCGGCATGGCGCGCCGCTGGCACGACCTGATGGACCTCAACGCCGGCACCATCGCCGACGGCGATGCGACCATCGAGGAGACCGGCTGGGTCCTGTTCCGCATGCTGCTCGAGGTCGCGAGCGGCAAGCGAACCTGTGCCGAGCGGATCGGCCTGCACAACGCGCTCGTCCTCTTCAACCCGGCGCCGGTGACCTGAGCCGATGCAGCGCGAGGCGACGGCGGCGTGCCGCCATCGCCTCGCCTCCGGCGTCACTCGACGCGAACGTCGATGCGCCGCGGCCTGGCCTGCTCGAGCTTGGGGATGCGCAGCGTCAGGACGCCGTCGCGGAGGCCGGCGTCGATCTTCGCGGTGTCGAGGTCGCTGCTCAGCTCGAAGCTGCGCCGGTAGTGGTTGGCGCGCACCTCGGCGTAGACCGAGACGAGCGAGTTCGCCTCGCCGAGCCTGAGCGGCGCCTCGATCGTCAGCGTCCGGCCGTCGACGCCGATCGCGAGGTCGTCGCGGCCGACCCCGGGCAGGTCGGCGAGCAGCGTGATGCCGCCGCTGTCCTCGAAGATGTCGACCGGCGGCAGCAGCGCCGGTGCGGTGCGGTTGCCGCCGGCGCCTTGCGCCTGAGCGGGTTGCTGTGCTTGCATCGCGGTGTTGGTTTGCATGGCGTGGGCTCCTTTCGATGTGAAACGGCAGCGGCCTCAGGCGGCGCTCGCGACCTGGATCTGGCGCGGCTTCGACGATTCGCGCTTCGGCACGACGATCTTCAGCACGCCGTTGCCGTAGCTGGCTTCGACGCGCGTCGGATCGGCGTCCTCGGGCAGGGCGACGACGCGCCGGAAGCGCCCGCCGAAGCGCTCGTTCGCATAGACGTTGCGCTCCGCCTGCGACTTGCCTGGCGACCCTGCGCTGCCGCCTGCCGCGGCGTTGCCGTCCTGCGCGCTGCGCTCGCCGGCGATCGCCAGCAGTCCCTTCTCGACCGAGACGTCGACCGACTTCGGATCGATGCCGGGGGCGAAGGCGTAGATCTCGAGCGCCTCGGCCCAGTTGCCGACATTGAGCGCCGGGAACGCGCCGGCGCGGCCGACGGCGCGAATGCTCGATGTCGCCGCACCGCGGCCGCCGAGCAGCTCGTCGAGCCGGTCCTGCAACAGATCGAAATCGGCGAACCAGTCGCCGGGTGTCTTCAACATGGACGAGTACATATCGTTCGCTCCTTTCGCGACATTCATGCGCGGACAAGACGGCCCGCGGCGGCGAAGTAGGAGCGGCCGGGCGACTTTCAAGGCCCCTCCCCGCGGCGCGGGCGCGTAGGCCGAATCCCACGCCTGCAAGAGGCGCCTCTCCCCGTCGCCATGCGGCGTTTGGCTGATGGCTGCGGTTCTTTGGCATCACTAACCTGCGTCTCGTGCGCCGGGCATTCCGGCGCTCGGTCAATCATCTTCAACGAAGGCCCAAGGGCGAGGAAAACGATATGAACTTCATCATCTGGCTGGTCATCGGCGGAATCATCGGTTGGCTGGCAAGCATGGTCATGCGGACCGACGCGCAACAAGGCGTCGTGCTCAACGTGGTCGTCGGCATCGTCGGCGCGTTGCTGGGCGGATGGCTGATCTCGCCGCTGGTCGGCGTCGGCACCATCAACCAGGACGCCCTGAGCCTGCCGGCGATGCTCGTGTCGCTGGTCGGCGCGGTCATCCTGCTGGGCATCGTCAACCTGTTCCGCCGCGGCCGAGCACGTTGATCGGGCAGCGCCGCGGCGCGCCGCGGCGCGTTTCACTTTCCACTTCAGGAGAAATCAATGGCTAACGACACGACGAACCGTCCGACGACGGGAACCAGTGCCAACCGCGACCCGCTCACGGGCGCGCCCGGCGCCCACCCGGTCGGCACGGCCGCAGGGGCGGTTGCCGGCGGCGTCGCCACCGGTGCCGCGGTTGGCACGGTCGCCGGCCCGGTCGGCACAGCGATCGGCGCGGCCGTCGGTGCCGTCGTCGGCGGTCTCGCCGGCAAGGGCATCGCCGAGCAGATCGATCCGACCCGCGAGGACGCCTACTGGCGCGACAACTATTCGTCGCGTCCGTATGCGAGCGGCGCCAGCTACGACGACTACGGCCCGGCCTATTCGTACGGCGTCAGCTCGTATTCGAAGTACGCCGGCCGCGACTTCGACGACGTCGAGTCCGACCTGTCGCGCGACTGGGACCGCGCCCGCGGCAAGTCGAGCCTGACCTGGGACCGCGCCAAGCACGCGACGCGCGACGCCTGGAACCGGGTGAGCGACAGCGTCGAGCGCGCCGTCCCCGGCGACTCGGACCGCGACGGCAAGTAGCCGGCCGAGCCGAGAGGAAGCGCCCTTCGGGGCGCTTTTTCTTTGCGCCACGTCGGCGACGGGTATGCCCGTTGCCCTGACGCCTTTCGGCAATTCGCTTTTCTCTTCGGGACCGCCATGGCAACTCGCATTCGCAAGAACCCTCCGGCTTCCGCCGCCACCGCATCGATCAAGGAGAGCGTCGGCACCGTGCTGGCGACCTTCGCCGGCCCCTCGACCGCCGCGCTCGCGCAAGGCACGGTCGACCAGCTCGACACGACGGCGCAGCGGCGCCTGGCGACGCAGAAGATCGGCGCGCAGGCGGCCGCGGCGGCGCTGCCGGCCAATCCGCTCAAGGCGAGCGAGCACGGCGTCGACAACGGTCACGCGCCGCAGGCGGGCAAGCCGGTCAAGCCGCACGATCCGATCGACAGCGCCAGCACCGTGACCGAGGACGCGACGTCGCCCAAGGTCGGTCGCGGCGAGCCGCCGGCCGGCTACAACCCGGGCAGCGAATCGCTCGACCGCGCGCGCGTCGATTCCGGCGGTCAGGTGCTGACGACCAACATGGGCGTCGCCGTCGCCGACAACCAGAACTCGCTCAAGGCCGGCCTGCGCGGGCCGACGCTGTTCGAAGACTTCATCCTGCGCGAGAAGATCACCCACTTCGACCACGAGCGGATTCCCGAGCGGATCGTCCACGCGCGCGGCTCGGCCGCGCACGGCTACTTCGAGAGCTACCAGGACCTGGCGCCGATCACGCGCGCGGCGCCGTTCGCCGCGGCCGGCAAGAGGACGCCCGTCTTCGTCCGCTTCTCGACCGTCGCCGGCGAGCGCGGCTCGTTCGACCTCGCCCGCGACGTGCGCGGCTTCGCCGTCAAGTTCTACACCGACGAAGGCAACTGGGACATCGTCGGCAACAACATCCCGGTGTTCTTCATCCAGGATGCGATGAAGTTCCCGGACCTGATCCACGCCGTCAAGCCCGAGCCGCACAACGCCATGCCGCAGGCGGCGTCGGCGCACGACACCTTCTGGGACTTCGTCTCGCTGATGCCCGAATCGACGCACATGCTGATGTGGGTGATGTCGGACCGCGCCATCCCGCGCAGCTACCGCATGATGCAGGGCTTCGGCGTCCACACCTTTCGCCTCGTCAACGCCGAGGGCGACTCGCGCTTCTGCAAGTTCCACTGGGAGCCGGTCGCCGGCACGCACTCCGTGGTCTGGGACGAGGCGGTCAAGATCAACGGCGCCGACCCCGACTTCCATCGCCGCGACCTCTGGGAAGCGATCGAGGCGGGCGCGTATCCCGAGTGGGAGCTCGGCCTGCAGGTCTTCACCGAGGAGGAAGCCGACCGCTTCAGCTTCGACGTCCTCGACGCGACCAAGATCGTTCCCGAGGAGCTGGTGCCGGTGCGCAAGGTTGGCAAGCTGGTGCTCGACCGCAACCCCGACAACTTCTTCGCCGAGACCGAGCAGGTCGCGTTCGGCACGATGAACATGATCCCGGGCATCGACACCAGCAACGATCCGCTGCTGCAAGGGCGTCACCACTCGTACTTCGACACCCAGCTGAGCCGGCTCGGCGGGCCCAACTTCCACGAGATCCCGATCAACTCGTCGGTGGCGCAGGTCCACAACAACCAGCGCGACGGCATCCATCGCCAGGCGATCCCGCGCGGCCGCGTCGCCTACGAGCCGAACTCGCTCGGCGGCGGCTGCCCGTACCAGGCCGGCATGCGCGGCTTCGTCTCGTTCCCGCAGGCGGTCGCGGGCGACAAGGTGCGCGCCAAGCCGGAGAAGTTCGCCGACCACTTCACCCAGGCGCGCCTGTTCTTCGAGAGCCAGACGCAGACCGAGAAGAACCACATCGTCGGCGCCTTCCGCTTCGAGCTCACCAAGGTCGGCGTCGAGGCGATCCGCGAGCGCGTGATCTCGATGCTCGCCAACGTCTCCGCCGAGCTCGCCGAGGGCGTCGCCGAGGGCATCGGCATCGCCGTGCCGAAGGCGATGCCGCGCGTCCTCGAGTCGCCGGCGACGCCCGAGGTGACGAGCTCGCCGGCGCTCTCGCTGATGGCGCGTCCTGGCGACGGCAGCGTCGTGACGCGTCACGTCGCCCTCCTCGTCGCCGACGGCATCGACGGCGTCTCGCTGCGCGCGGTCCACGCCGCGCTCGCCGCCGCCGGCGCGGTGCCGCGCTTCGTCGGCGCGCGCCTCGGCCGCGTCCGCCCGGGCGCGGGCGACCCGATCCACGTCGAGGTGACGATGGAGACGGCGCCCTCGGTGCTCTGGGACGGCGTCGTCATTCCCGGCGGCGACGGCGGCCTCGCCGGTTTCGGCCAGGCGGTCGACTTCGTCAAGGACCAGTACCGGCACTGCAAGACGATCCTCGTCCTCGGCGCCAAGAGCGCGCTGGTCGAGCGGGCGATGCTGCCGAAGGCCTTGGCCGACGGCAGCGCCGACCCCGGGCTCGTGATGACACCATCCGGCGATGCGGGCGCCGCCTTCATCTCCGCCCTCGCGCGTCATCGCCACTACGAGCGCGAAACCGATCCGCCGGCGGTCTGACAGGGCGCGCTGCCGATGCTTTCGCCGCCGCCCCGGTCGCCGCAACGCGGCGCCGGCGCGCGCGTGAGGCTGGCGTCGCACCTGCGCCGCCGCTTCAGCCGGAAGACGCTGATCGTGGACGTCGTCGTCGCCTGCGTCATCGCGTTCCTGGTCGCGCTGCTGGTCTTCAATGCGCAGAGCAGCGAGAAGAAGATCCAGCAGAAGATCGAGCGCCTCTACTCGACCGAGGACCCGCAGTTCCTGCATGCCATGGGCGTGCTGCTCGGGCCGCCGGTGATGGAAGGCAATCGCTACCGCGTCCTCGTCAACGGCGACCGCATCTTTCCGGCGATGCTCGCGGCGATCCGCGGCGCCCGGCAGACGATCAACTTCGAGACCTACATCTACTGGTCGGGGACGATCGGCAGGGAGTTCGCCGATGCCCTGGCCGAGCGCGCGCGCGCCGGCGTCAAGGTCCACGTCCTGCTCGACTGGGTCGGCTCGCAGAAGATGGAGGCGGCGCTCGTCGACGAGATGAAGTCGGCCGGCATCGACATCCAGAAGTACCACCCGCTGCACTGGTCGCAGCTCGGCCGGCTCAACAACCGCACGCACCGGAAGCTTCTCGTCGTCGACGGCCGGATCGGCTTCACCGGCGGCGTCGGCATCGCCGACAAGTGGACCGGCGACGGCCAGGACGCCGACCACTGGCGCGACACCCACTTCCAGATCGAAGGGCCGGCGGTCGGCCAGATGCAGGCCGTCTTCGTCGACAACTGGATCAAGACGACCGGCACGGTGCTGCACGGCGTCGACTACTTTCCGACGCTCGCGCCGGTCGCCGGCGGCCCGGCGCAGGTGTTCAGCAGCTCGCCGAGCGGCGGCAGCGCCAGCATGGAGCTGATGTACCTGATGTCGATCACGGCGGCGAAGCGGACGATCCGCCTGTCGAGCTCGTACTTCGTTCCCAACGACCTCGCGGTGAAGACGATGGTCGAGGCGCTCGGGCGCGGCGTCAGGCTGCAGATCATCACGCCGGGCGAGCACATCGACACCGAGACCGTGCGCGCGGCGTCGCGCTCGCGCTGGGGCGAGCTGCTCGCGGCCGGTGCCGAGATCTACGAGTACCAGCCGACGATGTACCACTGCAAGGTGATGATCGTCGACGAGTTCATGGTCTCGACCGGCTCGACCAACTTCGACGACCGCTCGTTTCGCCTCAACGACGAGGCGAACCTGAACATCTACGACGCCGCGTTCGCGGCCGAGCAGGTGGCGATCTTCGACGCCGACCTGACCCGGTCGCGCCGCATCACGCCTGCCGAATGGCAGAGACGGCCGCTGAAGGAAAAGGCGATCGAGCAGATCGCGTCGCTGCTCGGGTCGCAGCTCTAGCCGCGCCCGCACGTCGATTCGAGGGCGGCGGCGCCTGCCGCGCGCGGGCGGGCGCGCGTGCGCTTGGTCGCGCTTGCTTTACGACGCTTTACCGAAGCGGGACGGTTCGCACATGCGCCGCGTCCGGCTCGGGCGCGACACTGCGGCAGGGAGATTCGCATGGGCAACACCGAGCGCCAGGTCAGCGTTGTCTCGATCGGCGGCTTCGACAGCGCCGACGGCCTCGGCGCCATCGAGCCGCGCCGCGCCGCGGCGCCATTCCCGTCGGTGGCGCCGAAGGCGCGCGATCGCGCGACGGCGCTGGTCGGCCGGATCGGCCCGCTGGTGTGGCTGTACGCGCTCGTCCCGGCGCCGCTGCTGACCGACTGGCTCGAGAACGGCGCGCTGCCGGGATCGCGGCGCGGCTGGCTCACCGAGGTCTGCGGCGTTCTCGTCATCGCGGCGCTGGTCTGGCAAGTGCGTCGCGATCGACGCGCCCTCGAAGCGCTCGCGCGCTCTGACGGCCTCACCGGCCTGCTCAACCGGCGCAGCTTCGAGGCCGCGCTCGACGTCGAGTGCACGCGCGCGCGGCGCTCGCGCCAGCCGCTCTGCGTCGTCTGTCTCGACATCGACGACTTCAAGGGCGTCAACGACCGATTCGGTCACGGCGCCGGCGATCAGGTCCTGCGCCAGCTGGCCGCCGGCATCGCCGCGACGATCCGGACGCACGTCGACACCGGCTATCGCCTCGGCGGCGACGAGTTCGCCCTCCTGCTGCCGGCGACGACGAGCCGGCAGGGCGAGGCGATCGTCTCCCGCCTGCGCTCGTTCTGCGCCGTTCACGATCCGCGCTGGGCGGTCGGCGCGTTCGACTTCAGCGCCGGCATCGTCGATCTCGCGCCCGACGACACGGCTGTGGCACTCGTCGCGCGCGGCGACGCGGCGATGTACCGCGAGAAGGCGGCGCGCCGGCCGGCGCTGCGCTAGCGCGTCAGGCCATTTCGACGTCGTCGAACGACAGCTCGATCGTTTCCATCAGGACGCCGCCGTCGACGCCGCGCAGCGGCGAGTACGAGAGGCTCACCGGCCGGACGTTGCGGAAGCGCCAGGTCCAGACGACCGTCGCGCGATCCTCGCCGAGCAGCTTGACGTTCATCACGCGCCGCGGCGGCGCCTTGCCGCGGCGCGCCTGATCCCACCAGGCGTAGAGAGCGAGGTCGCCGGTGACGCCGCGGCGCAGGACGAGGCGCTGGCCGACCGCCTGCGCCGACGCAGCCGCCGTGAGCGCCGCCTCCGCCGCGCGAGCCGACTCCGCCGCGCGCCGGACCGGCGCACGCTCGGCGATCGTGAACGGCGGAAAGATCACCTCGGCGAACCCGGTCCGGCCCGAGCGCGAGGCGCCGCTGCCGAACTCGACGACGAAGTTCGAATTGCCGAGCGGCCGGTCGCGCAGATCGGGTACGCCGCTCATTCCATCTCGAGGCGCTCGTAGGCGATGACGATCTCCTCGATCGCGACGTCGTTGGCCTTGGCGTCGAACGGCCCGCTGCTGTGCTTGACGATGCGCGCGCGCAGCAGCTTCCAGGTCTGCACGACGGCGCTGTGGTCCTCGTTCTGCAGCTGGACGGTGACGGTGCGCAGCGCGTTCTGGTTGCCGTTCCTGATGTCGTTCAGCCAGGCGTAGAGGGCGAGCGCACCGATCACGCCGCGCTTCATCGTCACGTCGCTCGCCTTGTTGAGGCCGGTGATCTTGATCGGGCTGTTCTCCTTGGAGTTGCCGTTGCGGTACTCGCTCACCGCGACCTCGGTCGAGATCGCGCTCACC
Source organism: Caldimonas sp. (assembly GCA_035995885.1). Classification (GTDB taxonomy): domain Bacteria; phylum Pseudomonadota; class Gammaproteobacteria; order Burkholderiales; family Burkholderiaceae_C; genus Schlegelella_A. Next base: position 48,057 of record DASYKC010000214.1, on the reverse strand, counting down.
TCCTGGAAGCCGGCGCCCGGCCCGTCGGTGTTGCCGTCGCCGATGTCGACGAGGAAGTTGAACTGGCAGTACGGACGATCGCGCAACACGGCCATGCCGGTCTCCTCGGAGTATCGGTCGAGAGCGCGATTCTGCGTCGCTCGCGCCGCCGGCGCTACGCCGTAGCGCTAGGAACCGGCGACGATCATCGAGCCGGTCGCGCGGCTCACGCCATCTTCTCTTCGCGCCAGAGGCCGAGCACTTCCTGCACCGGCCGGTCGGAGAAGCTGAACAGGATCGTGTCGTCGCTCGCGGCGAGCGTGAACGCGTGCCACGACGGCACGACGAAGACGTCGCGCGGCGCGAAGTCGAATGCGCTCGCGGCCTCGCCCGCGTTCCCAATCGTCGCCCGGCCGCCGCCCTCGAGGCAGACGCAGACCGTGCTGTCGCTGCTGCGATACGGCCGCGTCGCGAAGCCCTTCGCCAGGCGCTGCGCGAAGGTGCCGATCGTCGGCATCGGCGATCGCCCCGTCGCCGGGTTGACGAAGCGCTGCTTGACGCCGAAGTGAGGATCGGCCGCGGCGCGCGCAAGGCCGAGCAGCGCTTCGCGCGTCCGCGCGAACGGATAGACGAAGACGCGCGCCGGCTCGTGCGCCAGCGGTGCGTGGTCGAGCGGCAGCATGTTGCTGCCGTAGCGGTGCAGCGCGTCGCCTTCGGGGCGCGCGTCGGCGCGCGAGGTGAGCGCGCTCTTCTCGGCGAAGCCGGCGTCGAGGAAGCGGACCAGCGGGATGTCGAGGCCGTCGAGCCAGACGACCGGATCGCCGCCGTCGTTGCCGTGATCGTGGAAGGTCCACGACGGCGTGATGATGAAGTCGCCGTAGCGCATCGTCGTGCGCTCGCCGTCGACCGCCGTGTACGCGCCTTCGCCGTCGAGGACGAGGCGGAGCGCCGACTGCGTGTGGCGATGCGCCGGGGCGACCTCGCCGGGCAGGATCAGCTGCAGGCCGGCGTAGAGCGACTGGGTGATGCACGACTGGCCGCGCAGCGCCGGGTTCTCGAGGACGAGGACGCGCCGCTCGGCCTCCTCGGCGCTGATCAGCCGGCCGGCCTCGATGACGTGCGGCCGGATCGCGTCGTAGCGGAAGTGAACCGGCGCGACCGGGCTCTTCGGCTGCGGCGGAACGAGCGCGCCGAGCACTTCCCAGAGGGGCGTCAGGCCGAGCCGGCCGATGCGCTCGTAGAAGGCGCTGCGCTCGGCGTTCTGCGCGGCGTCGGTGCCGGGGCTGCGGTCCATCGCATGGATTCTGCGCCACCGTGCAAGCCCGCTGTCGGCGCCGCGCCGAAGGGGTTACAACGGCTGCGTTCGCGAAAGAGCGGGAGGAACGCCATGACCCAGATGAAACATCTCAGCATCGTCGACGGCGCCTTCCTGCACATGGAAAGCGCCGAGATGCCGATGCACGTCGGCAGCCTCAACCTGTTCGACCCGCCCGCGGGCTATGCCGGCGAGGGCTTCTACGAGCAGGTCAAGGCGCACGTGGCCAGGCGCATGCACCTGGCGCCGGTGTTCACGCGGAAGCTGGCCCTGATGCCGTTCGATCTCGCCAATCCGGTCTGGATCCACGACGACGACATCGACCTCGACTACCACGTCCGCTTCATGGTCCTGCCCAAGCCGGGCTCGATCGAGCAGCTCGAGGCGCTCGCCGCGCGACTGCATTCGATGCTGCTCGACCGCAGCCGGCCGCTCTGGGAGTTCTACGTCATCGAGGGCCTCGCCGACGGCCGCATCGGCTTCTACGGCAAGGTCCATCACGCGGCGGTCGACGGCCAGGCCGGCGTCGCGATGGCGACCAGCATGTTCGACCTCACGCCCGAGCCGCGCGCCGTCAAGCCGCCGCGCGAGTCGCGCGCGAACACCTACCAGCTCGGCGTCGCCGAGCTGCTGGCGGCGGCGCTGCAGAACCAGATCCAGCAGCTCGTGCAGAGCGTCAAGCTGCTGCCGAAGGTCGCGAGCACCGCGTACGGCGCGGCCAGGGATGCGATCGCGACGCGGCGCAGCGAATCCGAGGAGGACCGCGCCGCGCGCAAGGCCGAAGCGCCGTCGACGCGCTTCAAGCTCGCGCCGGCGACGCCTTTCAACCACTCGATCACCAACCAGCGTGCCTTCGCTGCCGTCTCGCTGCCGCTGGCCGAGATCAAGGCGACCGGCAAGGCGGTCGGTGCGTCGATCAACGACGTCGTCCTGTGGCTCTGCAGCACGGCGCTGCGCTCGTACCTGAAGGAAGGCCGCGAGCTGCCCGAGAAGTCGCTCGTCGCCGGCGTGCCGATCTCGCTGCGCCAGGAAGGCGACACGACCGCCAACAACCAGGTCGCCGGCACGCTGATCGACCTCGGCACCGAGATCGCCGATCCGGCCGCGCGGCTGAAGGCGATCAAACGTGGCACGGCGGCGATGAAGAAGGAGATGGGCACCTTCCGCGGCGTCATCCCGACCGACTTCCCGTCGCTCGGCTCGCCGTGGCTGATCAGCGGCCTGGCGTCGCTCTACGGCCGCTCGCGCATCGCCGACTGGCTGCGCCTCACCAACGTGACGATCTCGAACGTCCCCGGCTCGCGCGTCCCGGTCTACCTGTGCGGCGCGAAGATGACCGACTACTACCCGCTCTCGATCGTCGTCCACGGCATCGCCCTCAACATCACCGCGCAAAGCCACGTCGACCAGCTCTGCTTCGGCCTGATCGCGTGCCGACGCGCCGTGCCCGACGTGCACGAGCTCGGCAATCACGTGCGCCGGGCGATGGCGACCTTGCGCGCGCTCGTCGGCCCGGCGCTGGCTGCGCCGGCGGCGAGCGAAGCCGCATCCGTGCCAAGCGCCGCCGCGGCGGCGAAGGCGACCGCTCCGGCGCGCGCCAAGCGGCGCAGCGCGCGCGCCAAGCCCGAGCCGGTGCAGGCGCGCCAGCCACGCTTGCGCGTCGTCGCCGCGCGAACGCGCGCGGCGCCGGCCAAGGCGGTCAAGCCGGCGACGAAGCCGCGCAAGACGCGCGCGCTCGCCGCCGCACGCTGAAGGCGGCGCGATGAGACTCGCCGCCGATGTCCTGGTCGCGCTCGTCGCGCTGCTCCACGTCTGGTTCCTCGTCCTCGAGATGTTCCTCTGGGACAAGCCGCTCGGCCTGAAGACGTTCCGCCACAGCGCCGCCGAGGCGGCGGCGTCGAAAGTGCTGGCAGCCAACCAGGGCCTCTACAACGGCTTCCTCGCCGCCGGCCTGGTCTGGGGCCTGTCGCTCGGCGCGGCCGGAACGAGCGTCAAGGTCTTCTTCCTCGCCTGCGTCGTCGTCGCCGGCATCTATGGCGCGGCGACGGTCGGGAAGAAGATCTTGTTCGTGCAGGCGCTGCCGGCGGCGATCGCGCTGGCACTGGTCCTCGCCGCCTACTGAGCGCGGCGCGCGCCGGCCGCGCCCAGAGCAGGTCCTCGGACGTGAAGGGCCTGTCGTAGCTGACGCCGATGGGCGTCGCCCCTCGCGAGGGTTGAGAGCGCCGACGCGCCTCACGCCGACCGGCGTCGCGGCGTCGCCGCTCGCGGCGCTCCCGACGCGCCGGTTTCGCAGAATTCGCTAGAGCGGCGAGCGGATCACGCTCGCGGCCAAGGCGCGGATCGCCTGCGGCACCGGCCAGCGAACCGGAGCGCGTTCGTCGTCCCCGTTCTCGGCGGCGACGACGCCGCCGCGCTCTGCGCCGAGGCCGAGCAGCGCCGACATCGCCCACGCTGCGCCGGCGAAAGCCGCCACCGCGAGGATCGCCAGCGAGAGGAAGATGACGCCGCTCATCCAGGACGGCGTCAGCGCCGAGAAGCCGACGGCCGCGGCGAACGATGCGCTCGCCGCGCCGCTGCGGGCGCCGCCGCCGAACGAGCCGTTGATCGCCATGGAATAGGTGCCGACGGCGAGAAAGACGAGCGCCAACTGCACGAAGCCCATCTCGGAGAGGGTGGAAGCGAGGCCTTCGAGCATTGACATGACGCGGTCCTTGGATCGGGTCGAAGCGGGAACAGGCTCATTAAAACCGGCGCGCGGCAGTTACGGTAGTCGGTGCCTTTCCGTACCCGCTGTAGGACGCCTTCGTACTGCCGATGAACGGTCGCATTTGGCGTCTTCTGCGGTCTTCGCTCGGCTTGCGTTTCCTTGCGATGGCCTGCGATTGCGCCGCGGCTGGTCAGAATTCGATCCGGCCGCGGCCGCAGCGCTTGGCGCGGTACAGGGCGGCGTCGGCGATCTCGACCAGGACGTCGCAGTCGGCGCCGGCCGTCGCCACCTGGCTGGCAACGCCGATGCTGACGCCGAGCCACGCCGACGTCGTCGACGCGCGATGCTCGATCTTGGCGTCGATGATTCGCTGCCGGCAACGCTCGGCGACGGCGCGCGTCGCGTCGAGGTCGGCGCCGGGAAGGAGCAGCGCGAACTCCTCGCCGCCGTAGCGGGCGACCAGCTCGCCGCCGCGCCGCACCGACTCTCCGACCATGGCCGCGATCTGGCGCAGCACGGTGTCGCCGGCGGGATGGCCGTAGTGGTCGTTGTACTCCTTGAAGTGATCGACGTCGATCATCAGCAGACCGATCGGCGCCTGCCGGCGCGCCGCCCGCTGCCATTCCGCCTTCAGCGTCAGGTCGAAGAGACGACGGTTGCCGACTTCGGTGAGCGCATCGGTCGTCGACAGCCGCGTCAGCTCCTCGTTGAGGCGATGCAGCTCGAGCGCGTTGTTCTTCTTCTCGGTGATGTCCTGGAACGTGCCGAGCAGGCGCACCGGCCGGCCGTCCTCGCAGACGGCGACGCCCTGGGCGCGAATCCAGCGCGGGTTGCCCTTGGCGGTGACGAACGGCAGCTCGAGGTTCCACGGCTCGCCTTCGCGCGCGCCCGCCTCGATCGCCGCCAGCAGCGACGGCCGCCCTTCCGGCGGGTAGTAGCCCATCGCGTCCTCGAGGCGCGGCGTCGTCCCGGGCTCGAGCTCGTGGATGCGAAAGACCTGCTCGGTCCACTCGTGGCGCATCGACGCCAGGTCGAGCTCCCAGCCGCCGATCTGGGCGAGCTCGCCGGTCCGGCGCAACATCTCCGCGGTCCGCTCCGCCGCCGCCTCGGCGCTCTTCCTGCGCGTCAGGTCCATGTGGGTGCCGGTCATGCGCACCGGCGTGTCGAGCGCGTCGCGCTCGACGACCTTGCCGCGGCTCAGCAGCCAGACCCAATGGCCCGCCTTGTGGCGGACGCGGAACTCGCACTCGTAGGCCGCGGTCTCGCGCCGGAAATGCGCCTCGACCGACGAGATCAGCCGTTCGGCATCGTCGCGATGGATGCGGTCGCGCCACGCCATTCCCGCTTCGCCGAGCTCGTGGGGCTGGTAGCCGAGGTGGCGCGGCACGACCTCGTTGTGATTGAAGCGGTCGTTGCGCACGTCCCAGTCCCAGAGGCCCAGGTCGGCGCCCTGCAGGGCGAGCTCGAGCTGCTCGGCGTTCTTGCGCCGCTCGCGCTCGGCGCTCGCCTCGAGCAACGCGTAGGACTTGCGCCGCCACTGGCCGCGGTAGAGGCCGAACGATGCGCCGGCGCCGAGCAGGGCGAAGAAGGTGAGGTTGGCGAGCGCCTGCTGGCGCCAGGGCGCGAACAGCTCGGGCAGCGCACGGCTGACGGCGATGACCAGCGGCTTGTCCATCGCCAGCGCCGGCGGCGAGATCTGGGTCAGCGCCGTCATCCGCGTCTCGTTCGAGCCGCCGATCGGGCCGATGACGATCGGCGTCGCGGTGTTTTCCTTCAGCTGCCCGACCGCCGCGAACGCCGGCTGCGATTCGCCCTGGATGCGGCGCGAATCCTCGGGCATGGTCACGAACACCTTGCCGTCGCCGTGGCCGAGCGCGACCCACATGTCGGGCGCGTAGATCACCGAGCGCATCAGCACCTTGAAGTATTCCGGCTCGAGCGCGGCGGCGACCGCGCCGGCGAAGTTGCCGTTCGGCGTGTACATCGCGCGGACGAAGACGACCGTGTACGAGTCGATCACGGTCTTGAGCGGCGCCGCGACGTAGAGCGTCTGCGCGTCGTGGCCGTTGCGGGCCTTGAGGAAGTAGTCGCGGTTCGAGAAGTCGCGGCCGAGCAGCGTGCTGACGCTGCTGGCGACGACGGTTCCGTCGGCGTCGAGGAGCGCCATCGAGCGGACGCCCGGAATCGCGTCGCTGAGCGCCTTCAGCCGCACCGAGAGCAGCGTCGAGACGCTGTGCACGGGCGTCGCCAGGAACTCGTCGCGCACGCTGGCGAGCGCGCGGTACATGCCGTCGAGCTGCTGGCCGACGTTGTCGTCGACGACGTGCGCCTGCACGCGCAGGCGGTCGCGCTCGGTGGCGTCGACGGTCTCGTGCGCCTTGTAGAGCGACCAGCCGATCAGCATGCCGACGAGGGCGAGGCCGACCAGCAGGGCGAGCCACTCGGCCGTGAACTGATGCGTGAAGCGCGCGTCGTCGTCGTGAGCCGGGGTTGTATCGACGGGCGGCGCGACCTCGGCCGCCGGCGGGCCCACGAGGCGCGGCAACTGCGGCTCCGGACCGGCGAGCGCGGCCGGTCGGGACTCGACGACGGTCGTCACGCCGGATCCGCGACGATGCGCGGCCGGGTCGGCTTCGAATCCCAGCTCATGGCACGTCATCGGCAGCGCCGCGGCGAAGTGAAGCGAGAGCCGCGATCGGGATGTGCAGGATTCGCGCCGGCGATGCTGGATGGATTTACAGTCCACCTCATCGCTTCCCGGGCGCCCGACGCCGCTTCCCGCCGCCCATGTCCGCCCGAGTCCTGTCCTCGTCCGCCGCCGCCGGCCCGCTCCTGGCCGGTCTCAACGACGCGCAGCGGCGCGCCGCCGGCCACGGCCTCGACGCCGGCTCGGCGTCGATCGGGCCGCTGCTCATCGTCGCCGGCGCGGGCTCGGGCAAGACGCTGACGCTCGCCGCGCGCGTCGCCCGGCTCGTCCTCGCCGGCGCCGATCCGGCGCACCTGCTCCTGCTCACGTTCTCGCGCCGCGCCGCGCTCGAGATGGAACGACGCGTCGGCCGCGTCCTGCACGACGCGCTCGGCATGGCGTCGCTGCAGCAGGCGCCGCGGCTGCCGTGGTGCGGCACCTTCCACAGCGTCGGCGCGCGGCTCCTGCGCGGCGTCGCCGCCCGGATCGGCCTCGACGAGTCGTTCACGGTCGACGACCGTGCCGACTCCGAGGACCTCGTGCACCTGCTGCGCCAGCGTCTCGGCCTGGCGAGCGGCGCGCGCCGCTTTCCGCAGAAGGGTACCTGCCTGGCGATCTACTCGCGCGCCGTCAACGCGAGAATGCCGCTCGGCGAAGTGCTCGCCGAGAGCTTCCCCTGGTGCCGCGACCACGAGGAGGCGCTGCGCCGCCTGTTCGCTGCCTACGCCGCCGAGAAGCAGGCCCAGCGCGTCCTCGACTTCGACGACCTGCTTGTCTGGTGGGCCGAGGCGATGGCCGATCCCGTCGTCGGCGCCCGAATCGCATCGCGCTTCGATCACGTCCTCGTCGACGAGTACCAGGACACCAACAAGATCCAGGCCGAGATCGTCTTTCGCCTGCGTCCCGACGGCAGCGGCCTCACCGTCGTCGGCGACGACGCGCAGTCGATCTATTCGTTTCGCGCCGCCGAGGTGCGCAACATCCTCGACTTCGCCGGCCGCTTCGCGCCGCCGGCGACGGTCCTCACGCTCGAGCAGAACTACCGGTCGACGGCGCCGCTGCTCGCCGCGTCGAACGCGGTCATCGGCCTCGCCGCCGAGCGCCACGCCAAGGCGCTCTGGAGCGACCGGCACAGCGCCGAGCGGCCGGCGCTGGTCTGGGTCGACGACGAAGCGGCCGAGGCGTCATGGGTCGCCGAGCGCGTCCTCGCGCTGCGCGAATCCGGCCTGGCGCTGCGCAGCCAGGCGGTCCTCTTTCGCAGCGCCCAGCACAGCAACGCGCTCGAGCTCGAGCTGGCGCGACGCGACATCCCGTTCGTCAAGTACGGCGGCCTCAGGTTTCTCGACGCGGCGCACGTCAAGGACGTCCTGGCCGTGCTGCGCTTCGCCGCCAATCCGCGCGGCCAACGCGCCGGCCTGCGCGCGCTGCAGCTCGTCCCCGGCATCGGCGCGGCGAGCGCGGGCCGGCTGCTCGCCGCGCTCGCCGATGCGCAGGATCCGGCGGCATCGCTGCTCGCCTTCGTGCCGAGCGCGGCGGTCGCGGCCGCGTGGTCGGCGTTCGCCGCGCTCTTCGCCGCGCTGCGCGCGAGCGGCTCGCCGTGGCCGGGCGAGCTCGCCGCCGTCGAGCGCTGGTACCTGCCGCTGCTCGAACGCCTGCACGACGACGCGGCACCGCGCGCCGCCGACGTCGCCCACCTCGTCCGCCTCGCCGGCGGCTATCCGTCGCGCGAGCGCTTCCTCACCGAGCTCGCGCTCGATCCGCCGGCGGCGACGAGCGACGAGTCCGGGCCCGGCGGCGACGACGAGGACTACCTGATCCTGTCGACGATCCATTCCGCCAAGGGCCAGGAGTGGAGCGCGGTCTCGGTGCTGCGCGTCGTCGACGGTTGCCTGCCGTCGGACATGGCGACCGGCAACGCCGCCGAGATCGAGGAAGAGCGGCGCCTCCTCTACGTCGCGATGACGCGGGCGCGTCATCATCTCCACCTGCTCGTGCCGCAGCGCTTCTACGTCACGCAGCAGGCGGCGCGCGGCGATCGCCACGTCTACGGCTCGATCAGCCGCTTCCTGCCGCCGGCGCTGCACGGCCTTTTCGAGCAGGTCGCGCCGACGGCGAGCGTCGACCCGGGCAGCAGTGACGCAGCACCGGCCGGCAGCGTCGACGTCGCGGCGCGGGTGCGCTCGCTCTGGGCCTGAAACGAAAGCGGCAGTGCCGGGTCGCCCCGACACTGCCGCTGTGACGGGCCGGCGCCGTGTCGACGTCGGCCTCGACCCGGTTCGCCGTCAGGCCTTGTCGACGGCGCTCTTGACCTTTTCCTTCGCGTCGCCGTACGTGGCCTGCGCCTTGCCGGCCGCCTTGTCGACGTTGCCCTCGCTACGGAGGTTCTGATTGCCGACGACCTTGCCGGTGTTTTCCTTGACGGTGCCCTTGGCCTGCTCGACGCGGCCCTTGACCTGGTCCTTGTTCATGCGGTACCTCTCGCTGACAGTTGCGGTGAATCAGTTGCGGTGAATCGATGCGGCGACACGGCGTCGCGTTCGATGTCGCTACTCTCGCAGCAACGGCGGCGGCGATCTGTCGGCAGGCGCAGGCGACGTGCGTAGGAAATGGCCGGCGCGGTCAGCTCGGTGGCGCGGCCTTGACCGCGCCGCGGATGTTGAGCGCGGCCAGGCAGACCTGCAAAGCGATCAGCGCCCACGCGCCGGCATGCCAGCCCCAGACGATCCAGAGCGCGTTGCTGGCGAGAAAGACCCAGAAGCCGATCTCGCGCCGGCGCTTGTGCGTCGAGGCGACGAGCCAGGCGGCGAGCACGGTGACGACCATCGCCGGCCATTGAACGAGGTCGAGCCAGTCCATGCCGATTTCGGGCAGGCGGCGATCCCGCCGCATCGGTCGTCGTGCCGATTGTGGAAGCGCGTCGGCCGGCCTACAGTTCGCCCCCTCCGGCTGCCGCCAGTTTCGGTGCGATCTCGCCATGACGACGTTGAAGAAGAACCCCTCTTGCCTGCCGCGCGCGGCCTCGATCCTCGCCCTGCTCGTCGCCGGCTGTGCCGCGCCGCCGTCGGGCCAGGCGCCGACTTCGGCCGTCGCGCCGGCGCCGGCGCCGCCGCCTGCGGCCGCCGCGCCGGCGGCGCCGCCGGCGCTGGTCGCGGTGCCTTTCGCCGACGCCGTCGCGCGCGCCGGCGAGCGCCTGCTGCAGGACGCGCAGGCAAGCCTCGGCAGCGGCCCGCGCGAGCTCGTCATCGATCCGCTGATCGACGCCAGCACCGGCCAGCAGACCAACGGCACGGTGCAGATGGGAGCGCAGCTCGCGGGCCTGATCACGCGCCGCGTCCCGAACTGGAACGTGCAGCCGCTGACGCGCGCCGCGCTCGCCAACCGGCCGCTGCTCCTGATCGGCACGCTGACCGCGATCAACACCAAGAGCGCCAAGGACGAGAACGCCGACGCGTTTCGCGTCTGCCTCGCCCTCACCGATCTGCGCACCGGCAAGCTCGTCGCCAAGCGCGCCGATCGCGCCCAGCTCGCGACCGTCGACGCCGAGCCGACGCCGCTCTTTCGCGACAGCCCGACCTGGGCGCTCGACAGCACGGCGCAGGCCTACATCAAGAGCTGCCAGGGCAGCGCCGCCGGCGACCCGATCGCGCCCGGCTACCTGCAGCGGCTGCCGGCGGCGGCGGTGATCAACGAGGCGATGATCGCCTTCGCCGCCGACAAGCCGGCCGACGCGTACCGCCTCTACCGCGAGGCGCGCAGCGTCGCCGACCCGGGCGACCTGCGCGTCTTGAACGGCCTCTACACGACGAGCTGGAAGACCGGCCGCAAGAAGGAAGCGGCCGAGACCTTCGGCAAGATCGTCGGCATCGGCCTCGACGCGAAGAAGTTGCCGATCAAGATGTTCTTCAATCCGGGAACGACGACGCTGCTCCAGTCGGCCGACCTGCAGGCGCAGTACGCGGTCTGGCTGCAGGAGGTCGCGAGCCAGGTCGGCGCGCGCGAGACGTGCCTGCGCGTCGTCGGCCACACCAGCCGCACCGGCGATCCGGCCGCCAATGACGTCCTGTCGCAGAAGCGCGCCGCCGTCATCAAGCAAAGCCTCGAGCGCCAGAACCGCAAGGTCGCGCCGCGCATCGGCGCCGACGGCGTCGGCTCGCGCGAGGTGATCGTCGGCCTCGGCACCGACGATCTGCGCGACGCGCTCGACCGCCGCGTCGAGTTCCGCACCGTCGACTGCCGCTGAGCGGCGGTGCCGCGCGACGCGGCTAGCGCTGCGCCGCCGCCGTCTTGACAGCCGCGCCGTTGACGCGGATCGGCCGCGCTTCGTGGAGCGTGCCGATGCGCCGCGGCTCGCTGCGCTGCGCGGTCAGCTGCGCGAACAGGCGCGCCGTCGCCTCGACGTTCTGGTCGAGCGCGAAGCGAGCGACGGCGCGGGCGCGTGCTGCCATGCCGGCGACCTTGCGCAGCGCATCGTCCTGGATCAGCTCGACGATGCGCGTCGCCAGCTCCTCGTAGTCGCCTTCGGCGGCGAGCCAGCCGGTCACGCCGTGCTCGATCAGGTCGGCGATGCCGCCGACCTTGCAGGCGACGAGCGGCACGCCGCTCGCCATCGCTTCCATCACGGCGAGCGGCATCGCTTCCGAGCGCGACGACGAGACGACGAGATCGAGCTCGTTGAAGACTGACGGCATGTCGTCCTGCGAGCCGGCGAAGTGGACCGCGTCGGCGAGGCCGAAGCGGCGCGCGAAGACCTTCAGCTCCTTCAGCATCGTGCCGGCGCCGACCAGTACGAAGTGGGCGTCGGGACACTGCGCGCGCACCGCCAAGGCGGCACGCAGGAACAGATCGGGCCCCTTCTCGGCCGAGAGCCGGCCGACGAAGCCGACCAGCGGCGCGTCGGCGCCGATCGCGAAGCGCGTGCGCAGCGCGCCGCAGCGCGATCGCTGCGGCCGGAAGCGATCGACGTCGACGCCGTTCGGCACGAAGTGGACATGGCCCGGATCGATGCCGACGCCGAGCGCCTGGAAATAGCTCTGCCGGCAGACGACCGCGAGGTGCGAGCCGGCAAGGCGCTGGACCTCGATGTCGAGCGTCGTCATCGCCCGGCCGTGCACCGTCGCCAGCACCGGCCGGCCGGTGAGGCGGCCGGCGAGGGCGGCGAGGACATGGGCGTTCGGAAGATGCGACTGGATCACGTCGACGCCGCGCGACTGAATCAGCGCGCCGGCGAGCTGGATCGATTGCCACGACGGCTCGTCGGTGATGGGAGTGACGAAGACGTCAGCGCCGAGCTCGCGCAGGACGTCGGTGAAGGGGCTCTCGAACGGCGCCAGCACCGAGACGGCGTAGCGCTCGCGCGGCAATCGCTCGACGAGGCGGACGACGCAGTTCTCCATCCCGCCCACGATCGCGTTGCCGACGATCTGCAGGACGTGGGTGCGGGCGGAGGCCGTCACGGCAGTGGCGGGTTGGTCGTTCATCGAGGGACCTTCAGCAGCAGACGTCGCGCAAGCGCAAGGGCCGACCGGCTGCGTCGGGGGTGGGGCGATCGGCCGCGTCGGCGGTCGGTCGATCGTCGGTCGGCGGGTCGTCGGAAGAAGCGGGCGCGGCGCGATCCGCACGGGCGCCGTCGCGCCCGAGCCAGGCGGCAGCGGTGCCGCCCCAAAGCTGGCGGCGCGCGTCGGCACCGACCTCGAGCTCGTCGAGCAGCGCCTCGACCCAGCCCATCCGCTCGGCGATCTCGACGCCGCTGCACGGCAGGAAGCAATCGCTGCCGAACTGGAGCAGCTCGGGGCCGAGCACCTCGAGGGCGCGGCCGAGCGCTTCCTTGCGGTACGGCGGTGGCGGGCCGAACGAGATGTCGAAGCGGAACATGCAGTCCGCGGCCGGAACGCCGCGGATGCGATCGATCAGGCCGACCGCGATCGCCTCGTCGACCCACGGCCAGCCGAGGTGGGCGAGGCACACCTTGAGCCCGGGATGGTCGCGCAGCGCCTCGAAGAAGGTCGGCCGGCAGAAGCGGCCCGAGCGGCCGTCGATGAAGATGCCGCTGTGGAAGAGGAGCGGGATGCCGAGACGGCGCGCCTCGGCGAACACCGGCTGGACGTCGGCGTCGTAGGGATACCAGCCGGTCGGCACCATCTTCGCGCCGACCAGGCCGAGCGTCTCGATCGCGTGGCGCAGGTGCAGCGGTGCCTCGGGGTCGCGCGGATCGACGACGGCGAAGCCGGCGAGCCGATCGGCGCGGCCGCGAACCAGCCGCGCCAGGTGCTCGTTCGCGCGCTGCAGCGACGCCGCGTCGTCGAGCGAGAAGCCTTCGCTCAGGAACGGCGCGAGCAGGACGCCGACATCGACGCCCGCATCGTCGAGGCAACGCAGGACGTCGTCGCCGCGCTCGGCGCCGCTGCAATGCAGGTGCGCGTCGACGATCATCGCGATCGCGCGGCGGGCGCGGCGGCAGTCGTCGCGAACGGGGCCCGGGTCGCGACGTTCACCGTGGCGTCGCGGTGAATTCGTTGCGCCTCGTCTTGAAGTGCAATCAAGTGATGGTGCCGCGCGGCGCTCTTCCGGGCAACGGCGCTCGCGCGGGCTGGTTGTGATGCAGGTGGCAGAAGCCGACGCTGCGGTGGCAAATCGTGTGCCGCATTCGGGTAAGGTGCGGCCCATGCGCTTCGTCCTGCCGGCGCCATGCTCGGCGCGCCTCGCCGCAGCACTCGCCCTGGCGGCCGTGCTCTGCGGCTGCGCCTCCGGCCCGTCGCGCCAGACGACCCGCGCGGCGCCGGCCGAGAGCCGCTCGTCGGCGCGCGATGCCGACGGTCCCGGCGCCAATCCTCCCGCCGATCTCGCCAGGCTGCCCGACGCCGAGCCTCGCGTCGAGGCGATCCGCTCGGGCGGGCCGAACAAGCCGTACCAGGCGCTCGGCCGCGACTACGTGCCGGCGACGCGCGACCTGCCGTTCAACGAGCGCGGCCTCGCCTCGTGGTACGGCCGCAAGTTCCACGGCCGCAGGACCGCGAGCGGCGAGGTCTACGACATGTACGCGATGACCGCGGCGCATCCGACCCTGCCGATCCCGAGCTACGCGCGAATCCGCAATCCGGCCAACGGGCGCGAGGTGCTGGTCCGCGTCAACGACCGCGGCCCGTTCGTCGCCGGCCGCATCGTCGACCTGAGCTATGCCGCAGCGCTCAGGCTCGATCTCCTGCGCGGCGTCGCGCCCGTCGAACTCGAGCGGATCACCTTCGACGAGATCCGCACCGGCGCGTGGCGCGGCGGTGCGGCGGCGGTCCGCGTCGCAGCGGTGACGGCGCCGCTCGACGCGACGTCGTCGGATGGCGCATCGCCGTCCGTTGGCGCGCCGGCGGTCGTCGCCGCCGCACCCGTCATCGCTGCACCAACGGTCGTCGCCGCTGCAAACGGCGTCGCTGCGGCCGCGGTCGTCGACGTGCCGGCGCAGGACGTCGCCTTCGCCGCGGCCGGCCCGACCGCGCCGCCGCTTGCGGCGACGCTGGCATCGACCGCGCCGCCGCTCGTCGCGCCGGCGGCATCGACCGCGACGCCGCCCGCGACCGTCGCGACGGCGAGCGATTCGCGTCCGCGCGCCGGCCGCGCTCCTGCCGAAGCGGCGCGCGGCTTCTGGGTCCAGCTCGGCGCCTTTCGCGAGCGCGACGGCGCCGAGACCTTCCGGCATCGCGTCGGCGCCGACGGCGAGGCCGGCTGGCTCGAGCCGCTGCTCGCGATCTTCGCCGACGCGGCGCTGTTCCGCGTCCAGGCGGGGCCGTATCCGAGCCGCGACGAGGCCGAGGGCGCGGCGCTGCGCGCGCGCGCATCGCTCGGCGTCGTGCCGATCGTCGTCGAGCGGCGATGACCGACAACGAGCGCGCGCCGAAAGCGCCGCGCCAAACGATCCTCTTCACCGGCCACATGGTCGACGCGGCCGATCGCCCGGTGCCGCGCTTTCCGGCGGCCCACGTCGACGCCGCGGCGCGCCGCATCGGCGCCGCGCTCGACGAGATCGGCGCCGGTCGCGCCGACCTCGCCCTCACCCAAGGCGCTGCCGGCGGCGATCTGCTGTTCGCCGAAGCCTGCCTCGCCCGGGCCGTGCCGCTGCGCTTGCTGCTGCCGCTCGCAGAGAGCGAGTTCGTCGCCGCGTCCCTCCTGCCGGTCGTCGACGGCGCCGGCTGGCAGGCGCGCTTTCGCGCCGTCGTCGCTCGTCTTGACGAGCCGCCGCGCGAAGCGCCGCGCGTCCTCGGCCCGATCGACGAAGGCGACGATCCCTTCGTCCGCGCCAATCTCTGGCTGCTCGCCAGCGCGCTCGCCTTCGGCGCCGAGCGGCTGTGCTGCATCTGTCTGTGGGACGGCGGCGGCGGCGACGGCCCGGGCGGCACGCGCCATCTCGTCGACGCGGTTCGCGCCGCCGGCGGCCGCGTCCTTCGCATCGACACGAGCTCGCTCTCGGTCGGATGAGCGTCCACCGTCGGAGGGTTGTGGCGGCCGCGGTGGCGGTGCTTCAATCGCGGCCGGCAGAGGCAATGCTTGCCTCGCTCGACCTGCGCGCCGATGATGCGGCCCCGAGCGCTGCGCCAGACGGCGATCAAACACCAGAGGAGAGACGGATGACCAAGACCACGGCGAAGACAACGGGCAAGGCGAAGGCGATGTCGCTTCACCTGGGACTGAACGGCGTCAGCGGCGCCGCCTACGGCGGCTGGGACGGCCCGCTCGCCGCCTGCGAGTTCGACGCCAACGACATGGCGGCGATCGCCAAGGCGCAGGGCATGAAGTCGACCGTGCTGCTGACCAAGAAGGCGACCCGGGCGGCGCTGCTGGCGACCATGCGCGACGCCGCCAAGACGCTGGGCAGCGGCGACTTCTTCTTCCTCACCTACTCGGGCCACGGCGGCCAGGTGCCCGACGTCAACGGCGACGAGGACGACAAGAAGGACGAGACCTGGTGCCTCTACGACGGCCAGCTGATCGACGACGAGCTCTACGCCGAGCTCGGCAAGTTCAAGACCGGCGTGCGAGTCCTCGTCCTCTCCGACAGCTGCCATAGCGGCACGGTCACGCGCGAGGCGATCTTTCCGCCGGCGACGATCCCGACGCAGCGGCCGAAGAACATGCCCGACGCGGTGGCGATGCGAACCTATCGCGAGCACCAGGCGTTCTACGACAAGCTCCAGAAGGACGTCGCCCGCGATGCCGGCAAGCCGGTCGTCGATCCCGACAATGCGCTCGCCCAGGTCGCGGTGAGCGGGCGCCTCTCGGCCATCGCCGACAAG
The DNA here is from genome assembly GCA_035995885.1 of Caldimonas sp. Taxonomy (GTDB): domain Bacteria; phylum Pseudomonadota; class Gammaproteobacteria; order Burkholderiales; family Burkholderiaceae_C; genus Schlegelella_A. Next base: position 32,092 of record DASYKC010000214.1, on the reverse strand, counting down.
TTCGCCGCCTCGCTGATCCTCATCTCGGGCTGCCAGGACAACCAGACCTCGATGGACGGCGAGCACAACGGCGCCTTCACCGAGCAGCTGCTCAAGGTCTGGAACCAAGGCGGCTTCCAGGGCAACTACGGCAACCTGCACGCTCGCATCAAGGCGCGCATGCCGGCGACGCAATCGCCCAACCTGTTCACGCTCGGATCGGCGGGAACGTTCCTGGCGCAGAAGCCGTTCAGCGTCTGATGCGCGGCGCGGGCATCATGCCGCGCGGGACCGGCCGGCCGGCGAGGTCGGCCGGCCCTAGCCGAGGAGCGTCCATGGCAAGCGGCGACATCACCTTCATCGTCCCCGGCCAGGCGCAGCCGGCGCTGGCGTCGGCGCCGACGCGCGGCCGCAGCAAGGCGGCCGTGCGCGTCGGCAGCGAGCGCGGCGGCAGCGAGCCGGTGCGCGTCACGGCGCGGCCGGGCGAAGACGTCGTCGTCCTGAGCGTCGCCAACGGGCCGACCCTGGTCCTCCATCCGGCCGACGCGCGCGACCTCATGCTGGCGCAGAATGCGGCGGCGACCCGAAGCGCCGTCGCTGTGCGCGCAGCGACGCGCGGCGCCGACGCGGCGGCGGGCGAGGTCGTCGTCCCGGCGCAGCTCGGCTGGCCCGGGCTCGAGGCCGAAGCGACGCGTGGCATCACGCGCGGCTGGATGGGCCAGGCGGTGCTCAGCAGCTTCCAGGTGCTGACCGGGATCGCCAAGGACCCGGCCGCGAAGCTCGCCGCAGCGGCGCTGACGAAGAAGGTCGACGACAAGGTCGACGCCGGCGTCTACCGGCTCTCCGCCGACGCGCTCGCGCCGCTCAAGGGCAGCGGCCGCAAGCTCGCCACCGTTCCCGCGGCCGCCGACGGCGGGCCGCTGCTGGTCTTCGTTCACGGCACGTTCTCCGACACCGTCGGCACCTTCGCCAAGCTCTGGACGCTGCACAACGCGACCGTACGCCAGCTGTTCGCGAGCTACACCGATCGCGTCTACGGCCTCGACCATCCGACCCTCGGCGTCAGCCCGATCGCCAACGCGCTGACGCTGGTGCGCGCGCTGCCGGCCGGCGCGCGCGTCCACCTCGTCACCCATTCGCGCGGCGGCCTCGTCGCCGAGGTGCTGGCACGTGCCTGCGGCGGCGGTGCAATCGGCAACGACGTGCTCGCGCTCTTCGCCGGCGACGGCTACGCCGAGCACCGCAGCGACCTGCGCGCGCTCGTCAAGGAAGCGCAGGCGAAGGGGATCCGCTGCGAGCGCGTCGTCCGTGTCGCCTGTCCGGCGCGCGGCACACTGCTGGCGTCGAAGCGACTCGACGCATACCTGTCGATCCTCAACTGGTGCCTCGAGCTGGCGAGCATCCCGGTCGTTCCCGAAGTCGTCGACTTCCTGCACGAGGTCGCGCGGCGGCGCGCCGAGCCGGCCGAGCTGCCCGGGCTCGAGGCGATGACGCCCGAGAGCCCCGTCGTCACCTGGCTGAACGGCGCCGTCGACACGATCCCCGGCGAGCTGCGCGTCATCGCCGGCGACATGGAAGGCGACTCGATCGGCTCGTGGGTGAAGACGCTCCTCTCCGATGCCTTCTACTGGACCGACAACGACCTGGTCGTGCAGACGCGCTCGATGTACGGCGGCGCGCCGCGTGCCAAGACCGCGAGCGGCAGCGGCGCGCGCTTCCTGCTCGACAAGGGCGGAAAGGTCTCGCACTTCAACTACTTCAGCAACGACCGCACGGTGCAGGCGATCGCGAGCGCGCTGCTCGACGACGCGCCGGCCGACTTCGGCGCGATCGGCCCGCTCTCGTGGGCCGGCGAGGACGCGAGCGGAACGCGTGCCGCGGTCGCGGTCGCGAGGTCGCGCGGCGCGACGGTCGGCGAGGCGGCCGGCGCGACCGAGCGGCCGGCGGTGTTCGTGCTCCCCGGCATCCTCGGCTCGAACCTGAAGAAGGACGGCAAGCGGATCTGGCTCGGCTTTCGTTTCGTCAACGGCCTCACGCAGCTCGCCTGGGATCCGGCGACGGCGGCGAGCGTCGAGCCCGACGGCCCGATCGGCAACGTCTACGGCGACCTGATCGAGCGCCTTGCCGACACGCATGAGGTGATCGCGTTCGCGTTCGACTGGCGCCGGCCGATCGAGGACGAGGCACGCCGCCTCGGCGAGGCCGTCGATGCGGCGCTCACCGCGCGCTCGACCAGCCAGCAGCCGGTGCGCATCGTCGCCCACTCGATGGGCGGCCTGGTCGCGCGCACGATGGCGCTCGAGAAGCCCGAGACCTGGCAGCGCATGATGGCGCGCGACGGCGCCCGCTTCCTGATGCTCGGCACGCCGAACGGCGGCTCGTGGGCGCCGATGCAGACGCTCTCCGGCGACGACACCTTCGGCAACGCGCTCGCCGCCTTCGGCTCGCTGCTCGACAACGGCGGCGCGAGGAAGCTGATGGCCGGCATGCCCGGCTTCCTGCAGCTGCAGGCGGCGCTGCTCGATCCGGTCTTGCGCCTCGACCGCGCCGAGACCTGGCAGAAGCTCGCCGACGACGACATGGCGCGCCTGCTCGAGAAGAGCCTGTGGCACGACGAAGGCGCGCAGAAGACGATCTACCAGTGGAGCGCGCCGCCGCAGAACGTCCTCGACCAGTCGGTCGCGTTGCGGCGCCGCCTCGACGCGCAGGCCGCGGCGCCGATCGCGGACGTGCAGAAGAAGACGCTCCTCGTCGTCGGCCATGCGTCGTTCACGCCGGGCGGCATCGTCGTCGGCGACAGCGGCCTCGAGTACACCGACGCGGTCGGCGGCGGCGACGGCCGCGTGCCGCTGACGAGCGCGCTCCTGCCGGGCGTTCGCACCTGGACGCTCGACGCCTCGCATGGCGACCTGCCGACGGTCGCGAAGGCGTTCCCGGCGTACCTCGAGCTGCTGACGCGCGGCGAGACGGCGCTGCTCGACGTCCTCGATGCGGCCGCCGTCGGCGTCCGGTCGGGCGCGGGCGCAGGCGTAGGCGCGGGCGTGGGCGCCGGCGCGGCGACGACGTCGACCACCGACGCCGCGAGCGTCGCGCGCAGCCGGCCGTCGCGCGGCCGCCAGCCGTCGCTGCCGCCGTCGAACCCCGCCGACGTGCTCGGCGTCGCGACGCGCAGCGCCGGCGACGGCGGCCGCGCCGGCGCAGCGAGCCGCGCGCTGCACGTCTCGGTGCTCAACGCCGACCTCAAGTTCGTCCACCAGCCGCTCGTCGTCGGCCACTACCGCTCGCTCGCCCTCACCGGCACCGAAGGCGTCGTCGACAAGCTGGTCGGCCGGGCGATGAGCCGATCGCTCGCGGCCGGGCTCTATCCCGACCGGATCGGCTCGCACCAGATCTTCGGCAACGTCAGGAAGGATCCGGAGAACGTGCTGGCGATGGCGCGGCCGCTCGCGGTCGTCGTCGCCGGCCTCGGCGAGGAAGGCAAGCTCCGCGCGGTCGACCTCGTCTACACCGTGCGCCAGGCGGTGATCGCCTACGCGCAGCGGCTCGCCGAGAGCGAGAACGGCGCCCCGGCCGAGTTCGAGATCGCGGCGACGCTGCTCGGCAGCGGCGGCACCGGCATCAGCGCCGGCAGCGCCGCGCAGATGGTCGCGCAGGGAACGTGGGAGGCGAACCAGAAGCTGCACGACAGCGGCTGGCCGCAGGTCGGCCGCCTCGTCCTCGTCGAGTTCTACCTCGACCGCGCGAGCGACGCCTGGCGCGCTCTCCAGGTCCAGGCGACGGCGTCGCCGAGCCAGCTCAAGGTCGTCGGCTTCGTCCAGTCGGGCGCGGGCGCGCTGCGCCGCTCGCTCGATTCGAGCTACCGCGGCGCCGCCTACGACTTCATCAGCGCCTCGACCGGCGCGCCCGTGAACGGCGCGCCGACGATCGCCTACACGCTCGACACCAAGCGCGCGCGCACCGAGGTCCGCGCCCAGCAGACGCAGGCGAGCCTGGTCAAGGAGCTCGTCGCCAAGGCGTCGAACGACGCCAACCGCGACGCGCAGATCGGCCGGACGCTCTTCGACCTGCTCGTGCCGGTCGAGATGGAGCCCTTCCTCGGCGGCACCAGCGACATGGTGATCGAGCTCGACAGCGGCACCGCGGCGCTGCCGTGGGAAGTGCTCGACACCTCGTCGTCCGAGCTCTCGGGCAGCGATCCGCGGCCGTGGGCGATCCGCAGCAAGCTCTTGCGCAAGCTCCGCACGAGCGACTTCCGCGCCCAGGTGTCGGACGCCAACGCCGACGGCAGCATCCTCGTCATCGGCGAGCCGATGCTCGATGAAGGGGCGTACCCGCCGCTGCCCGGCGCGCGGGCCGAGGCGGCGGCCGTCGCGGCGCGCCTCACCGGCGGCCCGGCCGGCGTCGACGCGGCCCGAGTGCGCGCGCTGACGAGCGGCAACGACGACGCGCGCAACATCATCAACGCGCTCTTCGAGCGGCCGTATCGCATCGTCCACGTCGCCGGTCACGGCGCCCCCGGCGCCGACGGCGGCGTCGTCCTCTCCGGCGGCACCTACCTCGGCGCGGCCGAGGTGAAGGCGATGCGAACGGTGCCCGAGCTCGTCTTCCTCAACTGCTGCCATCTCGCCGCGCGGGACGCCAAGTCGCTGCTCGTGCCGTACGACCGTGCCCTGTTTGCCGCGACCATCGCCGAGGCGCTGATCGAGATCGGCGTGCGCTGCGTCATCGCCGCCGGCTGGGCGGTCGAGGACAAGCCGGCCGAGATCTTCGCGACGACGTTCTACGACGCGCTTCTCGGCGGCGGCCGCTTCATCGACGCCGTCGCCGCGGCGCGCACCGCCGCCTGGCGCTCCGGCGCGGGCGGCAACACCTGGTCGGCGTACCAGTGCTACGGCGACCCGGGCTGGACCTGGCAGCGCGACGTCGGCGACGCGCAGCGCACGGCCGCCGGCCCGAGCGACGAGTTCGCCGGCGTCTCGTCGCCGCCGGCGCTGACGCTCGCGCTCGAGACGATCTCGATCCGCCTGCGCTTCGGCGGCGACGACGCGGCGCGCCGCAAGGGCGTCGAGCAGGCGCAGCGCGACAAGATCCGTTTCCTCGAGGAGAAGTTCGCGTCGCTCTGGGGCGCGATGGGCGCGGTCGCCGAGGCATTCGGCCTCGCCTGGGCCGACGCGCGCGACGTCGACAAGGCGATCGAGTGGTACCGCGCCGCGGTCCGGGCCGAAGACGGCAGCGCCTCGTTCAAGGCTGCCGAGGAGCTCGGCAACCAGCTGGCCCGGCGCGGCGAGTCGCGCGCCGATCCGGCCGCCGCGCGACGCGACATCGAGGAGGCGATCGCCCGCCTCGCCAAGCTGGTCGAGATCCAGCCGACGGCCGAGCGCGAGGCGCTGCTCGGCTCGGCCTACAAGCGGCTGGTGATGATCGAGGGCCGGCAGGCCGACGCCGCGGCGCAGTCGCGGCGCGCGCGCGGACGCGGCCGTGGTCGTGGCGCGGCGGCGGCGTCGACCTCGAGCGAGCGCCTCGCCGCGTTGCGGGCGATGGCGCTCCACTACGGCAACGCCGAGCGGCTCGCCCGCGAAGCGAACGCCGACAACCTCTTCTATCCGGCCAAGAACGGCATCAGCGCCGAGCTGCGCCTCGCCTTCCTCGAGCGCCGGCCGGCCGAGCTCGCCGTCGATCGCATGCGCGCGTGCCAGGACTCGCTGGCGCGGGCGGCGAGCGAGCGGCCCGACTTCTGGTCGGTGGTCGGCCAGATCGAGCTGCGCGTCCTGGTCGCCGTCGCCGCCCAGAAGCTGGCGGGCGAATCGACGGCGCTGATCGCCGAGTTCAGCGACTTGAAGGCGCGCGTGCCGGCGCGGACGATGTGGGACTCGGTCCACTCGGAGGCGCGCTTCACGCTCGAGCCGTACCTGGGCATCGCCAGCGCGGCGGAGAAGCGCGCCGCGGGCGCGCTTCTCGCCGCGCTGGCGGAGATGGCGGCCGCGTAGCGGCCACCGTCTCCGCCTCGCGGGAGTACAGGGCTGCTCCCTCCCCGCTTCGCTCCCCTCCCTCCGAGAGGGAGGGGCCGGCCCCGTTGGGGCCGCTTTCTCGTGCGAGCCGCTTCTCTTTCTTGTTAGCGTCCGCCGGTGACTTCGACGATCGAGCCGGTCGTGTAGCTCGATCGCTCCGAGAGCAGCCAGACGATCGCCTCGCCGACCTCGTCGGCGGTGCCGGCGCGCTGCATCGGCAGCTGCGGCGCGATCTGGCGGACGCGGTCGGGCGTGCCGCCCGAGGCGTGGATGTCGGTATCGATGATGCCGGGCCGGACCGCGTTGACGCGGATGCCTTCGCCGGCGAGCTCCTTGGCCAAGCCGATCGTGAAGGTCTCGATGCCGCCCTTGGCGGCGGCATAGTCGACGTACTGGCCCGGGCCGCCGAGCTTGGCCGCGGCCGACGAGACGTTGACGATCGCGCCGCCGGTATGCGCGCCGGGTGCGCCCGCGATCGGCTTCGTCGTCATGCGCCGGATCGCCTCGCGCGCGCAATAGAACGTGCCGAAGACGTTGATCGCGAACATGCGCTGCAGCCGCTCGACGCTCATCGCGTCGACGCGCGCCGCGACGTCGACGACGCCGGCGTTGTTGACCAGGCCGGCGAGCGGCGGCAGGCCGGCCGCGTCGATCGCCGCGAACAGGGCGATCACCTCGGCGTCGCTGGCGACGTCGGCCTGGATCGCGAAGGCGCGGCCGCCGCCCTTCTCGATGGCGGCGACGACCGCGTCGGCGGCAGCGCGGGCGCGCGCGTAGTTGACGGCGACCGCCCAGCCGTCGGCGGCAGCGAGCCGGCATGCGGCCGCGCCGATGCCGCGGCTGCCGCCGGTGACGAGCACGGTGCGGCCGGTGCCGCGGGAATCACTCTTCATCGTCGCCTCCGCGCACGTCGCCGTCGCCGCCAGTCTGCTCCTTCGCCTTGCGGTCGAGGATCGCCTGCATCGGCGTCAGGCCGGCGATGAAGCCGTCGACGGTCTTGGCCTTGGCGAGGCGCAGCTGCGGCGGGAACAGGTGGTTCATGTAGAGCTCCTCGCCCGGCCGGCCGGTGCGCTGGACGTTGAACCAGAGCGAGAGGGCGACGCCGACGACGAAACCGGTCGCGGCGACGCCGCGCATCAAGCGCTCGCGCGCCGGCTCGACCGCGAGCAGATGGAAGTAGATCGCGCCGGCGATGGTCGCGTAGACGGCGACGAAGGCGTAGTCGGTGACCCACGGCCACGAGAACGCGAAGGCCAGGAGCGGCGGCAGCACCGCCAGCGTCAGCGTGACCAGGCTGGCGATGACGAAGACGCGGACGTGCCAGCCGAGGTGGCTCTGGCGCGTGAACGTCTTCGAGAGCAGCGCCCACAGGCTGCACCAGACCGCGCCGCCGGCGATCGTCGTCAGGACGATCGCGCCGGCGGCGCGCGCGAGGCCGTCGGGGTCGGTGTCGATCCAGGTGTTGGCGAGGACGATGGCGATCACGGCGAGGGCGATGCCGAAGGTTGGCAGCCAACGCTTCTCGTTGACGACGACCGGCGTCATCGCCTGCTCGGCGCCGAGCGCGTGGCCGGCCAGGCGCAGGCGCAGCTGGGCGCGGCCGATGTGCAGATCGAGGTCGCGGCCGCTGTCGGCGATCGCCTTGCTCGCGCCGCCGGCGATGCGCTCCCGGCCGATCGCCAGGCCGTTCCTCGTCTCGCCGGCGGTGACGACGATCGTCGCCGCTGCGCCGTCGGCGCCGTCGACGAGGTCGATCGTCGCGTGGTGCGCGGCGACGTGCGGGTCGCTGAGGACAACGGTGTTGTCGAGGGCGCGGCCGATCGAGACCGGCCACTGCTCGATGCGCCAGGCCTGGCGAACGAGGCCGTCGCGATCGACGACCTCGAGCAGCGCCAGCGGCTCGGCTAGTGCGCCTGCACCCATCGGAACGCGTCGAGGTAGTGATGGGCGAGGCGCTGCGCGTTGGCGAAGCTCACGCCCTGGGCGTCGAAGCGACCCTGCACGCCCGCCTGGTTCTGGTCGAGCGTGGCGACGAGGACGGCGACGTCGTAGAGCTGCGGCAGCTTCTTGTAGGCGCGCATGCAGACGACGGCGCGCAGCGGCAGGCCGTCGCGGTCGACGAAGTCCTCGTTGCAGCGCGGCTTGGTCTGGTGCTGCGCCGGCAGGCGAACGAAGGCCTCGTTGCGAAAGCTCTGCGAGTAGCGCGCGGCGAAGCGCAGCGGCCCGAGCTTGGAGCCGTCGTAGCTCTCGTGGCGGACGCCGATCGTCCCGGTCGTGTACTCGCCGACGAAGATGCGCGTGTCCATCTGGCATTCGGAGCGCTCGAAGTCGAGGCCGCCGGTGCGCGAGACCTCGCTCGTTCCCCAGCAGCGCATGAAGACGTCGGGCGGCACCGGCACGTGATAGCGCGGATGCGTCGCCTCTTTCCAGCCCTGGGCGATGAAGCGGTCGGTGAGCGTCGCCTGGTGCTTCATCAGCTGCTCGTCGACGATGCCGTAGGCCGGGCCGATGATCGGCGCGGCGTCCTTGGCGCGCTCGAGCAGGGCGGTCGCGAACTCGGCCGGGACGAGGAAGCTGACCTGCTCGCCGTCGACGCGGCGGGCGACGTTGACGCCGACGACGTGGCCCTCGTCGTCGAGCGCCGGCCCGCCGCTCATCCCCGCCGAGAGCGCGCCGCCGAAGAAGATCTGCGGATAGAAGCTCCGCCGCACGAGCCCGTTGTAGGTGCCCTGCGTGATCGTGAAGCCGACGTCGAGCGGATTGCCGAGCGAGTAGATGCGCTCGCCCTGCGAGAGCGGCTCGTTGGCGGGGCGAAACGGCAGCGCGTCGAAGGTCTTGCCGGCGCCGCCGGCGGCGCTCGCGCCCGCGTCGCCGGCGCGCAGCAGCGCCAGGTCGTGCAGGACGTCGAGCTGCAGGATGACGAGCGGCGCCTCGCGGCCGTCGGCGGTGACGTAGACGAGGTCGTGCTGCTCGGGCTTCAACGCCGCTTCGCTGACGACGTGGAAGTTGGTGACGATGTGGCCCTGTGCGGTGACGACGAAGCCCGAGCCGACCGAGGTCTGGCTGGCGCGGCCCTTCAGGACGGTGCGGATCTGGACCAGCTGCGAGCGCGCCTGCTCGTAGACCTTGCGCGCCGAGAGCGACACCGGCGCAGCGGGAGCGGCGGCCGCGGGCGCCGCGGGCGTCGCCGGCGTTGTGGCGGATGCCGAAGGATCGGTGGCCGGTGCGGCCGGGCGCAATTGCGCCGGCGCCGACGATGCGGCCAACGCCAGCACGCCCGCGGCCGCCCAGCGCCTGACGAGAGCTCTCATCGGCGCGATTCTACGGGCCGACCTCGGCGCGGGCGCGGCCGCGAAGGCCGCTGCTACAGTCGTCGGCCGCGCTCGCGCGGCTCGAAAAACGACCGGAGAGACATCCCATGCAACGACGTCGCCTGATCCGTGCCGCCCTGGCCGGCACGGCCGCCCTCGCCCTGCCGGCGCTCGGCCGCGCCCAAGCGGTCGAGAAGCCGAAACTGACGATCGCCGTCGGCGGCAAGAACCTTCTCTACTACCTGCCGCTGACGATCGCCGAGGTGCGCGGCTACCTGAAGGAGGAGGGCCTCGACGTCACGATCGCCGACTTCGCCGGCGGCTCGCGCGCGCTGCAGGCGCTCGTCGGCGGCAGCGCCGACATCGTCTCGGGCGCGTTCGAGCACACGATCAACATGCAGGTCAAGGGCCAGCGCCTGCGCGCCTTCGTGCTGCAGGGGCGGGCGCCGCAGATCGTCCTCGGCGTCAATCCGAAGACGATGCCGAACTTCAAGTCGGTCGCCGAGCTGAAGGGCAAGAAGCTCGGCGTCACCGCGCCAGGCTCGTCGACCAATGTGCTCGCCAACTTCGTTCTCGCCAAGGTCGGACTCAAGCCCGGCGACGTCTCGATCATCGGCGTCGGCACCGGCAGCGGCGCCGTCGCCGCGATCCGCTCGGGCCAGATCGACGCGCTCTCGAACCTCGATCCGGTGATCACGCTGCTGACGCGCTCGGGCGACCTGAAGATCGTCTCCGACACCCGCGTCGTCGCCGAGGCCGATCGCGTCTTCGGCGGGCCGATGCCGGCGGCGTGCCTTTACACGCAGCAGAGCTTCCTCGACAAAAACCCGGCCACCGCGCAAGCGCTCGCCAACGCGATCGTCCGCGCCGACAAGTGGATCCAGGGCGCGGGCGCGGGCGACATCATCAAGGCGGTGCCCGAGAGCTACCTCCTCGGCGACCGCGCCGTCTACATCGACGCCTTCATCGCCGCCAAGGGCGCGCTCTCGCCCGACGGCATGTTCCCCGAGGCCGGCGCGGAGACGGCGCGGCGCGCCCTCGCCAGCATCGATCCCGAGATCGCCAACGCCAAGATCGATCTGGCGGCGATCTACACCAACGACTACGTCAAGCGCGCCAACGCGAAATACCCGAAGGGCTGAAGCGCGATCAGTCCGAGACCGCGCCGGCCGAGGCGCTGATGCACTCGTTGCGGCGCTCGCGCTCGGCGTCGAGCCAGGCGACAGCGTCGACGAGGCGCACCTGGTAGATCGGCTGCGTCAGGTTGACGAAGCCGATCAGCGCCGGCAGCCCCTTGGCCGCCTCCTCGCTGATGCGACGCTCGGTCAGGGTCATCTTCTTGACCGCGCATGCCGCACCGGTGTCGCCTCCAGGTGCGGCAAGGCTTCCGAGCGGCGCCGCTAGCGCGGCGACCGCGGCCGTGAGAACGAAGAGACGAAGTGGGCTCATGGTGCAACTCCTCGCGACCGGTTCGGCCGCAGCGACGAGGTAGGGGGAGGCGGCGTCGTCGGCATCCTCAACGCGACGGAGGGCGGCGGGTGAATTCGTCACTCGTCACGCACCCTAAACTCGAAGCCCCGCTGCCTCGAAGTCCCGCTGTCGCGCGAACCGCCTTGGCCTCTCTTCATTCCACGACCGCCACCGCCACCGCCACCGCCACCGCGACCACCGGCGATCCGTCGGCCCCGGTCGCCGCGCTGGCGCTCGAGCGCGTCACGTGCACGTTCGCCGACCGCGAGGATCCGGGCCAGCGCTACACCGCGGTGCGCGACGTCACGCTCGCCGTCGGTGCCGGCGAGTTCGTCTCGGTCGTCGGCCCGACCGGCTGCGGCAAGAGCACGCTGCTCAACGTCGCCGCCGGCCTGCTCGCGCCGAGCAGCGGCCGCGTCTCGGTCTTCGGCACCGAGCTCACCGGGATCAACCGGCGCGCCGGCTACATGTTCCAGAGCGAGAGCCTGATGCCGTGGCGGACGGCGCTGCAGAACGTCGCCGCCGGCCTCGAATTCCGCGCCAGCGCCGAGCCCGACGCGCAAGCGCACGCGTGGCTCAAGCGCGTCGGCCTCGGCGCCTTCGGCGACCGCTATCCGCACCAGCTCTCGGGCGGCATGCGAAAGCGCGTCAGCCTCGCGCAGACGCTCGTCCTCGACCCCGACATCATCCTCATGGACGAGCCGTTCTCGGCGCTCGACGTGCAGACGCGGCAGCTGATGGAGAACGAGGTCCTCGGTCTGTGGGCCGAGAAGAAGAAGGCGGTCCTCTTCATCACGCACGACCTCGACGAGGCGATCGCGATGAGCGACCGCGTCGTCTGCCTCTCGGCCGGGCCGGCGGCGCATCCGATCGGCGAGTTCGAGGTCGACCTCGAGCGGCCGCGCGACGTCGCCGAGGTGCGCGCGACGCCGCGCTTCGTCGAGCTGCACCAGGCGATCTGGTCGGTGCTGCGCGAGGAAGTGCTGGCCGGCTATCGCCAGCAGCTCGCGGCATGAAGCGATGAGGCACCTCCGCGTCTGGCAAGCCGGGCTGCTCGTCGCCGTGTTCGTCGTCTGGCATCTGCTGACGACCCCCGGCCTGCTGCCGAACTTCATGTTCGAGAACGATCGCCAGGCGGCGTTCTTCTTCGGCGAGCCGGTCAAGGTCTTCGGCCGGATCTGGACCTGGTTCGTCGTCAACGCCGACATCTACCAGCACCTCTGGGTGACGCTGCTCGAGACCGTGCTCGCGTTCGCGATCGGCACCGCGCTCGGCCTCGGCTTCGGCCTCTGGCTCGCGCTCAGCCCGCTCCCCGGCGCGATCGCCGATCCGTACATCAAGGCGCTCAACAGCATGCCGCGCGTCATCCTCGCGCCGATCTTCGCGGTCTGGTTCGGCCTCGGCATCGCCAGCAAGGTCGCGCTCGGCGTCACGCTGGTCTTCTTCATCGTCTTCTTCAACGTCTACCAGGGCGTCAAGGAGGTGAGCCCGGTGGTGCTGGCCAACGCGCGCATGCTGGGTGCCTCGCAGCGCCAGCTGCTGCGCCACGTCTACCTGCCGAGCGCGACGAGCTGGGTGTTCAGCTCGCTGCACACGTCGGTCGGCCTCGCCTTCGTCGGCGCGGTCGTCGGCGAGTACCTCGGCTCGTCGCGCGGCGTCGGCTACCTGATCCTGCAGGCCGAGGGCGCATTCGACATCAACACGGTGATGGCGGGCATCCTCGTCCTCACCGCGTTCGCCTTGGTCCTCGACGGCGCCGTCGGCCGGATCGAGCGGCGCCTGATGCGCTGGCAGCCGGCGGCGGGCGAGACCGAGAAGCTCTGAGCGGCGGAGAGGCGCGGCCGTCGCCAGTTCTCGGCCGCCGTCGGAAGCGTCCGACATCCGGCCCCGAAGCGCGCCGATGGCGGTGGCGCGAGACGGCGTCTACGTTGGGTCGATTCGTTCTCCGCGGAGTCCGCCGTGATCTCCAACGCCCGCCTGGCCTTGTCTCTCGCGATCGCCCTGATCTGCACCTGCGCCGCGCTGGCGCAGCCCACGCCGGCCGACCCCGGCGCGCCGCCGCCGCCGCGCGTGCAGGTGCAAGGCGGCGTCGAGTACCTCAACGGCGGCGCCGGCGAAGAGGCGCGCGCCGCGATCGCCGCGCAAGCCGCCGACTTCCCGCTGCGCATTGCCTTCAGCACGCCCGGCGGCGCCTACATCGTCGCCGATCATGTCGACGTCGCCAACGCCAGCGGCAAGGTGCTCGGCCTCGACAACGCCGGGCCGCTGCTGGCGATCAAGGTGCCGCCCGGCGACTACACCCTCGACGTCAGGATCGGCGGCAAGAGCGAGCGCCGGCCGATCCGCGTCGGCCGCGAGCCGGTCACGCTGAACTGGCGCTTGGCCGACGACGCCAAGCGCTGATCCGCCTCGATGCCCGACTTCACCGGCCGGCGGAATCCTTCGCCGCGCTCAGGATGATTTGCGGCGCTGTGGCCGCAAATCACTTCGACGTCGGCATCGTGAACTCGGCGCCCTTCGGCGTCGACGCCGGCCAGCGCTGCATGACCGACTTTTGGCGCGTGTAGAAGCGAACGCCCTCCTCGCCGTAGGCGTGGGTGTCGCCGAACATGCTCGACTTCCAGCCGCCGAAGCCGTGCCACGCCATCGGCACCGGGATCGGCACGTTGATGCCGACCATGCCGATCTCGACCCGGCGCGCGAACTCGCGCGCGACGTTGCCGTCGCTCGTGAAGCAGGCGACCCCATTGCCGAACTCGTGGTCGTTGACGAGCTTCAACGCCGATTCGAAATCGGCGACGCGAATGCACGACAGGACCGGGCCGAAGATCTCCTCCTTGTAGATCTTCATCTCCGGCGTGACGTGGTCGAACAGCGTGCCGCCGGTGAAGAAGCCCTGCTCGTGGCCGGCGACGGCGAGGCCGCGGCCGTCGGCGGCGAGCGTCGCGCCGGCGGCGACGCCCGAGGCGATGTACGACTCGACGCGTGTCTTCGCGTCGAGGGTGACGAGCGGGCCCATCTCGGCGTCGCTCTCCATGCCGTTCTTGACGACAAGCCTCGTCGCACGCTCGGCGAGCAGCGGCACGATGCGGTCGGCGATGTCGCCGACGAGCACCGCGACCGAGATCGCCATGCAGCGCTCGCCAGCCGAGCCGTAGGCGGCGCCGATCAGCGCGTCGACCGCCTGCTCGAGATTGGCGTCGGGCATCACGACCATGTGGTTCTTGGCGCCGCCGAGCGCCTGCACGCGCTTGCCGTGCTTCGCGCCGGTCTCGTAGATGTAGCGCGCGATCGGCGTCGAGCCGACGAAGCTGAGCGCCTTGACGTCATGGTGCGCGAGCAGCGCGTCGACGGCGGCCTTGTCGCCCTGGACGACGCTGAAGATTCCCTTCGGCAGGCCGGCCTCAGCGAGCAGCTCGGCCATGAAGATCGACGGCGACGGATCGCGCTCGCTCGGCTTCAGCACGAAGGCGTTGCCGCAGGCGATGGCGACCGGGTACATCCACATCGGCACCATCACCGGGAAGTTGAACGGCGTGATACCGGCGACGACGCCGAGCGGCTGGCGCATCGTCCAGTTGTCGATGCCGGTCGAGACCTGGTCGGTGTAGTCACCCTTGAGCAGGTGCGGGATGCCGCACGCGAACTCGACGATGTCGATGCCGCGCGTGACCTCGCCCTGGGCGTCGCTGAAGACCTTGCCGTGCTCGGCGGTGATCATCGCGGCGAGCGTGTCGCGCTCGCGGTTGAGCAGGTTGAGGAAGGCCTGCATGATGCGGGCGCGGCGCAGCGGCGGCGTGTCGCCCCACGCCGGCTGCGCCGCCTTCGCCGCGGCGACGGCGGCGTCGACCTCGGCGGGCGCGGCGAGCGCGACGCGGCGCGCGACCGCGCCGGTGGCCGGGTTCGTGACCGGCTGGTTGCGCCCGCTCGTGCCGGCGACGCGCCGGCCGCCGATGAAGTGGCCGATGTCGGCCGTGCTGGTGAATGATTCGTTGGCGCCCATGGGCAGGTCTCCTCGGTCGGTCGTGTCGTCAGTGCCGCCGCTCCGGCGCCGCGCTCGGCTCGTCGTGCAGGACGCGCAGCGGCAGCGATGGTGTCTTCAGCAGCACCGGGTCGGGTGCGTTCCACATCAGCAGCGCGATCTTGTTGACGATCGCGCGCAGGGCGACGACGTCGCCCGGCTTCCATTCGCGCCGGTGCGGCTCCTCGCAGCACACCATGCCATAAGTGCGGTTGTTGAGCACGAAGGCCGCGTCGAGCATCGAGACGACGTTGTTGGCGACGAGGTAGCTCTCGCGCATCGGCTGCAGCACGCGGTCGTTCATCGCGTCGACGCTCACGTAGGTGCCGGCATCGACGAGCGAGTTGAAATGGTCGATGAACTCGATGCGCCGCAGGCGCCGCTCCGAGGTGTCGAAGTGGCCCTGCGCCGTCTTCGATGCGAAGCAGAGCAGCGTCAGCCGCTCGCCGGCGCCCTCGAACTTCCACATGCTGACGCGGGCGCAGCGCAGGCGCTCGAGGACGACGTCGATCACCGCCGATTGCGTCTCGGCGCGCGGCTTCCGCTCGGCGTAAAGGTCGCCGAGGAGCGCGTGCAGGCGCGCTGAATCTTCCGCTTGGGGCGTCATGCGGACAAGTATCCGTCAACCGTTCGCGGCCGAACGCAAAGGCCCGGTCGACGATGTCCCGTTGGCTATGCTTCGTGGTGATGTCATCGACGGAGGGGCCCATGCTGCGAGCCGAGATCACTGCCGAGCGATTGCACGAGCGCCACGCCGAGTGCCTGCCCGGCCGCTTCGGCCTCGTCGTCACGAGGATCGCCGAGGGCCGGCTCGAGGCCGAGCTGACGATCGAGCCGTGGATGCTGGCGCCGAACGGGTTCCTGCACGCCGCCAGCGTGCTGCTGCTCGCCGACACCGCGGCCGGCTACGCGAGCATCGCCCACCTGCCCGACAAGGCGAAGAACTTCACCACCATCGAATTGAAGAGCAACTTCCTCGGCACCGTGCGCGACGGAAAGATCCGCACCGAGTGCAGCGCCGAGCACCTCGGCCGGACGACGCACGTCTGGTCGGCGACGGTGTTCGGGCCGGACGACAAGCGCATCGCCCTCTTCCGCTGCACGCAGCTGATCCTGTGGTGAGCGGCGGCCGCCGGCCAGGCCGCGGCGCGCGCGGCGGCGCGCTGGGCGAGACGAGGCCGGCGCCGCTCGACGATCGCGAGATCGCCGAGCTGCAGGCGCTCCTCGACGCGGTGCCGCCACCGCTCGCGCCGCTCGACGTTTCGTCGCTCGACGGCTTCCTGTGCGGCGTCGTCGTCCAGCCGGTCGCGATCGCGCCGGCACGGTGGCTGCGCTACGTCAGCGACGAGGACGGCCGCGCCCTGCCGGCCGGCTTCGACGCGCGCCGGCTGCACGCCCTCGTCGGCCGCCGCGAGGCCGAGCTGCGCCGCGCGATCGGCCGGCGCGAGTGGTTCGATCCGTGGGTGTTCGAGCTCGACGACGTCGCCGCAGTCGCCGCAAGCGACGCCGGCGACGGCGCGGCGAGCAACGACCCCGCCTACGCCTGGGTTGCCGGCTTCGCCGCCGCGCTCGAGACCTTCCCGGCCCTGCTCGGCGCCGACGAGGCCGCGCTCACCGGGCCGCTCGCGCTCCTCTATCGCCACCTCGACGCCGACGATCTCGAGGACGCCGACGCGCTGCTCGCCGAGATCGAGTCGCTCGAGCCGCCCGCCGATCTCGCCGCCGCGGTCGAGGAGCTCGTTCGCGCGACCCTGCTGCTCGCCGATGTCGGCGCGGAGATCCGTGCGCGCTGAGCGTCGGGTCGGATCGGGCGGCAGGCCCGGCGGCACGGCGATCGCGTCAGATCGTCAGCGGGTCGACGTCGATCGCCCAGCGCAGGACGCGCTGCTGCGCGTCGCCGCGCGCGAGGTGGAGCGCGTCGAGGTGCGGCAGCCAGGCGTGCAGCAGCGCCTGCAGGCGCTGCCGCGACGCCGACTCGACCAGCATCTGCATCCGCTCGATGTCGGCGACGCGGGCGACATCGAGCGGCACCGGCGCGTAGATCATGACGTCGGCCGATGCGTCGAGCAGCCGCGCCGCCGCCGCGGCGGCGACGAGGAAGGCGCGCGCCGCCTCGACCGTCTTCGCGTCGGCGCGGAGCACGGCGAGGTGCGAGAACGGCGGCAGCCCGGCACTCGCGCGCTCCTCGAGCTGGCCGGCCGCAAAGGCGGCGTAGTCGTGCCGCGCCAGCGCCTGGTAGAGCGGGTGCGTCGGGTGCCAGGTCTGCAGCCACATCTCGCTCGCGGTCCCGCTTGCCGCGTCGCGGCCGGCGCGGCCCGCGGCCTGCATCAGCAGCGCGAACAGCCGCTCGGGGGCGCGGAAGTCGCTGCTGAAGAGCGAGGTGTCCGGATTGACCGCGGCGACCAGGCCGATGCGGCGAAAGTCGTGTCCCTTGGCGACCATCTGCGTGCCGACCAGGATGTCGACCTCGCCGGCGTGGACGGCGCCGAGCGTCGCTTCGAGCGAGCCCTTCTTGCGCGTGCTGTCGGCGTCGATGCGGGCAATGCGGGCCTCGGGCAGCAACGCCGCGAGCTGCTCCTCGAGCCGCTCGGTGCCGCGTCCGACCGGCGCGATGTCGGGATTGCCGCAGTCGGGGCAGGCGCGCGGCACCGCCTGCGCCAGGCCACAGTGATGGCAGCGCAAAGTCCGGTCCTGCTTGTGGAAGACGCGCCAGGCGCTGCAGTGCGGGCAGCCGCTCAGCCAGCCGCATTCGCCGCATTGCAGCACCGGCGCATAGCCGCGCCGGTTGAGAAAGACCAGGCTCTGCTCGCCGCGGGCGATGCGCTGGTGCAGGGCGGCGACGATCTGCGGCGCCAGCGCAGGCGGCGGCGCGCTCGCGCGCAGACCGACGGTGGCCTTGGGCAGCCGGCCCATGTCGACCAGGCGGATCGCCGGCCAGGCGGCGCCGCCGATCCGCTCGGGCAGGGCGAGCCGCGTGTAGCGACCGGTCTCGGCACGCTGCCAGCTTTCGAGCGACGGCGTCGCCGAGCCGAGGACGACGAGGACGCCTTCGCGCCGGCCACGCCAGACGGCGAGGTCGCGCGCCGAGTAGCGCGCGCCTTCCTGCTGCTTGTACGACGCGTCGTGCTCTTCGTCGACGACGACGAGGCCGAGGCGCGGCAGCGGCGCGAAGACCGCCAGGCGCGTGCCGAGGACGAGGTCGGCCAGGCCCAGCTGCGCCGCGAGCCAGCTGCGCAGCCGCTGCGCCGGCGTCAGGCCGCTGTGCAGGGCGACGATGCGGCGGCCGGCGAAGCGGCGCGTGAAGCGATCGATCAGCTGCGGCGTCAGGTTGATCTCGGGCACCAGCACCAGCGCCTGGCGCCCGGCGGCCAGCGCCTGGGCGGCGGCGCGCAGGTAGACCTCGGTCTTGCCGCTGCCGGTGACGCCATGGAGCAGGGTGGTTCCGGGCACGGCCGTTCCGAGCGCCGCCGCGATCGCCGTCGTCGCCGCCGCCTGGTCGGCGGTGAGCGCGGGCTCGCGATCGGGCCCGGGCGCCGGCGCTGCCTCCTTCGCCGCCGTCGCGAAGGCGCGCTGCAAGCGGCGGATGCGGTCGGCGACGGCGTCTCGGCCGAGCCGGCGCAGCTCGGGCGGCAGCACCGCGAGGGCGATCTCGCCGACGCTGCGCTGGTAATAGGCCGCCGCGAACTCGACCAGGGCGCACCAATGAGCACCGAGAGGCGGCAGCGCGTCGCAGATCTCGGCGATCTCGCGCAACTCCGGTGGCGGGTCGTCCGATGCCGGCGCCGTCCACGTCAGCCCGGCGACTTCGCGCCGACCGAAAGGCACGCGCACCAGCATGCCGGCGTCGAGCGGGCGCTGACTTCGGTAGCTCAGCGTCGGGGTGAGGCCCGCATGGCGAGGGGCATCGACGAGCACCCGGACGATCGCGTCAGCGTCGGCCATGGGCAACGCGTGGTGCGTTCCGCCGAGTCCTCAGGCGAGGTTCAGGTTCAGGGCGTAAGTCCATGATTCCACGGGCCTTTCGCGTTTCTCCACTGAGCCTGTGGAAAACTTTGTGGGTAACAAGGCCGACCCGCCCCGAAACGCTGACCCTGTCTCGCTTCCGGCCCGCCTGCACGCTTTCGCGGCATCCTTGCACTTCCAGCAAAATCAACAACTTACGCGTGTTGGCGGTTTTGTGAATGATGCGGCGCAGCAGATGCGCGAGCCTTCGTGACAGAACCAAGTCATGGGGATAAGTCAAGCCCTGAGTGCTCACTCACCCGCACTGGGTCATGATCCGGCGATTCGTGAAATCGGTCACGTCGATGCCCCGTGATAGGGCGGCGACAGCCGGTGGACGGCGTCGACGAGGACGGCGACGTTTTCCGCCGGCGCGTGCTGGCTGATGCCATGGCCGAGGTTGAAGACGTGGCCGTTGCAGCGGGTTTCACCGCCCGCGTCGCCGAAGCCGGCGAGGACGCCCGCGACCTCGCGCCGGATGGCGTCGGGGCCGGCGAAGAGCGCCGCCGGATCGAGGTTGCCCTGCAGGGCGATCCCCGGGCCGACGCGTCGGCGCGCCTGGGCGAGATCGACGGTCCAGTCGACGCCGACGACGTCGGCGCCGGTCGCGGCGATCGCTTCCAGCCACGGCCCGCCGCCTTTGGTGAAGACGATGTGCGGCACGCGCCGGCCCTCGGCATCGCGCTGGAGAAGGCCGAGCACGCGCCGCGTGTAGGCGAGGCTGAACGACTGGAAGGCGCCGTCGGCGAGGACGCCGCCCCAGCTGTCGAAGATCATGACGGCCTGCGCACCGGCGTCGATCTGCGCGTTGAGGTAGAGCGCGACGGCCTCGGCGTTGATCGCGAGGATCCGATGGAGCAGGTCGGGCCGGTCGTAGAGCATCGTCTTGACGAGGCGGTAGTCGTCCGAGCCCGCGCCCTCGACCATGTAGCAGGCGAGCGTCCACGGGCTGCCGGCGAAGCCGATCAGCGGCACCTTGCCCGCCAGCGCGCGCCGGATCGACGCGACCGCATCGAAGACGTAGCGCAGGCGCGCCATGTCGGGGACTTCGAGGCGCGCGACGGCGCCCTCGTCGCGCAGGGGATTGGCGAAGCGCGGCCCTTCGCCTTCGGCGAACGAGAGGCCGAGGCCCATGGCGTCGGGAACGGTGAGGATGTCGCTGAAGAGGATCGCGGCGTCGAGCGGAAAGCGCTCGAGCGGCTGCAGCGTCACCTCGGTCGCGAAGTCGGGGCTCGTCGCCAGGCCCATGAAGCTGCCGGCGCGCGCGCGCGTCGCGCGGTACTCGGGCAGATAGCGGCCGGCCTGGCGCATCAGCCAGACCGGCGTGTAGTCGGTCGGCTGCGACAGGCAGGCACGCAGGAAGGTGTCGTTGACGAGCGGCGCCGGCATCGCTCGATTGTCGCTGCGCCAAGAACCATAATCGTCGCGACCCGCCACACCGAGAGATCCGGCCATGCTCGCGAACGACGTCTTGCACACCATCGGCAACACGCCGCACATCCGCATCAACCGGCTCTTCGGCTCGGGCCACAGCGTCTACATCAAGAGCGAGCGCTCGAACCCGGGCGGCTCGATCAAGGACCGCATCGCCGTCTCGATGGTCGAGGCCGCGGAAGCCTCGGGTGCGCTCAAGCCGGGCGCGACGATCGTCGAGCCGACCTCGGGCAACACGGGAGTCGGCCTGGCGATGGTCGGCGCGGTCAAGGGCTACAAGGTGATCCTCGTCATGCCCGACAGCATGAGCGTCGAGCGGCGCCGCCTGATGCTCGCGTACGGCGCGAAGTTCGAGCTGACGCCGCGCGAGAAGGGCGTCAATGGCGCGATCGCGCGCGCGCAGGAGATCGTCGCCGCGACGCCGGGTGCGTGGATGCCGCAGCAGTTCGACAACCCGGCCAACATCGACGTCCACGTGCGCACGACCGCCGAGGAGATCGCCGCCGATTTCCCGAGCGGCATCGACGCGCTCATCACCGGCGTCGGCACCGGCGGCCACATCACCGGCTGCGCCCGGGTGCTGAAGAAGATGTGGCCGAAGCTCAAGGTCTACGCGGTCGAGCCTTCGGCATCGCCGGTGATCAGCGGCGGCCAGCCGAGCCCGCACCCGATCCAGGGCATCGGCGCCGGCTTCGTGCCGAAGAACCTGCACGTCGACCTGCTCGACGGCGTCATCCTGGTCGAGGCCGAAGCCGCGCGCGAGATGGCGCGGCGCTCGGCGCGCGAAGAAGGCATCCTGGTCGGCATCTCGTCGGGCGCCACGCTCGCGGCGATCGCCCAGAAGCTGCCCGAGCTGCCGGCCGGCGCGACGGTGCTCGGCTTCAACTACGACACCGGCGAGCGCTATCTTTCGATCGAAGGCTTCCTGCCGTCGGAATGAAGCCGCGAATTCTCATCGTCGAGGATGAACCCGGGATCGCCGACACGCTGCAATACGCGCTGCGCACCGACGGCTTCGAGCCGGCGTGGTGCGCGACCGGCGAGGAAGCGGTGCAGCGCATTCGCGAGTCGGCGCCGGCGCTGGTCATCCTCGACGTCGGCCTGCCCGACGCGAGCGGCTTCGAGATCTTCAAGCGCGTGCGCGAGACGAGCGACGTGCCGGTCGTCTTCCTGACCGCGCGCAGCGACGAGATCGATCGCGTCGTCGGCCTCGAGCTCGGCGCCGACGACTACATCGCCAAGCCGTTCTCGCCGCGCGAGCTGGTCGCGCGCGTGCGCAGCGTCCTGCGCCGCAGCGCCAAGGCGGGCGCGCCGGCGGCGATCGCAGTCGCGGCGGCGGCGGCGCCGATCGCGAACGGCCCGATCGTCGTCGACGAGGGCCGCATGCAGGTGCGTTACTACGGCCGCGCGCTCGAGCTTTCGCGCTACGAGTTCGGCCTGCTCAAGACGCTCGCCTCGCGCCCCGGCCACGTCTTCACGCGCGAGGCGCTGCTCGACCGCGTCTGGGGCGACGACAGCGACAGCATGGACCGCACGGTCGACGCGCACGTCAAGACGCTGCGCGCGAAGATGAAGCAGGTCGCGCCGCTGCAGGAGCCGATCCGCACGCTGCGCGGCAGCGGCTATGCGCTCTCCGAGGATCTTCCGGCCGATCCGGTCGTCTCCTGAGCCGATGTGCCTCGTGTCACTCGCGCGGCGCCGAGCGACAACCGGAGCGTCGATCGGAAGGCCCGATTGACCAAGCGCACCCGCATCTTCATCGGCATCCTGGTCGCCTACGCGCTCGGCGTCGCCTTCCTGATGTATCGCCAGCTCGGCGACATCGACCCGCGTTACCGCGAGTCGGCCGAGGACTCGCTCGTCGACACGGCGCAGCTCATGGCGGCGCTGGTCGAGAACGCCTCGGCCGGCGGCGCGCTGCGCACCGACGCCCTCGAGCCGGTCTTCCGCTCGCTCTACGCGCGCCGCTTCAGCGCCGACATCTATGGCGTCGAGAAAACCCGCGTCGAGCTGCGCATGACCGTCGTCGATCGCCAGGGTACGGTCGTCTTCGATTCGCGTGCCGCGGCGGCGGCCGTCGCCGCAACCGGTGCAGCGTCGGCCATCGCCGCGGCGCCGTCGCAGGTCGGCGCCGACCACTCGCGCTGGCACGACGTCTACCTCGCCCTGCGCGGCCGCTACGGCGCGCGCACGACGGCCGACGTCGAGGGCGATCCGCGCACCTCGGTGATGTACGTCGCGGCGCCGGTGCGCGACACCTCGGCCGGCGGCGCCGGCGAGATCATCGGCGTCGTCAGCGTCGGCAAGCCCGTGCAGAGCTTCGGCCAATACGTCGAGGCGGCGCGCAGGAAGACGCTCGAGCTCGGCGCGACCTCGGTGGTCGCGGTGCTGCTCCTCGTCGTCATCCTCTCGGTCTGGCTGGTGCGGCCGTTCGGGGTCATCGCCGACTACGTCCGCTACGTCCGCGCCGAGCGGTCGTTCAGCTTGCCGCGCCTCGGCCGGCGCGCCCTCGGCGCGTTCGGCGCCGCCTACGACGAGATGCGCGACGCGCTCGCCGGCCGCAACTACGTCGCCGACTACGTGCAGACGATGACGCACGAGGTCAAGGGGCCGCTGTCGGCGATCCGCGGCGCCGCCGAGCTGCTGCAGGAGCCGATGGCCGACGCCGACCGCGCCCGTTTCGTCGCCAACATCGCGCGCGAGACACAGCGCATTCAGGAGCTGGTCGACCGGATGATGGAGCTGACCGCGCTCGAGTCGAGGAAGAGCCTCGACCACGCCGCGCCGGTCGCCGTGCGCGCGCTCGCCGCCGAGGTCGCGGCGAGCGCGGCGCCGGCGGCGCAGGCGCGCGGCCTCGTCGTCGAGCTGCTGCCGGGCAGCGCCGATCCGGTCGTTGCCGGCGATGCCTTCCTGCTCCAGCGCGCGCTCGCCAACCTGGTCGACAACGCGCTCGACTTCTCGCCGCGCGGCGGTCGCGTCACGATCGAGGTCAAGGCGCATGCGCGCACCTGCGACCTGATCGTCCGTGACGGCGGTCCGGGCATTCCCGACTTCGCCGAAGGCAAGGTGTTCGAGAAGTTCTATTCGCTGGCGCGGCCGGCGACCGCGAAGAAGAGCACCGGCCTCGGCCTCTCGTTCGTCAAGGAGATCGCCGATCTGCACCGCGGCCGGGCGACGCTCAAGAACCAGCCCGGCGGCGGCGCGGTGGCGACCTTGTCGCTGCCGCGCAGCGACCGCGGCTGACGGCTAGCGCGGATTGGCCAGCGTCAGCAAGAGGTCGGCGTGGCACGGTCCGTTGAGGGCGCACCAGCAGGCGAGATGGCGGCCGCCGAGGGCGGCGCGGATCGCCTCGCGCGGCGGCGGCTCGACGCCGCCCGGCGCGGCGATCTCGCCGCGCATCCAGCGGCCGTGCTGGGCGACCGCGATCGCGACGCTGCCGCATTCGGCGACCGTGAACGGATTGCCCCAGCGCGTCGTGCGATCGACCTTGACGGTGTTCGCCGGCATCTTCCAGCCGGCGCTTCGCTTGAGCTGGACGCGCGCCGGCGTTCCGGCTCGGCCGCCGGCTGCGGTCGCGCTCATCGCCGTGCTGCTGCGAGCTCGCTCGCGGCGTAGTCGAGGACGGCGTCGACGAGCGTCGCCAGCTGGCGCTGCAGCGGCGCGAAGCCGGCGCTCCGGGTTCGCGTCGCCTCGTCCATGTAGAGCCGCTTGTTGATCTCGAGCTGCAGGCTCATGCGTCCCTGCGCCGGGTTCGAGTAGGCGCGAACCAGCTCGACGCCCTTGTACGGGTCGTTGACGCGGACGTCGTAGCCCATGCCGGCGAGGACGCTGCGAACGAGCTCGGTGAAGCCCCGGTCGCAGGTCGTGCCGTCGCGGTCACCGACGACGAAATCGGCGCGCGCGTTGCCGGCGCCGCCTTCACCCTGCGCGCCGCCGACGGCGTTCATCGAATGGCAGTTGATGTGCCAGCTGCGCCCGAAGCGCGCATGCGTCGCCTCGATGCGGTCGCGCACGGCGTCGTGGTAGGGCCGGTGGAACGCGTCGATCCGCGACCGCACCTCGTCGACCGGCAGCTTTCTCTCGTAGATGTCGCGGCCGTCGTCGAGGGTGCGCCAGATCAGCGCCTTGCCGAGGCGCGCCTTGCCGCTCGGCACGTGATCGCCGGGCCAGCGACCGCCTTCGACGAGGGCGAGGTCGATGTCGGCGGCGTGCCGGTTGAGGTCGACGTAGGTCCGCGGCGCGAGCGCCGCGATCAGGGGGACGCCGCGCTCGGTGACCGGGAGATAGAGCTCGTCGACGAAGCAGTCCTCGCCTTCGCGCAGGTCGAACTCGCTGAGGCGCGAGCCGAAGTCGACGGGAAAGGCGAAGCCCGAATGCGGCGAGTCGAGAACGAGCGGAACGCGCGCCGCGTCCGCGCCGTGGACGACGTGGGAGGGGGCGAAATGGGCGGCTGTCACGGTTGCAGCATAGCCCTCTCGGCCGGCATCGCATCGAGCCGCCCACGGTAGGATAGTCAGGCTTCACAGGGAGAAAACCCGATGCTTCGAATCCACGTTCCGCTGGCCCGCCGACTCGGCTCGATGGTGCTTGCGGTCGCCGCCGTCCTCGGCCTGCCGGGCTGCGGCTACAACGACTTCCAGAGTCTCGACGAGCAGGTGACGGCGGCGTGGGCCGAGGTGCTGAGCCAGTACCAGCGCCGCTCGGACCTGATCCCGAACATCGTCGCCACCGTCAAGGGCGAGGCCAACTTCGAGCAGGAGACGCTCACCAAGGTGATCGAGGCGCGCGCCAAGGCGACGTCGATCCAGGCGACGCCGGCGCTCGTCAACGACCCGGCCGCGTTCAACAAGTTCCAGCAGGCGCAGGGCGAGCTCAGCAGCGCGCTCAGCCGGCTCCTCGTCGTCACCGAGAACTATCCCAACCTGAAGGCGAACGCGGCGTTCCAGGATCTGCGCGTCCAGCTCGAGGGCACCGAGAACCGCATCACCGTCGCGCGCAACAAGTTTATCGCCGCGGTCCAGCAGTACAACACCAAGGTGCGCAGCGTGCCCACCAACTTCACGGCGATGATCTTCGGCTACAAGACCAAGCCGAGCTTCGTCGTCGCCAATGAAGCGCAGATCTCGGTGCCACCGCCGGTGAGCTTCGACAAGCCCGCGTCGCGCTGATCCGAAGGCGCCCGATGCGCGCTCTCCTCGCCGCGGCGGCTGCGCTCGCCGCGCTCGCCTTCGGCCCGGCGCTCGCCGAAGACGTCGTGCCGGTGCCGGTCCTCACCGACCGCGTCATCGACCAGACGTCGACGCTGACGCCGGCGCAGGCCGGCGCGCTCAACACCAAGCTCGCCGCGATCGAGGCGAAGAGCGGCGCGCAGATCGTGATCCTGATCGTGGCGACGGCGCGCCCGGAGGACATCGCCTCGTTCGCGCAGCGCGTCGCCGCGAGCTGGAAGCTCGGCCGCAAGGAAGTCGGCGACGGCCTGCTGCTCACCGTCGCCAAGAACGACCGCGACGTCAACATCCAGGTCGCGGCGACGCTGCAGGGCGCGATCCCCGACGTCGTCGCCGGCCGCATCATCCGCGAGCAGATGCTGCCGGCGTTCAAGGCCGGCGATTTCGCCGGCGGCCTGAACACCGCGGTCGATCGCCTCGGCGCCCTCGTCGCCGGCGAGAAGCTGCCGGCGCCGGCGCAGCCGGGCGTGACGCGCACGCGAACGCGCGGCGGCTTCGACTGGCAGGACCTGGCGATCTTCCTCTTCGTCGGCGTGCCGATCCTCGGCCGCATCCTGAGCAGCGTCATGGGCCGGAAGCTCGGCGCCCTCGGCACGGGCGCGGCGGTCGGCGCGATCGGCTGGTTCCTGACCGCGAGCCTGCTCGTCGCCGCGGGCGCCGGCATCGTCGCGCTCTTCGTCGTCGGCGTGATGGGCCTCGGCGGCGGTTCGCGCGGCGGCGGCTTCGGCGGCCCGGTGATCTGGGGCGGTGGTGGCGGCGGCTTCGGCGGTGGCGGCAGCAGCGGCGGCTTCAGCTCGGGCGGCGGCGGCAACTTCGACGGCGGCGGCGCCTCGGGGCGGTGGTGATGGCGCACTGGCTCGCTCGTCTCGTCAAGCACCGCCTGCACGACGAAAGCGACGCTCGTCGCGTCCTCGGCAAGGACGCGCTCGCGCGCATCGAGGCGCGCGTCGCCGCGAGCGAGAAGCGGCACAGCGGCGAGATCCGCGTCGTCGTCGAGGCCGGCCTGCCGTACAGCTACCTGCGCCGCAACGCGACGCCGCGCGATCGTGCGGTGGCGATGTTCGCCAAGCTCGGCGTCTGGGACACCGAGCGCAACAACGGCGTCCTCGTCTACCTCCTGCTCGCCGAGCGGGCGATCGAGATCGTCGCCGACCGCGGCCTGAACGCCCGCGTGCCGGCTCTCGAATGGGCGACGATCGCCGAAGGCATGCAGAGCGCGTTCCGCGACGGCCGCTTCGAGGCTGGCCTGATCGCCGCGATCGACGCCGTCGACGCGCTCCTCGTGCGCCACTTCGCCGCCCTGCCCGGCGTCGCCGACATCAACGAGCTGCCCGACGCACCGCTCGTTCGTTGAGCCACGCCGTGAGCACGCCACCCGTGTCGGTCGAAGCGCAGCTGGCTCTGGCCATCGGCCATGTCAACGCCGGGCGGGCCGACTCGGCCCTGCGCCTGTGCGAGGAGGCGATGGCGGCCCATCCGCCGCACCCGGCCGTCCTGCAGCTGCTTGCCGTGCTGTACCTGCAAGGCGGAGATCATGTACGGGCCGGCGAGCGCATCGCCGCCAGTCTGGCGCTGCGACCCGACCATGGTCCGTCATTGCTCGTCGCCGGCGACGTCGCGCATGCAACCGCCGACTTGCCCACGGCTCTTGCGCACCACCGGCGCGCCCGCGATTTACTTCCCGAACGAGCCGACGCCGCCTATGCGCTGGCGCAGACGCTGGGCGAAAGTGGCCAGGGCGCAGACGCCGAGGCGGAATTCGAGCGCACGGTGCGCTTGGCTCCGGCCCACGCGCAGGCATGGTTCAAGCTGGCGCTGCTGCGGCAGGACCGGCGCGATTTCGCCGGCGCTGCGGCGGCGTTGCGAGAGCTGCTGCGGGTGGCCACGCCACGTGCCGAGGTCGAGGTCAACCTCGGCATCGTCCTGCAGGAAGCCGGCAAGATCGACGAGGCCCTGGCGGCGTATGGGCGCGCTTTCCGCCTCCAGGACGACAGCTTCGGGCGTATCGCGCACGCGCTCGCGGCGCCGGGATGCGGGCGCCTCTGGCTCGACCTCGACGCGCTGCGCGAATGCCTGCGGACGATGCCCGCCTAGCGTCGCCCGGTTCGACGTCTCGGCTAGTCCTCGCCACGCTTGCCGCGAAAGCGCTTTCGGTACACGCCCGGGCCGACCATGATGTCGCCGGCGACCGCGGCGTAGCGGTGCATGTGCTCCGCGGTCATGGCTTCGCACACCAGGGACGGCACTTCGCGGGGCACCGGATAGCACTGCGCCACCGGCATGCCACGCGGCAGCACGCCGCGAAAGCCGGGGTCGGTCCAGACGGCGGGGAAATTGATGCCGATGGCGTTGAAACGGTCCGCGTCGACCAGGCCGCTGATGAGCCGGAACGGCAAGTCGTCCCGATGCAGCGGGTGCACGACCATCAGCGACCACCCGGGCTCGAGCTCGATCGTCCAGAAGCTGTTGAACTTGATCGCAGATCGCTGCCCTCGCGCGAGCGGTGAGCCGGCGATCTGCTCCGGCACGTGAAAGCTCAGCGGCGCGCGCGGATGCGCCGCGATCGTCAGCGGCGGCAGCGGCCAGTCCCAGGCAAAGCGGCCGTCCTCGACCGAAACGTCGCACGGCAAAGGAAGCACGAAGCCGTGCCGCATCGCGTCGACGAAAGGCGGGCATTGCTTGACGGTGCGGATGCTGCGACCGTGCACGCGCGAGGGTACCCGCGGCGCCATCGCCCGCAGCCACTCGGGCAGAGAAGCCTTGGCAGGCTCGGGCCGGGGCAGCAGATCGATCAGCGCGGGGTCGCAGCGGAAGACGATGTTCATGAATCAAACGCGAAAGCGCCCTGTCGATCGAGGCGATCGACAGGGCGCGGCGCCGGTCAAGGCGGGCCGGTCACTTTGCACCGTCGTCAGCGGACCTTGCCGGCCTTCCACGCATTGAGCAGCGTGTCGTAGGCGATCGTCTCGCCCTTCGGCTTCTCATTGGCCAACTTTTTCCATGGCGCGCTCTTGTCGCTCAGCCACTTGTCCGGCGCGCTCTTGGGATTGAGCTTGGGCGTGCAGTGCGCCATGCCGGCACGCTGCAGGCGACCCATGACATCGTCCATCTCGTTGGCGAGGTTGTCCATCGCCTGCTGAGGCGTCTTCTCGCCCGTGACCGCGACGGCGACGTTCTTCCACCACAGCTGCGCCAGCTTCGGATAGTCGGGCACGTTGTTGCCGGTCGGCGTCCATGCCACTCGGGCCGGGCTGCGATAGAACTCGATCAGGCCGCCGTACTTGGCCGCGTTCTGGGTGAAGTAGTCGGACCGGATATCGCTGTCCCGGATGAACGTCAGGCCGACGATCGACTTTTTTAGCGAGGTCGTCTTGGCTGTCACGAATTGCGCATAGAGCCACGCCGCCGCCGCGCGGTTCGGCTCGTTCGACTTCAGGAACGTCCACGAGCCGACGTCCTGGTAGCCGTTCTGCATGCCCTGCTTCCAGTACGGGCCGTTTGGACCGGGCGCCATGCGCCACTTCGGCGTGCCATCAGCGTTCACGACCGGCAGTCCTTGCTTGATCATGTCGGCGGTAAAGGCGGTGTACCAGAAGATCTGCTGCGCGATCTGGCCTTGCGCCGGCACTGGCCCGGATTCGCCGAAAGTCATTCCGGTCGCTTCCTTCGGCGCGTACTTCTTCATCCAGTCGATGTACTTGGTCAGCGCATAGACGGCTGCGGGCGAGTTGGTGGCGCCACCGCGCTCCACGGCCGCACCGACTGGCGTGCACTTGTCGGCGGCAACTCGAATCCCCCACTCGTCGATCGGCAAGCCATTCGGAATGCCGATGTCGGCCGTACCAGCCATCGACAACCAGGCGTCGGTGAAGCGCCAACCGAGCGACGGGTCCTTCTTGCCGTAGTCCATGTGGCCGTAGATGGGCTTGCCGTCGATCGTCTTCACGTCTTCGCTGAAGAACGCCGCGATGTCTTCGTAGGCGCTCCAGTTGAGCGGCACGCCGAGCTCGTAGCCGTACTTGGCCTTGAACTTGTCCTGCAGGTCTTTCCTTGCGAAGAGGTCGGCGCGGAACCAGTACAGGTTCGCGAACTGCTGGTCGGGCAGCTGATAGAGCTTGCCGTCCGGTGCGGTCGTGAAGCTGGTGCCGATGAAGTCCTTCAGGTCCAGTCCGGGATTGGTGTATTCCTTCCAAGCGCCGCCCATCTGGTCGGTGAGCGAAAGTGCCGTGCCGTAGCGATAGTGTGTGCCGATGTGGTCGGAGTCGTTGATCCAGCCATCGTAGATCGACTTGCCCGACTGCATTGACGTCTGCAGCTTCTCGACGACGTCGCCTTCCTGAATGATGTCGTGCTTGACCTTGATGCCGGTGATCTCCTCGAACGCCTTGGCCAGCGTCTTCGACTCGTACTCGTGCGTCGTGAGCGTCTCGGAGACGACCGAGATTTCCTTCACTCCCTTGGCCTGCAGCTTCTTGGCGGCGTCGATGAACCACTTCATCTCCGCCATCTGCTGGTCCTTGTTCAGGGTCGACGGCTGGAACTCGCTGTCGATCCACTTCTTCGCCTCGGCCTCGCCGGCCCAGGCGCCGTGCCCAATCGTCAGGGCGGCCGCGGCGAATGCCACCGCATGCATGCGAAATCTCATCATCGTCTCCTCTGAGTACTTCCCTTGTGTGAATGGACGGGCCGGCTGGGAAGAAGGGGCCGGGATCCTTTTCGAGAACACATCAGCCCTTGCGCAGGATGAACCCGAGCAGGAGCATCGACACGACGAAGCTGATCCAGATCGAGGGCTCCGTCTCGAGACCGAACCAGCCGACCATCTTTTCGCTGACGGCGACGAACGCCAGGTTCACGTAGGCGGCGGCGAGCAGACCGATGAAGAGGCGGTCGCCGCGCGTCGTCGCAATCGGCAGCCAGCCCTTGCGCAAGACGGTCGGCGAGCGGATCTCCCAGATCGTCATGGCGGCGAGCATGAGCACGATCGCGCAGAAGAACACCGCCACCGGCAAGGTCCACGCCATCCACTCGAACATCAGTCCTGCTCCTTCATACCCGCCCCATCGCGAAGCCCTTGGCGATGTAGTGGCGCACGAACCAGATGACGATCGCCCCGGGAACGATGGTGAGCGCGCCGGCAGCGGCGAGCACGCCCCAGTCCATTCCCGACGCCGACACGGTGCGCGTCATGACCGCGACGATCGGTTTGGCGTTGACGCTGGTGAGCGTCCTCGCCATCAGCAGCTCGACCCAGCTGAACATGAAGCAGAAGAAGGCGGCGACGCCGACACCGGCCTTGATCAGCGGGATGAAGATCGTGAGGAAGAAGCGCGGAAACGAGTAGCCGTCGATGTAGGCGGTCTCGTCGATCTCGCGCGGCACGCCGCTCATGAAGCCTTCCAGGATCCAGACCGCGAGCGGTACGTTGAAGACGAGGTGGGCGAGCGCCACCGCGATGTGCGTGTCCATCAGGCCGAGCGTCGTGTAGAGCTGGAAGAACGGCAGCAGGAATACCGCCGGCGGCGTCATGCGGTTGGTGAGGAGCCAGAAGAAGACGTGCTTGTCGCCGATGAACTGGTAGCGCGAGAAGGCGTAGGCCGCGGGCAGGGCGACGAGCAGCGAGATCACCGTGTTGATCGCGACGTAGATCATCGAGTTGATGTAGCCCGAGTACCACGACGCGTCGGTGAAGATGACGCGGTAGTTGTCCCAGGTGAACGCCCGCGGCCAGAGCGAGAAGAGGCTGAGGATCTCCTCGTTGGTCTTGAACGACATGTTGACCATCCAGTACACGGGCAGGATGGCGAACACGAGGTAGAGGACGAGGAAGATCGTGCGCTTCCTGAAGCGGCGCTCATCCATGGCCGCTTTCCTTGTCGGCGGTGCCGACACGCTGCATCCAGTTGTAGAGGATGAAGCAGAGCAGCAGGATGATCAGGAAGTAGATCAGCGAGAACGCCGCCGCCGGGCCGAGGTCGAACTGGCCGACCGCCTTCTGGGTCAGGTACTGGCTGAGGAAGGTCGTCGCGTTGCCGGGGCCGCCGCCGGTGAGGACGAACGGCTCGGTGTAGATCATGAAGCTGTCCATGAAGCGGAGCAGCACGGCGATCATCAGCACGCCGCGCAGCTTCGGCAGCTGGATGAAGCGGAAGACCGCGAGCTTGGACGCGCCGTCGATGCTCGCCGCCTGGTAGTAGGCGTCGGGAATGGCGCGCAGGCCGGCATAGCAGAGCAGGGCGACGAGCGGCGTCCAGTGCCACACGTCCATCAGCAGCACGGTGAGCCAGGCGTCGCGGGCGCTGCCGGTGTAGCTGTAGTCGATGCCGAGCCGGGCGAGCGCGGCGCCGAACAGGCCGATGTCGGTGCGGCCGTAGATCTGCCAGATCGTGCCGACGACGTTCCAGGGAATGAGGAGCGAGATCGCCACCAGCACCAGCACCGCCGAGGCATGCCAGCCCTTGGCCGGCATCGACAGGGCGAGGGCGATGCCGAGCGGGATCTCGACCACGAGCACGGCGAACGAGAAAGCGATCTGGCGCAGCAGGGCCCCCTGCAGGTCGTCGTCGCGCATCACCGACTTGAACCACTCGGTGCCGACGAAGACGCGGCGCTCGGGCGAGATGATGTCCTGGACCGAGT
>DASYKC010000213.1:0-9412 GCA_035995885.1 Caldimonas sp. | reverse complement strand
ATCCCCTCGAGCACGACCTGCGAGACCTGTCACCTGGGCACCACGCCAGCAGGTCAGATCGCCGCGGTCGCAACGAAGACCGCGCCGGGCACCGCCTTCGCGACACCGGCGCCGACGACGGCGCAGATCCACACCGGCATCACCAACGGTTGCAACGCCTGCCACGAGTCGAGCTACGTGTGGATGGGCATGACGGCGTATCCGATTGCCCCGACGGTGCTGACGACCGGGGCACAGTACACCGGCTTCCATACCCGGCCGCGCGCTGCGGCCGGCACCTACAACGTCGCCGATGCGGCGCACCCGAGCAGCGGCGACTGCTCGCAGTGCCACAGCGGCACGAACTTCTTCACCGGCACGATCAAGCCCAGCGGGCACATCCCGACGACGCTGGCGACGTGCTCGACGTGCCACGTCGTCGCCGGCGACTTCTCGGTCGCGGGGCTGACGACCAACGGCGCGACCTTGCACACCGGCATCACCAGCAACTGCATTTCCTGCCACTCGGCAGGGACCGGCGCCGGTCCTTTCGCCGGCTGCGCCACCCAGGCCGCGTGCGCGTCGCCGCCGCCGCTCACCTACCAGCCGAAGGCGACGCCGCTGGCCGCGAACGGCTCGCCGACCACGCCGTCGGCGCAGACCCACGTGCCGACGGTCGGCATCACGTGCGAGAAGTGCCACTCGGCCGCGGTGTTCACCTCTTTCGCGGGCATGAACATGAAGGGCAACACGCCGGCGCACACCGCGGTCGGCGCGGCGACCTGCCAGAGCTGCCACGAGTTTGCCTACGTCTGGTACGGCGTCACGATCCGGACCACCGGTTCGTCCGTTCACCACGGCCGCCGGGCGGGGCAGGACTGCATCAGCTCCGGCTGCCACAACCGCAGCTACTCTGCGTTCAACAACCAGGCGCGGGTGCGCCCGGTGCTGCGCGCCGCCGTCGCCGGCGCGAACACCCGCTTCCTGCCCGACGGCACGGCACTGCCTTCGCGCGGCGCCGGCCTCGCCTTCGATCACCAGGGCGTGCTGCCCGGCCAGTGCCGCACCTGCCACAACGGCCAGGCGGCGAAAGGCCAGCCTGCCAAGCACCTGGTGACGCGCGCTTCGTGCGACACCTGCCATCGGACGACGACGTGGACACCCGCGCACTTCAACCACCAGGGTGTTCTTCCGGGACAGTGCCAGACCTGCCACAACGGCAGCTCGGCGGCGGGCAAGACGGCTGGGCACTTCGTGACGGCGCGTTCGTGCGACACCTGCCATCGAACCATCGGCTGGGTACCGGTTGCCTATTCGCACCTGTCGGCGCTCTATCGCGCGGCCGCCGACAAACCGCAGTGCATCAGCTGTCACGTCACGAACGGCGAGATCATCCCCCGACAGCTGCGCGGCGGCACCCGGCCGCGCCCCGTGCCAGGACCGTGATCGCCGCCAACGTGCGCCGCGGCGTCCGCGCAGCCTGCCGAAGTGCGTCGCACAGCGGAGGCTGGCGCTGGCTGGCGTGTGCCCTGGCCGCCCTGGCCGCCCTGGAAAGCCGAGCGCAGACGATCGACGACGTCGCCGTCGTCCCGCAGGGGGCTGACACCGTCGTCCGGATCACGTTCAACGCCACCGTGCGCTTCCTTCGCCAGCAGCCGGCCGACGCCTCGACGCTCTATCGCATCACCTTCGATCTCGTCGCCGCCGACGAGACGATCGTCAATCAGACCTCGGAAGAGTCGAAGCGCCTTGGCGCGGCCGGGCCGGTGCCCGAGCTCACCTTGACGTATGCGCCGGTGCGCGGCCGCCGCGTCAGGGAGCTGACGCTGCAGCTGCGCGCCCCGGCCGCCATCCTCGCCCGGCAGGGACCGTCGTCCCGGGCGATCGACATCGTCTTCGCGGGCCGCGGCGACCAGGCGCCGCCGCCGGCCGCGGTGCCGCCGACCCTTGTGCCGCCAGCGCCGCCGGCGGCGGTCGCGCCGCTCGCGGCGACCGACAAGCGCTACGCCGTGACCCTGCAGCGCGTTCCTGTGAGCCAACTCGACCAGGTCCAGTCCGTGCCGTCCCAATTTGATCGCTACGAGGTCTTCGCATCGAACGCGGTGGTCGATGGCGTCGTCGTGACCGAGATCAATCTCGGCTACTTCCCTACCGCGCAGGCGGCCGAGGCGGTGCGACAGTCGGCGCTCGCGCGATTTCCGCAAGCGAGCGTCCTTGATCTTGCGAAACGGCGCGACGAGATGATCCGGTCGACCGCAGCGGCGACACCCGCGCCGCCGACGGCCGCGCCCGCGCCGACAGCTCCGGCATCGACTGCAGCGACGACGGCCGCGCCGGCTCGACCGGCACCGCCCGCGACCGCGGCAGTGCCCGCGGCGCCTGCCCTGGTGGGCACGGTCGAGGTGGAGAGCCGCGCGAAGGAGCTGATGGCGCTGGCGCGTCAAGCGCTCGCGGCGCGGCGCTACGAGGCCGCGATCGACCAGTTCAACCAGTTGCTGCTGCTGCCGCCGAACTCGCTGTCGCAAGAGGGCCAGGAGCTCGTCGGCCTGGCTTGGGAGCGCGCCGGCGACATGCGCCGGGCACGGGCCGAATACGAGCTGTACATGAGGCTGTTTCCGCAGAGCGAAGGGGCTCAGCGGGTGGCGCAGCGGCTGGCTTCTCTCGAAGGCGCGCCGGCGGGGCCGGTGGGCTCGGCCGCCAGCCCCGACGCGGCGGTCGCGGCCGCCGCAGCACCGGCGCCGGCCTCGGCACGCGCCAACCGCTTCACCGGCAATATCGCCCAGTATTACTTCGGCGGCCGGGCGCGCAGCCAGTCGCTCGTCAACCTCGCTTCCGGGATCGACCAGGCGACGCTGACGAAGACGACCGAGTCGGCCATCGTCACCAGCGTCGATCTCGGCGCGCGCTATGCGACCGCCGATTCCGAGACACGCGCCGTTGTCCGTGGCACGGACTCGCACAACCTTGTCGCGTCGTCGCACAACACCAGCCTGCTCAACGCCGCCTATCTCGACTACAAGCGCAACGAAAGCGGTCTGGCGGTGCGGGTCGGCCGCCAATCCTCGATCAGCGGCGGCCTGCTCGGCCTCTTCGACGGCGTTTCGGCGACCTATCCGGTGGCCACGGGATGGAAGGTCGACCTGATGGGCGGGGTGCCGGCGAATCCCCTGATCTCCGCGCCGTCCGAGCGCCTGCTGGCGGCGATGGTCGAGGCCGACGGGATCTTCGACCGCTGGGGCGGCAATGTCTACGTCATCGACCAGACGACCGAGGGCATCGCCAACCGGCGCGCCGTCGGCGTCGAGACGCGCTATTCCGACGATCTGTTTTCGATGTATTCGTTGGTCGACTACGACATCCTGTTCCGCAAGGTCAATGCCGTCTCGCTGCAGGGCTCGTTCCAGGCGCCTGCGCAGACCACGGTCACGCTCCTGGTCGATTCGCGCAAGGCGCCCTCGCTGCAGATGACGAACGCGCTCATCAGCTCGGGCGCGACGTCGCTGAAGCAACTCCTGCAGATGCAGACGCTGGACGAGATCCGCGTCGCTGCGGAGGCGACCTCGGCGCAGGCCAAGCAGGCCCTTGTCAGCGTCTCGCGGCCGATCACTGCCAAGTGGCAGCTGGCGATGGATTTGCGCTACAGCGCCATCGGCGCCCTGCCGGCGGTGGGAGACTTCGAGGCCACCCCGGCCACCGGTGCGCAGTACGGCGCGACGCTGCAGATGACCGGCTCCAACCTCTATTCGCCGCGCGACATCAACAACTTCAATCTCAGCGTGCTCAAGTCGCCGTTCTTCAAGGGCGCGCAGCTCTCGTACAGCAACCTCACCGGCCTGCGCGACAACGACATCACGCTCGAGCCGTCGCTTCGCTATTACATGCAGCGCGACAATCAGGGCGTACGACTCAACCGGATCTCGCCGGGAATGCGGATGTCGTATCGGCTGTCGCGGCGGGCCAGCATCCTCGGCGAGAGCATCGTCGAGCATTCGACGACCGACGGGCCGTCCAACAGCGACACCACCAACTCCATCTTCTTCTATGTCGGCTATCGCTATGAACTGTTCTGAGGTGTCCGATTGAATGTCGCCGAGTGGCTGCCGATGCTCGCCATCGCCGCGATGGTCCTGGTCGCGGCCGCATTCCTGTGGCGGGTTCGCGCGGCGCGGCAGCGCGCCCGCGACCTCGCGCCGGTCAAGGCACGGATCGCCGCGACCATGTCGGACATGCGCGAGCTCGACCGCCGCCTCGCCGCCGACGAGATCACGCGCGAATTCTTCGCGCAGGAACAGCGGCGCATCGCCACGATCTTGCTCGAGTCGACGCCGGCAGCCATCCCGATCGCGCGGCCGTCGCCGCTCTATTTGGCCGTCGCCGTCGCCATGGCTGCCGCCACGGCCGTCGCGTTCCATCTCTGGGCAAGCCGCAACGTCGATGGGTCGCCCGCATGGGTCGGCGCCGCGCCCACCGCCCAGCCGCCGTCGCCGGCAGCGTCCGCAACGAGCGAAGGCAAGCCCCTGCGCGCTCTTTCGGAAGAACAGCTGCAGCGCATGATCCAGGAAGCCGACGAACGAACAAGGAAGGCGCCCGGCGATGCGGCGGCGTGGGCCATGCTCGCCCACTCCTACGACATGCTCGGCAAGTTCGCGGAGTCGAGCAAGGCCTACGCGACATTGGCCCGGCTGTTGCCGAACGACGCCCAGGTCCTCGCCGACTACGCCGATGCGCTCGCCGTCGCCAACGGCAGAACGCTCGCCGGAGAACCGGCCGAGCTCGTGACAAAGGCGTTGCGCATCGATCCGAAAAACGTCAAGGCGCTGGCGCTGTCGGGAACGGCGGCGTACGAGCGTGCCGACTATCCCCAGGCCATCGACTTCTGGGAACGGGCGCTTGCGGCCGGGCCCGATCCGGCCTTTCGAGAGCAGATCCAGAGCAGCATCGTCGCCGCGCGCTCGGCGTCGCGCGGCGAGGCCGACCGCACGGTGGATGCCGGGGTCTCGAGAGCCGCTCATGCCGAGCGCTCGACGGCGGATCCGGCGGTGGTTTCGGGCCGCGTGACGCTGGCCGACGATCTGCTCGCCAAGGCGCCTGCGGATGCCACCGTCTACGTCTTCGCCCGACCTGCCGACGGATCGCGCATGCCGGTCGCCTTGCTGCGCAAGCGCGTGCGCGACCTGCCCTTCGAGTTCAACCTCGACGATTCCAACGCCATGGTGCCCGACGTCCGCCTTTCAACGGTACAGACGGTGATCATCGGCGCGCGCATCTCGCGCCGTGGCGACGTCATGCCGCAGCCGGGTGACATGCAGGGCTGGTCGGCGCCGGTGCCGGTCGGCACGCGCGGCATCCGCCTGGAGATCAGCGAGGTGCTCAAGTGAGGATCGAGCTTGGCCGCGCCAGCGGCGCCGCACGGGCCGTGCCGATGCTCGCCGCGACGCTGTTCTTCGCGGCGCTGCCCGCGCACGCAGTGCTCGGCGGCGACGTGTCGACGATCGGCGAGGATCAGGCACGTCTGCGCGGCATGCGGCACGCGGTCACCATCGCCAGCGTGGCGATGCGCACGCACGAGATCACGCTCGCGGACGGCTCGATCATCCGCGAATTCGTCACGCCCTCGGGCCTGGTCTTCGCCGTCGCCTGGAGCACACGCTTCAAGCCCGACCTCGCGTCGCTGCTCGGTGCGCATGCCGGCACCTACGCCACGGCGGCAAGCGAGGCCTTGCGGCAGCCGGGCATCCGGCGCCACGTCGAGCTGCGCCGCGGCGATCTCGTCGTGCACTCGACGGCGCACCTCAACGCGTACGTCGGCAAGGCCTGGCTGCAATCGCTCGT
The DNA here is from genome assembly GCA_035995885.1 of Caldimonas sp. GTDB lineage: Bacteria > Pseudomonadota > Gammaproteobacteria > Burkholderiales > Burkholderiaceae_C > Schlegelella_A. Next base: position 3,601 of record DASYKC010000213.1, on the reverse strand, counting down.
GCCGCAGGGGGTCGGCGTCGATGCGATGCGCTGATCGCTGTGGCGCAGCGCTCGCTGCCGCGGCCCTCGCGTTCGCGCTGGCGAGTTGCGGCGGCAACTCGTCGGTGACGACGATCACGGGCGGCGACATCACCGGCGGCACGGGCGGCACCACGGTCACGCTCGCCGTGCCGACCGGCCCGAACACGACCGAGGTCGTGGTCGACAGCGGCCCGGCGTCCGGCTTCTCGCTCGGCGCCGCCAACATCCCTTACGTGACCGTGACGGTCTGCGAGCCGGGCTCGGCGGCGCGCTGCGTCACGATCGATCATGTCTTTCTCGACACCGGCTCGGTCGGCTTGCGCCTCCTGAAGAGCAAGGTTGCCGGCCTCAACCTGCCGAGCGTCGCGGTCCCCGCCGATGCCACGAGCGGAACCCCGGCGGGTCGCGCCCTCGAGTGCTATCCCTTCGTGCTGGGCGCCGTGTGGGGACCGCTCGCGAGCGCCGATATCAGGATCGCCGGCGAGGTGGCGACGGCGCTCTCGGTGCAGGTCATCGACGATGCCGCGCCGATGAGCGACGCCGCGCCTGCCGCCTGCATCGCGGCGGCCAACGGCGGCCTGCAGAACTCCGTGTCGTCGCTGCAGGCGAACGGTCTCCTCGGCATCGGCATGCTCGCCTACGACTGCGGTCTGTCGTGCAGCCGCGGCGACTATTCGAGCGGCTACACGCTGTACTACTCGTGCCCCGGGGCGGCGGGCTCGTCGTGCGTCCCCGCCGCGATACCGAGCGCCCTGCAGACGCAGAACCCGGTCGCTCATTTCGCCGTCAACAACAATGGCACGATCCTGGCGTTGCCCGCGCTTCCGGATCTCGGAGCGGGCGTCGCCAAGGGCAGACTCGTCTTCGGCATCGGCACGCAGGCGAACAACCAGATCCCGCCCAGCGCGACGATGATCTTCGTCGACGCCAACCCGGCGAGCTCGAGCTACCTCTACTTCAAGACCGTGTCAAGCACCACGAGCTATCCAGACAGCTACATCGACAGCGGCTCGAACGCGCTCTTCTTCGACGACGCCGGGCTGCCCATGGGTTGCCAGAGCTCGACGGCCTCGGCGAGCGGCTGGTACTGCCCGCCGGCGGTCGTTCGCCGCACGGCAACCCTCACCGATGCCTTCGGCACGACCGCTTCGGCCGAATACGCCTTGGCCAGCGCCGACGTTCTGTTCGGCTCCTCGAGCGTGGCCTTCGCCGATCTCGCCGGATCGGCGGGGCAGGGCGCCAGCACCTTCGTCTGGGGGCTGCCCTTCTTCTACGGCCGCAGCGTGTTCACGTCGATCTGGGGCCAGGCGCTGTCGCCGAATGGTCCTTGGAACGCTTTCTAGAGGGAGACCGAGACTTGATTCCCGAACTCGGCCAGATTGCGCTGCTGCTCGCGCTCTCGGTGGCTCTCGTCCAGGCGACGCTGCCGCTCGTCGGCGCGGCGCGCGGACGCGCCGACTGGATGGCCTTCGCGCGGCCGGCGGCGCAGGCGCATTTCGTCCTCGTCGCTACCGCCTTCCTGTGCCTCGCCAGCTCCTTCGTTCGCAACGACTTCTCGGTGCTCTACGTGGCGGCCAACTCGAACAGTGCCTTGCCGCTGGCCTACCGAATCGCCGGCGTCTGGGGCGGCCACGAAGGCTCGCTCCTCCTCTGGCTGATGATGCTGAGCGGCTGGATGCTTGCGGTGGCGCAGCTGAGCAGGAACATTCCCCAGCCGGTGATTTCGCGCATCCTGGCCGTCATGGCCATGGTCAGCGTCGGCTTCCTGCTCTTCATGCTGACGACATCGAACCCGTTCGATCGCCTGTTCCCCGTGCCTTCCGACGGCAACGACCTGAACCCGCTGCTGCAGGATCCCGGCATGGTGGCCCACCCGCCGATGCTCTACATGGGCTACGTCGGCTTTTCGGTCGCTTTCGCCTTCGCGGTCGCCGCGCTGATCGGCGGCAACCTCGACGCGACCTGGGCGCGCTGGACGCGGCCGTGGACGCTCGCGGCGTGGACCTTTCTCACGGTCGGCATCATGCTCGGCAGCATGTGGGCGTACTACGTCCTCGGCTGGGGCGGCTGGTGGTTCTGGGACCCGGTGGAAAACGCGTCGTTCATGCCTTGGCTCGCCGGCACGGCGCTGATCCATTCGCTCGCCGTGACCGAGAAGCGCGGCGCCTTCAAGTCGTGGACGGTGCTGCTTGCCATCGTCGCGTTCTCGCTGTCCCTGCTCGGCACCTTTCTGGTCCGCTCGGGCGTGCTGTCGTCGGTTCATGCGTTCGCCACCGATCCACGCCGCGGCCTTTTCATCCTGGTCTTTCTCGTCGTCGCCATCGGCGGCTCGTTGACCCTCTATGCCTGGCGCGCGCCGAAGGTGGGCCTCGGCGCTCGGTTCGGCCTCGTTTCGCGCGAGACCTTTCTCCTCGGCAACAACGTCCTCTTCGTCGTCGCCATGCTGTCGGTGCTGCTCGGGACGCTTTACCCGCTTGTTCTCGACGCCCTCAACCTCGGCAAGATCTCCGTCGGTCCGCCGTACTTCGACACCGTGTTCGTGCCCCTCATGACGCCGGTGGTCTTCCTCATGGGTGTCGGCCCGATGGCGCGCTGGAAGGCTGCCGAAATCCCCGACCTGGCGCGCCGTCTGCGCTGGGCGGCTGCAGTCGCCGTGGTCGCGGCCCTGGCCACGGGCTGGATCGCAGGGCGTGTCTCCGCGGCTGCGACGCTGGGGTTCCTGATGGCGTTCTGGATCGTCGGCTCGATCGGCACCGATCTGTTCGAGCGAGTGTGGACAGGAGGCTCCGTCCGCACCGACGTGCTCGGCCGGCTCCGCCTGCTGCCGCGGGCGATGGTGGGCATGATGGTGGCGCATCTGGGCGTCGCCGCCTTTGCCTTCGGCGTCAGCATGGTCAAGACCTACGAGATCGAGCGCGACGTGAGGATGGCCGTCGGCGAGACGAGCGAGATCGCCGGCTATGTGTTCACGTTTCGCGGCGTCAAGGAGATTCAGGGCCCGAACTACGACGGTGTGCGCGGCCTGCTCGAGGTGACGCGCGACGGCAAGCCCGAGGTCGTCCTCCAGCCGGAGAAGCGGGTGTATCGGGTTCAGCGCAATCCGATGACCGAGGCGGCGATCGACCCGGGACCGACCCGAGATCTCTACGTCTCGCTCGGCGACGAGGTCGAGGGCGGCGCCTGGATCGTGCGCCTCTACTTCAAGCCCTTCATCGACTGGATCTGGGGCGGCTGTCTTCTGATGGCGATCGGCGGCGTGCTGGCGCTCAGCGACAAGCGCTATCGCGTCCGCCGGCGCCAGGAACGGGCAGCGCCAGCAGCCCTGCAGGGGGCGGCGTGAGCCTTTGGCGAGCGCGGCCATGACCGCGTTCTACGTGACCGCAGGTGCACTGGCGGTGCTGGCCGCGGCCCTGCTCGCGAGGCCGCTGTGGACGCGCGCTGCGTCGGTCATGGTGAGCGAGGAAGTGCGCACGTTGTCGGCGCAGCTCCGGCAGCTCGACGAGCTGCATCGTGCCGGCGCGCTCACCTCTGAGCAGCATGCCGACAGCAAGGCGGCCGTCGAGTCCAAGCTGATCGCCTT
>DASYKC010000212.1:0-5707 GCA_035995885.1 Caldimonas sp. | reverse complement strand
CTCGCGCCAGCCGCGCTTGAACAGCGACTCGCCCGAGCTGTCGACGTAGACCGCGGCGCGCTCCGCCCCGGCGTGCAGGACGATCTGCAGGTCGGGGCGGACGGTGTCGACGTTCGGCCGCTCGCCGTGCTCGTCGCGCATCCGGTCGCAGACGGCGTCCTTGACCCGCAGCGCCGCGAAGTTGAGGCTCTTCAGCGGGCTGCGCTGCGAGGTGCTGTCGACGCGCAAGGTCTGGCGCGGCGTGATCCAGTCCGACCAGGCGACGCCGTGGGCGAGCGCGTAGAGGTCGTTCTCGTCCCGGTACGGGCCTTCGGCGACCTCGATCAGCACCCGTTGCGCGAGCCGGCTTTCGAGGTTGAGCACCATCACCTCGTGCGGATCGCCGGCCAGGGCGATGCCGCCCCGCGCCGCGCGCACCGACGTCTCCGGCAGCACGCGCGCGACCTCTTCGGCGAGCAGCGCCTCGACGCCGGCGGCGCAAGGAAGAAAGAGAGGCAGGGGCATCGGCGGGAGGAAAAGAAAAAGGGTGTCGGATGGATATGCGGTCGCGCGACGGTCAACAGCGCCGTCGCGATCGGCGTTGACCCAGGACGGCCGCGCGGCCACGGCACCGGACGGAGGCCCTCCTTGGCACACTCGAAGAAGAAGCTCGCAGTCTCGCTGGTGGCGCTGCTCGCGACCCTGGCGCTCTTCGCGGCCTTGAGCGCCGCGGCGCAAGGCGTACCTGGCCCCGATCCGGCGATTATCAATCCGGCGATCGACGAGGACGCCTACCTGCGCGTCGTCGGCGACGCGCTCGGTCATCGCGCCCGGCAGCGGCTCTCCGAGTCCGACTTCATCCGCATGAGCCGCGAGCCGGGCACGATCATCCTCGACGCGCGCAGCGCCGCGAGGTTCGACGAGCTGCACGTCGAGGGCGCGATCAACCTCAGCTTTCCCGACATCGCCGTCGCGTCGCTCGCCGAGGCGCTGCCCGACAAGACCGCGCGCATCCTCATCTACTGCAACAACAACTTCAGCGGCGCCGAAGGCGCGTTCCCGTCGAAGCTGCCGAGCGCCTCGCTCAACCTGCCGACCTACGTCGCGCTCTACGACTACGGCTACCGCAACGTCTACGAGCTGGGGCCGCTGATCGACGTCGCGGCGACGGCGATCGTGTTCGCGGGATCGGCCGCGCCGGAGCGCTGACCTCGGCGGGTGGCGGCGCGATGGCCGTGCCGCCCGCGGTGGCCGCGCCTGCCGCGGCGGCCGGACGCGCCGCCACTGAACCGCCTACATTGCCTTTCGCAACTGCGTCGGCGCGATCTTCAGCGCCTCGCGGTACTTGGCGACGGTGCGGCGGGCGACGTGGATGCCCTGCTCCTCGAGCATCTGCGAGATCTGGCTGTCGGAGAGCGGCTTGGCGACGTCTTCGGCGGCGACGATCTGGCGGATCAGCGCCCGCACGGCGGTGCTCGACGCGGTGCCGCCGGCGTCGGTGCCGAGCGACGAGCCGAAGAAGTACTTGAGCTCGAAAGTGCCGAACGGCGTCGACATGTACTTGGCCGTGGTCACCCGCGAGATCGTCGACTCGTGCAGGCCGAGCTCGTCGGCGATCTCGCGCAGGACGAGCGGCTTCATGGCGATCGCGCCGTGCGTGAAGAAGCTCTTCTGGCGCTCGACGATCGCCTGCGAGACGCGCTGGATGGTGTCGAAGCGCTGCAGGATGTTCTTGACGAACCAGCGCGCTTCCTGCAGCCGCGAGTTGAGCCCCGGGCCGGCGCCGTTGAGCGCGCCGGTGCCGCGGTGCTGGCGGATCGCGCTGGCGTAGAGGTCGTTGATGCGCAGCTTGGGCATCACGTCGGGGTTGAGCTGGACCTTCCAGCCGCGCCCCGACTTCTGCACGATCACGTCGGGGATGACGATGTTGGCCTCGGCGCGCGCGAACGGCCGCGCCGGCTTCGGCTCGAGGGCGACGATCAGCGCCTGAGCCTCGCGCAGCAGCGTCTCGTCGGCGCCCGTGACGGCCATCAGCTTCTTGAGGTCGCGGCGCGCGAGCAGCGTCAGGTGGCCCTTGCAGATGATGATCGCGATCGCCTGCGCTTCGGAGCGATCGAGCATGCGCAGCTGCAGCGTCAGGCACTCGGCCAGGTCGTGCGCGCCGACCCCCGTCGGCTCCATGCTCTGCAGGTAGCGCAGGGCGCAGCGCAGGTGGGCGAGGAGCGGCTCGACCGCATCGGCCTCGTCGTCGACATCGACGCCGACGTCGGGCGTCAGGCCGCTCGCGATCAACCGCTCGGCGATCTCCTCGAGCGCGTCGGCGAGATAGCCGTCGTCGTCGAGCGAGTCGATCAGCACCAGCACGGCGGCGGCGTCGGCCGGCGCGAGGCGCATGCCGGCGAGCTGGTCGCGCAGGTGGTCCTGCAGGCTTTGCGCGGCGCTGTCGCGATCGCTGTCGTCGCTGTCGTCGAAGTCGTTGTTGGTTCGCGTCTTGCCGGGTGTCTCGCGGATGCCGTCGAAGTCTTCGCGCTCGGTGCCGTTCTCCCAGTCGTCGCGCTCGGTGCCGCCGAACTCGGCGGCGCCGTCGATCGCCGCCGGCTCGGCGCCATCGCCGGCGTCGCTGCTCGGCTCGGCGGCGCGCTCGGCCTCGCGCTCGCCGGCGCGCTCGCTGCTCGTCAGGCGCTCGGCGAGCGGCTCGAACGCCGGCGCCGCCTCTTCCTCGGTCTCGAGGAACGGGTTCTGCTCGAGCATCTGCTCGACTTCCTGGTGCAGCTCGAGCGTCGACAGCTGGAGCAGCCGGATCGACTGCTGCAGCTGCGGCGTCAGTGCCAGATGCTGCGAGAGGCGGACCTGAAGCGTCTGCTTCATGGCTACATCCGGAAGTGCTCGCCGAGGTAGACCTTGCGGACGTCGGCGTTGGCGACGATCTCGGCAGGGGTACCTTCGGCGAGCACCCGCCCGTCGCTGATGATGTAGGCGCGGTCGCAGATGCCGAGCGTCTCGCGCACGTTGTGATCGGTGATGAGCACGCCGATGCCGCGCTCCTTGAGGAAGCCGATGATTCGCTGGATCTCGATCACCGCGATCGGGTCGATGCCGGCGAACGGCTCGTCGAGCAGGATGAAGCGCGGCTGCGTCGCCAGCGCGCGCGCGATCTCGACCCGGCGCCGCTCGCCGCCCGAGAGCGCCGGCGCCGGCGAGGCGCGCAGCTTCTCGATCGAAAGGTCGCGCAGCAGCTGCTCGAGTGCCTCGTCGATCACCGCCTTCTTCAGCGGCCGTCCGTCCGGGCCGATCTGCAGCTCGAGGACGGCGCGGATGTTCTCCTCGACGTTCAGCTTGCGGAAGATCGACGGCTCCTGCGGCAGGTACGACAGGCCAAGGCGCGAGCGCTGGTGGATCGGCATGCGCTCGACGCGCCGGCCCGAGATGTGGATCTCGCCGCCGTCGGCGCGGACCAGGCCGACGATCATGTAGAAGCTCGTCGTCTTGCCCGCGCCGTTCGGTCCGAGCAGGCCGACGACCTCGCCGCTGTTGACACTGAGGCGAACGCCGTCGACGACCTTGCGCGATCCGTACGACTTGCGCAGGCCGCTCGCTTCGAGCCGATGCGTTGCCGCGTCGACGGCGCCGGCTGCGGCCGTCATCGCTTCTCCCCGAGCGCGGGCGCGATGCGCAACTGCGCCGGTGCGCTCGCGGCGGCGCTGGCGGCGCGCGCGGCTTCGGCCGCGGCGGCGCTGCCTTCCTTCGGCGTCAGGACGGCGCGAACGCGGCCGCTCGGGTTCGACGCTGTCGCCGGCGCACCGCCGGTGACGTTGAAGACCTCGGTGCCGGCGTCATAGGTGACGAGGTTGCCAGAGATCTCGTCGCTGGTCTCGCTGCCGCGCAGGCGCTTCACCGACGCGTTGTTGACGAAGCGGATGACGTCCGACTTGCCGTCGTATTCGAGACGCTCGGCGTCGCCGGCGATGTACTCGTCGGGCGCGTCGCGTTTCTGGCGGAAGGTGGCGTGCTGGCCCGGCGTGCCGAAGGCGACGGCGGTGTGATAGCCGTCGGGAGACTCGCGCACCTCGATCCGGTTGGCGCGGATCGTCATCGTTCCCTTGGTGACGACGACGTTGCCGTTGAAGACGACGAACTGGTTGAGCAGGTCGATCTTGCCCGGCAGGTCGGCCTCGACGTTGAGCGGCTTGAAGCGGTCTGCCTTCTCCGCCTGCGCCGGCGCTGCAGCGAGGGTGGCGACGGCGGCGAAAGCGCAGGCGAGGAGACGGGAAGTCGACACAGGAAATCGGGCAGTGGGCACGGGAGGCGCTGTTTCGCATAGCGGCATGAATCTTGCAGGCCATTCTATGCCACCGCCCTGCGAGCGCCGGCGTGAATTACTGCCGGCCGGAGCGCCGAACCGGCGCGTTGCGCCCCGCCGCTTAGGCCCGGACGCCCTGGCGCACCTTGGCGACGAGCGCGTCGACGACCACCAGCATGCGATCGTTCGAGCCCGCCGGCAACCCCGTGTTCGCGAGGCTGCCGTTGGTGTAGTAGCGGCCGTGGACGCCCATCGCCGGCACCGAATCGATCTTGTAGGCGGACGCCGTCTGGCGCGCCTGCATCGACTTCGACTGCACCGAGAAGGCGTTGTACGCGGCGATGAACTTGACCGGGTCGACGCCGTTCTTGAGCGCGAACGCCGCCAGATCCTCGGGCGTGCGCATCCGCACGCGCTCGACGTGGATCGCCTGGAAGACCTTGCGATGCAGCGTCGGCAGGAGGTCGAGCGCCTCGAGGGCATAGAAGAGTCGCTGCTGGGTGCTGAACGGCTCCTCCCTGAACCAGACCGGGACGCGGCGGAAGGCGACGTCCGCAGGGAGCTTCCTGGTCCAGCCCTCGAGGGCCGGCTCGAAGGCATTGCAGTGCGGGCACTCGTACCAGAAGAACTCGATCACTTCGATCTTGCCGCCGGGCGCCACGGGCGCCGGATCGGCGAGACGGACATAGTTCACGCCCTCGGCCGGCGCCGGCTGGGCGCCGGCGACGCCGGGCAGGACGCTGCCGAGACCGGCAGCGACCAGGCAGCTCGAGAAATCGCGGCGGGAGCAGGTCATGGAGCGAGCCCGGTCGGCCGAGAGAGCGTCGAGGACGGGGCGAGTTTCGGCACGGAGGCGTCGACCTTACTTCTGAACCGCGACCAGTGCCGAATCGACGCCGGAATCGCTGAGCTTTTCCTTGGCGCTCTCCGCCTCTTCGCGCCGTTCGAAGGGCCCGACGCGGACGCGGTAGACCATCCGGCCGCCCTGCTCGCGCTCGGTCAGGCGGCTTTCGACGCCGAGCATCGCCAGCTTGGCACGCTGCTGCTCGGCGTCCTCGCTTCTGGAGTAAGCGCCGGCTTGCACGAAGTAGGTGAACGGGCCACCGGAGAGCGTCGCGGTGATGGCTTGCGACGCGCGCGGTGACGGCATCTGGGCGATGGCCCCGCTCGCCGCGCCGACGGCGGGCCGGGCAGTGCGCGCGTCCGGCGGCGGCAGGCCCGGGTCGATCACCGTCGGCGCGACCAGCGTCGGCCGCACCGCAGACGCTGGGGCATCGCCGCCTGTGACCACGCCCGATGCGCCGGGCGCCGGATTGCGGCCGGCGAGCGAGCTGTTCGGATCCCAGTTCCGGTTCTTCTCGGCCTCGGCCGCGTCCTGCGTCGGCGTTCGCGCCGGCACCTTGTTGACGAACGGATTCGGCGCCTTCG
>DASYKC010000211.1:0-68853 GCA_035995885.1 Caldimonas sp. | reverse complement strand
CGCGCTGCAGGCGGAATCCGGGCGCCGCTTCGGCGCCGAGGACGGCGCCCTGATCGGCGAGCTCGCGCAGCGCGCCGCGCTGGCGCTCGACAACGTGCGCCTGTTCGGCGAAGCGCGCGATGCCCTGCACGAGGCCGAGGTGGCGAATCGCGCCAAGGACGAGTTCCTCGCCATGCTCGGCCACGAGCTGCGCAATCCGCTCGCGCCGATCGTCACGTCGCTCGAGCTCATGGCGCGCCATGACGGCGGCGGCGAAGCGCGCGAGCGCCGCATCATCGAGCGCCAGGTCGCGCATCTCTCGCGCATGGTCGACGACCTGCTCGACGTCTCGCGCATCGCCTCGGGCAAGATCGAGCTGCGCCACGAGCGCGTCGATCTGCGCGACGTCATCGCGCGCGCCCTCGAGCTGACCGAGCCGGCGCTGCGCGGCCGCCGCGTCCCGCCCGAGGTGAGGCTGCCCGACCGGCCGGTCTGGGTCAGCGGCGACCCGGTCCGCCTGACGCAGGTGATCTGCAACCTCGTCACCAACGCCGCCAAGTTCTCGTCGCCCGAGCGGCGGATCGCCATCGATCTGCGCCGCGAGGGCGCGACCGCGAGCGTCGCTGTCGAGGACGACGGCGTCGGCATTCCGGCCGAGCTGCAGGGGCGCATCTTCGAGCGCTTCGTCCAGGGCGAGCAGGCGCTGCAGCGGGCGAGCGGCGGCCTCGGCCTCGGCCTGGCGATCGCCAGGAACCTGGTCGAGCTGCACGGCGGCGCGATCGCGGTCGCCAGCGAAGGCGCGGGTCGCGGCGCCCGTTTCACCGTGACCTTGCCGGTCGCGGACGCGGCGACCGAGTCAGTGGCCGACGTGCCGGCGCCGCCGGCCGCACCGACGCCGGCGCCGTCGGCCGGGCCGGCCCGGCTCCTGCTCGTCGACGACAACGACGATGCCGCGGAGTCGCTCGCCCTCGTCCTTCGCCTCGAGGGCCACGAGGTCCGCACCGCCGCCGACGGCGACGCCGCGCTCGCCCTGCTCGACGAGTTCAGCCCCGAGGCGGCGATCCTCGACATCGGCCTGCCGACGATGAACGGCTACGAGCTCGCCGGCGCGCTGCGCGCCGATCCGCGCACGCGCGGAATCGTGTTGATCGCGCTGACCGGCTATGGCCGCGCCCCCGATCGCAAACGCGCCTTCGATGCCGGCTTCGACGAGCACCTCGTCAAGCCGGTCGAGTTCGACGTGCTCCTGCTCAGGCTGAGCGAGCTGCTCGCGCGCGACGCGGCGGTCGCGGGCTAGCGAGCGAGGCGAACAGCGGCGCGAGATCGAAGCGCCCGGTCGGTGCGAGCAGCGGCGCCCAGAGGTCGCCGACGGCGGCGACGCGCGCCGGCATGTTGAAGACGTCGAAGTCCTCGATGCGCGCGCCGGCTTCGAGCTCGTCCCAGGTGATCGGCGCCGAGACGGTGGCGAGCGGCCGCGGCCGCGGCGAGTACGCCGAAGCGAGCGTCCGGCCCCAGGCGTTCTGGTTGTAGTCGACGAGGACGCGGCCGGCCGGGCGCTTGGCGATCCGGTATTCGGCGGTGATGAGGTCGGGCCGAAGCGCCGCGATGTCGAACGCGAAGCGCTTGGCGAAGCTCCAGACCTCCTTCTGCGTCGGGCCGCGGACGATCGCGACGTAGACGTGCAGGCCGCGCGAGCCGGTCGTCTTAACGATCGGCGCCATGCCGAGGCCGCGCAGCCCGGCGCGGACGAGCTGGGCGGTCTCGACCACCGATTCGTAGGTCGCCTCGGGCACCGGGTCGAGGTCGAAGTGCAGGTAGTCGGGCCGGTCGACGTCGTCGCAGCGCGCGTACCACGGGTTGAGGTCGATGCAGCCGAGGTTGACGAGCCAGAGCAGCGACGCCAGGTCCTGGACCATCGGGAAGTCGATGACGCTGCCCGAGCCGTGCGTGATCGCGCAGGTCTCGATCCACGCCGGCCGCGGCGTCGGCGCGCGTTTCATGAAGAACGGCTCGCCGTTCGCGCCGTCGGGGTAGCGCTTCATCACCATCGCCCGGTCGGCGAGGTGCGGCAGCAGCACCGGGGCGACGTCGGCGTAGTACTGGAGCAGGTCGCGCTTGGTGATGCCGAGCTCGGGCCAGAACGGCTTGTCGAGGTTGGTGAGCCTGACCTCGCGGTCGCCGATCGCGAGCAGCGCGTCCTTGCCGGCGGGAATCGCGAGCTTCATTCGCCGACGAGATGGAGCGCCACCTCGCGCCGATGCGGCGCGAGCCGGTGCTCCCACACGAAGATGCCCTGCCAGGTGCCGAGCGCAAGGCGACCTTCGGCGAGCGGGATCGACAGCTGCACGGCGGTGAGCGCAGCGCGCACGTGCGCCGGCATGTCGTCGGCGCCTTCGTCGCGGTGGCGAAAGATCGGGTCGCCGTCGGCGACGAGGCGGGCGAAGAAGCGGTCGAGGTCGGCGCGCACCTCGGGCGCGGCGTTCTCCTGGATCAGCAGGCTCGCCGACGTGTGGCGGATGAAGAGCGTCAGCAAGCCGTTCTGCATGCCCAGCTCGGCGACCCGGTCGGTCACCGGCCGGGTGATCTCGAACAGGCCGCGGCCGCGGCTGTCGAAGGCGAGCGTCGTGCCGGACTGGCGAAGCATCGCTCAAGGATAGGCCGAAGCGGGCGCCGCTGCGGCCGGCGCGGCTTTCGTTAAGCTCGTGCGGCGGCAGCCGACCGCTTCCCGGAGACTCGCCATGCCCCACCTTCCCGGCCTCGCCTTCGACCTCGGCGAGACGATCGACATGCTGCGCGACACCGTCCAGCAGTTCGCCGCCGACGAGATCGCGCCGCGCGCCGCGGCGATCGATCGCGACAACGTCTTCCCGGCCGACCTGTGGAAGAAGCTCGGCGCGCTCGGCCTGCACGGCATGACGGTGAAGGAAGAGCACGGCGGCAGCGACCTCGGCTACCTCGCCCACATCGTCGCGATGGAGGAGGTCTCGCGCGCGTCGGCGTCGGTGGGCCTGTCGTACGGCGCGCACTCGAACCTCGCCGTCAACCAGCTGCACCGCAACGGCAGCCAGAAGCAGAAGGAGAAGTACCTGCCGAAGCTGGTCTCGGGCGAGCACGTCGGCGCGCTGGCGATGAGCGAGCCGAACGCCGGCTCCGACGTCGTCAGCATGAAGCTGCGCGCCGAGGCGAAGGGCGACCGCTACGTCCTCAACGGCTCGAAGATGTGGATCACCAACGGCGGCGACGCCGACACGATGATCGTCTACGCCAAGACCGACGTGAACGCGGGGCCGAGCGGCATCACCGCGTTCATCGTCGAGAAGGGAATGAGGGGCCTGTCGTACGGCACGAAGCTCGACAAGCTCGGCATGCGCGGCTCCAACACCTGGCCGGTCTTCTTCGAGGACTGCGAGGTGCCGGCCGAGAACGTCCTCGGCAAGGAGGGCGGCGGCGTCAAGGTGCTGATGAGCGGCCTCGACTACGAGCGCGCCGTGCTCTCGGGCGGGCCGCTCGGCATCATGGCGGCGTGCATGGACGTCGTCCTGCCCTTCGTCCACGAACGCAAGCAGTTCGGCCAGTCGATCGGCGAGTTCCAGCTCATGCAGGGCAAGGTCGCCGACCTCTACACGACGTGGTCGGCGTCGCGCGCCTACGTCTACGCCGTCGGCCAGGCGTGCGACCGCGGCGACCACTCGCGCACGCTCAGGAAGGACGCCGCCGGCGCGATCCTCTACTCGGCCGAGAAGGCGACGTGGATGGCGGGCGAGGCGATCCAGGCGCTTGGCGGCGTCGGCTACACCAGCGAATACCCGGCGGGCCGACTCTGGCGTGACGCCAAGCTCTACGAGATCGGCGCCGGCACGAGCGAGATCCGGCGCATGCTGATCGGCCGCGAGCTCTACGCCGAGAGCATGTGAGCCGCGGCCGGAGAATGGCGCCTTCGCAGACAGCCTGGAAGGTCAGCATGCACAAGGCCAGCGCCCTCGTTCTGATTTTCGTCTCGGCGACGTCGGCCTGCATGGCAACGGCTGCGGCAACGACCGAGGATTCGCCTGCTTGGGCCTATCCCGTGAATCCACCGGATTTCAAGCCGGTGGTCGACGACGGCTCGATACGGCGCGTTCCGGACAGCACCTCGGGCTTGACCTTGTCGCAAGTGAGAGACCCGTTCGTCGCACCGGACTGGCATCCTCAAGCCCACGCGCCAATGCCCGCCGTGGTCGCGAACGGTGTCAAGCCGAACGCGTTTGCCTGCGGCTTCTGCCATCGCGCCGAGGGCACCGGAGGCCCGGAGAACGCGAGTCTCGCGGGCTTGCCGGTGGCCTACATCATTCAGCAGATGGCCGACTACAGGAGCGGCGCCAGATCCACGGCATTGCCCGACCGGGCGCCACAGGCTTTCATGATCAGGGCGGCCAAGGCCGTCAGCGACGAGGATGTGCGCGCGGCCGCGCTCTACTTCTCCGGGCTCAAGCCCAAGCCCAACATCAACGTGGTCGAGAGCGACCTGGTGCCCACGACCTACGTCGCCGGCTGGTTCCTCGCTGCAACGGTGCCGAGCGGCCAGGAGCCGCTTGGCCAGCGCATCGTCGAAATGGCCGACGACCTCCATCGTTTCGAGAGCCGCGACCCGCGTGTGACGTTCACTGCATACGTCCCGCCGGGAAGCTTGAACGCGGGAAGGATCCTGGTCGCGGGCCAGGACGGCAACAAGACCGCGGCCTGCGCGACCTGCCACGGGCAGAACCTGCGCGGCGTCGATGCGATACCGTCGATCGCGGGGCGCTCTCCCACCTACGTCTTCAGGCAGCTCCATGAATTCAAGCGCGGCATCCGAGCGGGAGCCAGTGCCGGATTGATGAAGGACATCGTCGCCCGGCTCGATCAGGGCGACATGATCGCCATCGCGGCGTACTTGGCGACGCTCAAACCGTGACGGTGTTCGCCCGTGGCCGGCGCAGGCCGAGCCAGACGACGGTCGCGACGACAAGCAGGCCGCCGGCGACCTGCGACGGCGCGATCGACTGGCCGAGAACGAGCCAGGCGAGGCCGAGCGCGAACACCGGCTCGACGTTCATGATCGCCGAGTTGCCGACGACGCCGAGGCGCGGCAGCACCGTGAACATGATCGTGAACGCGGTGCCATAGAGGAAGGTGAGGGCGGCGAGGCCCCACCAGCCCGGCATCGCGTTCGGCAGGTGGAAGCCGCCTTGCGCCGTCGCTGCCGCGACCGCGATCACGGCGACGATCGCCATCGTCGTCAGCGTGCGCAGGCGCCCGTCGAGGTCGCCGGCCTCGTGCTGGGTGAGGACGAGGGCCAGGCCAAAGGTCGCTGCCGCGGCGAGCGCGAAGGCGACGCCGGCGCCGATCTTCTGCCATTGCGCGGACGCGCCGAGGCCGGACGCGGCGCCGAGCACGTCGAGGGCCAGGGCGAGGCCGATCAGCATGACCGGCATGGCGACGACGACGCGTCGCTCGGGCCGGCTCGCGTAGAAGACGCGCGCCCAGAGCGCCGTCCAGAGCGGATAGGTGTTGAAGGCGAGCAGGGCGAGCGCCACCGGCAGGCGCGCCACCGCCGAGTAGAGGCAGAGGCTCTGCACGCCGACGAGCAGGCCGATCGCGGGCAGCGCGCGCCGATGGCGCCGCGTCAGCGCCACCGGAACGCGCTGCGCGACGAGCAGCGCGCCGACGACGAGCGCGGTGATGGCGCTGCGCACGCTCACCGCGGTCGCGACGTCGACGCCGTGGTCGAAGGCGACGCGCGCGGCGACGTGGTTCGCGCCCATCATGAGCGCGATCAGGAGCAGCGTCGCGAACGCCGTTCCCGAGAGCGCGGCGGCGCCGGCCGGGCGGCCGGTCATGCGCGCGCGCGACCTCGCATCTAGGCCGGGGCGCCTGTCGGTGCGTGCGCGGCGAACGCCGCCAGCTGCGCATCGAGCGCCTTCCTGAACGCCGGCCGCTCTTCGCCGCGCCGCTGGTACGCCGCGAGCGTCGGCCGGCTGCCGACCAGGTCGGTGTTGCGGAGGATGCGTAGGACGGTCGTCAGCATCAGATCGGCGGCGGTGAAGCGATCGGCGACGAGGTGCTCGCGCTCGCCGAGGAAGCGGGCGACGCTGTCGAGGCGCGTGCCGATCGCGGCGACGATGCCGTCGCGCAGGCCCTTGGCGCCTTCGGGTGCGCCGCCCGGCTGCAGGTCGATCATGTTGAGCATCATGATAGGCGGCTCGACCGTGTTGAGCGCCGCCAGCGTCCAGCTGCGGACGAGCTCGCGCTGGTGCGAATCGGCCGGCTGCAATGCGCTCGATCGATCGGCGATGTGCAGGACGATCGCGCCCGATTCGAACAGGCGCAGATCGCCGTCCTCGATCGCCGGGACCTGGCCGAACGGCTGCAGCGCGCGGTAGTCGTCGCTGTTCTGCTCCTCGCGGCCGATCAGCCGCTCGCGATACGGCAGGCCCGCTTCCTCGAGCGCCCAGCGGACGCGCAGGTCGCGCACCAGCCCCTGCGCGAACGGCGGGACCCAGCGGAAGGCGGTGACGGTGATGGCGCTCATGACGATGTCCTTTGCGTGACGAGAAACGAGTCGAACGACTCGAGGACCTGGCTCCAGCCCTGGCCGTGGCTGTGCCGGGCCGCGTCGGTGGCGAACGGCTCCTGGCGGAAGGTGAGCACGGTGCGCTCGCCCTGCGGCTCGAACGTGACCGTGACCAGCGTCTCGGCGTCGTGCCCGGCATCGCCGCTTTGCCACTGGAAGGTGAAGACGATGCGCGACGGCGCGACGATCTCCCGGTACGTGCCGCGCGCCCAGCCGTCGCGGCCGTCCTTGCGGATGCAGTAGCGGTACTCGCCGCCGACGCGGAAGTCCATCTCGAACACCGGCGTGACGAAGCCTTGCGGACGCCACCACTCGGCGACGTGTGCCGGGTCGGACCAGGCAGAGAAGACGATTTCGGGCGGCGCGTCGACGAGTCGGCGCAGGACGAGGACGTTCGGCGCGGTCCCGGGCGGGTTGACGATCGGGGTCATGAGCATGTCGGGTTCCTTCGGTTCATCGCTGTCATCGCGAACGCTTGGGCGTGCGCGTCTTCGCCGCAGGCGCCGTGCCGCGTCGCTTCGCGTCGGTCTTCGCGGCCGCCGTCTTCAGCCTGCGGACGACGCCTTCCATCCGGTCGAGCCGCTCTTCCCAGAACGGCCGGTAGGCGAGCAGCCAGTCGGCCGCTTCGGCGAGCGGCTCGGCACGCAGGCGGCGCGGCCGCCACTGCTTCTCGCGTCCCTGCTCGACCAGGCCGGCGCGCTCGAGCACGCGCAGGTGCTTGGAGACAGCGGGCGAGCTCATCGCGAACGGCAGGGCGAGCTCCTTCACGACCGTCTCGCCCGCGGCGAGGCGCGCCAGGATGGCGCGCCGGGTCGGGTCGGCCAGGGCCGCGAAGGTGAGGTCGAGCGAATCGCCGGTCATAGATCACCGTTTGGTTAAGTAGCCAATCGGTTTTTAACGCAGCGGAGCGGACCTGTCAAGGGCTTCGCGTGGCGACGTTAAGCTCGCGGTCGGATTCACCACGACGAGACGAAAACCCATGCCCGCGTTGAAGTCGCGCATCGACACGCGTTCCGACGAGTTCAAGGCCAACGCCGCCTTCCTGCAGCGCCAGGTCGACGACCTGCGCGCGAAGGCCGCCGAGGTCGCGCGCGGCGGCGACGCCAAGTCGCGCGAGCGCCACGTCGCGCGCGGCAAGCTGCTGCCACGCGAGCGCGTCGACGGCCTGCTCGACGCCGGGGCGCCGTTCCTCGAGATCGGCCAGCTCGCAGCTTTCGCCATGTACGACGACGAGGCGCCGGCGGCGGGAATGATCGCCGGCATCGGCCGCGTCCACGGCCAGGAAGTGATGATCGTCGCCAACGATGCGACGGTGAAGGGCGGCACCTACTACCCGATGACGGTGAAGAAGCACCTGCGCGCGCAGGAGATCGCGCTGCAGAACCGCTTGCCGTGCATCTATTTGGTCGATTCCGGCGGCGCCTTCCTGCCGCGCCAGGACGAGGTCTTCCCCGACCGCGAGCACTTCGGCCGGATCTTCTTCAACCAGGCCAACATGAGCGCGCAGGGGATCGCCCAGATCGCCGTCGTCATGGGCTCGTGCACGGCCGGCGGCGCCTACGTGCCGGCGATGAGCGACGAGACCGTCATCGTCAAGAACCAGGGAACGATCTTCCTCGGCGGCCCGCCGCTCGTGAAGGCCGCGATCGGCGAGGTCGTCAGCGCCGAGGAGCTCGGCGGCGGCGACGTCCACACGCGGCTTTCGGGCGTCGCCGACCACCTCGCCGACGACGACCGCCACGCGCTCGCGATCGCGCGCCGCATCGTCGCCAGCCTCAACCGCACGAAGCCCGAGACGGTGACGCACGCCCCGTCCGAGGAGCCGCTCTACGACGCCGGCGAGATCTACGGCGTCATCCCGCAGGACACGAGAAAGCCCTACGACGTGCGCGAGGTGATCGCGCGCATCGTCGACGGCTCGCGCCTCGACGAATTCAAGTCGCGCTACGGCGCGACCCTCGTCACCGGCTTCGCGCGCCTCTACGGCATGCCGGTCGGCGTGATCGCCAACAACGGCATCCTCTTTTCCGAATCGGCGCAGAAGGGCGCGCATTTCATCGAGCTCTGCTGCGAGCGGCGCGTGCCGCTCCTCTTCCTGCAGAACATCACCGGCTTCATGGTCGGCAAGAAGGTCGAGAACGCCGGCATCGCCCGCGACGGCGCGAAGATGGTGACGGCGGTCGCGACGGCGCAGGTGCCCAAGCTCACGGTCCTGATCGGCGGCTCGTTCGGCGCCGGCAACTACGGCATGTGCGGCCGCGCCTACTCGCCGCGCTTCCTCTGGATGTGGCCGAACGCGCGCATCAGCGTCATGGGCGGCGAGCAGGCATCGGCGGTGCTCGCGACGGTCAAGCGCGACGGCATCGAGTCGCGCGGCGGCGCGTGGTCGGCCGACGAGGAGCGCGACTTCAAGGCGCCGCTGCTCGAGCAGTACGAGCACCAGGGCCACCCGTACTACGCGAGCGCGCGCCTCTGGGACGACGGCGTCATCGACCCGGCCGAGACGCGCCGCGTCCTCGGTCTGTCGCTGGCGACCACGCTCAACGCGCCGATCGCGCCGACCAAGTTCGGCGTCTTCCGCATGTAGCCCCTGCTGTCAATCCACGCCATGTTCACCAAGATCCTGATCGCCAACCGCGGCGAGATCGCCTGCCGCGTCATCAAGACGGCGCGGCGCATGGGAATCGCCACGGTCGCCGTCTATTCCGACGCCGACGCCGACGCGCGCCATGTCCGCCTCGCCGACGAGGCCGTTCGCATCGGTGCGGCGCCGGCGCGCGAGTCGTACCTCGTCGGGCCGCGGATCATCGAGGTCGCGAAGGCGACCGGCGCGCAGGCGATCCATCCCGGCTACGGCTTCCTCTCGGAGAACGACGCCTTCGCCGAGCAGTGCGCAGCCGTCGGCATCGTCTTCATCGGCCCGCCCGCCTCGGCGATCCGCGCGATGGGATCGAAGTCGGCGGCCAAGACGCTGATGGCCAAGGCCGGCGTGCCGCTGACGCCGGGCTACCACGGCGACGATCAGGACCCGAAGCTGCTCGCGCGCGAGGCCGGCAAGATCGGCTATCCGGTCCTGATCAAGGCGAGCGCCGGCGGCGGCGGCAAGGGCATGCGGCGCGTCGACAAGGGCGAGGACTTCGCCGCCGCGCTCGCGTCGTGCCGGCGCGAGGCGAAGAGCGCGTTCGGCGACGACCGCGTGCTGGTCGAGCAGTACGTGCTCGAGCCGCGCCACATCGAGATCCAGGTCTTCGCCGACTCGCTCGGCGCCTGCGTCTATCTGTTCGAGCGCGACTGCTCGGTGCAGCGGCGTCACCAGAAGGTGCTCGAGGAAGCGCCGGCGCCGGGCATGGCGGCCGAGCGGCGCGCGGCGATGGGCAAGGCCGCGGTCGAAGCGGCCAAGGCGGTCGGCTACGTCGGCGCCGGCACGGTCGAGTTCATCGCCCATCCCGACGGCCGCTTCTACTTCATGGAGATGAACACGCGGCTTCAGGTCGAGCATCCGGTGACCGAGATGATCACCGGCCTCGATCTGGTCGAGTGGCAGCTTCGCGTCGCCGCCGGCGAGCCGTTGCCGCGGACGCAAGGCGAGCTCGCGATCTCCGGCCACGCGATCGAGGCGCGCATCTACGCCGAGGACCCCGACAAGGGCTTCCTGCCGTCGACCGGCCGGCTCGTCCATCTCGCGCCGCCGCCCGAGAGCGCGTCGGTGCGGGTCGATACCGGCGTCGAGCAGGGCGATGCGATCACGCCGTTCTACGACCCGATGATCGCCAAGCTCGTCGTCCACGCGCCCGACCGCGCCGGCGCGCTCGTCCGCATGCGGACGGCGCTGGCGCAGTACCGCATCGTCGGCGTCGCCAACAACGTCGAGTTCCTCGGCCGGCTGGTTGCGACCGACTCGTTCGCGCGCGCGAATCTCGACACCGCGCTCATCGAGCGCGAGCACGCGGCGCTCTTTCCGCCACCGGCGCAGCCGCCCGACGATGCATGGCTGGTGGCCGCGCTGGCCGAGGTCGAGCGGGACGCGGCGGCGGCACGGTGCGCCGCCGTTCGTGCCGTCGATGCCGGCTCGCCGTGGCGCGCCCTCGATGGCTGGCGCCTCAACGGCAGCGCGGTGCGTCGCCTCGGCTTTCGCCACGCGGAGACGATGCGCGAGGTCGACGTCGGCGCGCGGCCGCACGGTGCCTGGGCACTGTCGCTCGACGGCGGGACACTTGCCGCGACCGCAGTGCTGCGCACCGACGGCAGCTTGACGGCCACGCTCGGGCCGCGTCGCCTGACCGCCATCATCGTCGCCCAGGGCGAGCGGCGCCACGTCTTCGTCGACGGGCACGTCCATGTCCTCACGCTCGTCGACCTGCTCGGCATCGCCGGCGCCGAGCACGAGGAAGAGGGAACCGGTCTCCTGGCGCCGATGCCCGGCAAGGTGATCGCGCTGCTCGCCCGTCCGGGCGCGGCGGTCGACAAGGGCGCGCCGCTGCTCGTCCTCGAGGCGATGAAGATGGAGCACACGATCAGCGCGCCACGTGCCGGAACGGTCAAGGGCTTCCGTTATGCGGCCGGCGACCAGGTCGCCGAGGGCGCCGAGCTGGTCGAGTTCGAATAGGTCCGAGACGGTCAGGACCGGAGCGGTCTCTCAGCCGCGCGGCTCCTCCCAGTCGAAGCGCCAGATCGCGATCGCCGCGAACAGCGCGCTGAAGGCGAGCAGGACGGCGATCGGTGCGATCGCCGCATCGAAGCCGAGGCCGCGCCAGGTCATCGCGTCGAGGCCGTCGACGGCCCAGCGCGTCGGCACGACGAGCGACGCCGTCTGCAGCCAGGGTGGAAAGACGAACGACGGCACCCAGGCGCCACCGAGCATCACCATGACCAGCGTCGCGAAGATCGCCAGGCCGCGCGTCGCCTCGGGCGTCTTGCCGATCGCCGCGATGAGCAGGCCGAAGCTCGAGGTGAGGAGCGCGAAGGCGATGGCGATGCCGACGAAGCCGGCGACGCTGCCGTCGATGCGGACGTGGAAGATGCCGATCGCCGCGGCGTAGATGATGGCGAGGAGGACGAGCGCGGTGATCGCGCCGCTGGCGATGTGGCTGCCGAGGAGGAGGCTGCGCGAGAGCGGCGCCGCGCGCAGGCGCTTCCAGAGGCCGAGCCGGCGCGCGAGCAGCACGCCGACGCCGACCTCGATGCCCATGAAGAGGATGAACTGCACGCCCATGCCGGCGAACGAGTGGGCGTAGCCGTTGTACGGCTTGTCGGTGCCGGCGGTCGACTCGACCGCCTGGGTCGTGAACGGCAGGCTGAATGCCGACGCACGCGGGGCGCCGCTGCCCGGCGCGCCGCCGCCGCCGCCGAGGCTCTCGCCGAGCGCCTTCATGACGTGCTGGGCGAGCAGGCCGCGGACGAGCGTCAGCGCCGTCGCCTGCGACGGGTCGTAGTGGACGGCGACGACGGGCTTGTCGGCGCCGGCGACAAGGGCGGCGCGCGCCTGCTCGCCGAATCCCGCGGGAAGGACGACGGCGGCGCGCACCTTGCCCTCATGCGCCATCGCGATCGCCGCGGCCTCGTCGTCATCCTTGACCTCGAACGCGGGATCGGCCTTGACCGACGCGGCGATCGCCTTCGACAGCGCGCTCGCGTCGCGGTCGGCGAATGCGATCGGGATGCGCGTCGGCTTGTCGTTGCCGGAGCCGAAGATCGAGCCGAAGAACGCGGCGATGACGATCGGCGCCAGGATCGACATGACGAGCGCGCGCCGGTTCGAGAAGTAGAGGACGAGGTCCTTCCTGACCAAGGCGCGAAAGGCGGTGAAGTTCTTCATGGCTCAGTCCCTCAGTTGCCGGCCAGTGAGCGAAAGGAAGACGTCCTCGAGATCGGCGCGGCCCGACGAGATGCGGTGCACCGCGTGGCCGTGCTCGGCGAGCCAGGTCAGCAGCGCCGGCGCGGCACGACCGAGGTCGGCGACGCCGGCGTGCAGATGCGCGCCGTCCTGGGTCGGGCCGGCGATGCCGGGCAGGCGGCCGAGGGCGTCGAGGTCGACCACGCCGTCGACCTCGAGCTCGATCGTCTCGACCGCGGGCAGGCGCTTGTGCAGGCCGGCCAGGGTGTCGCTCGCGACGACGCGGCCGTGGTCCATGATGACGACCCGGTCGCACAGCCGCTCGGCCTCTTCCATGTAGTGCGTCGTGTAGAGCAGCGCCTTGCCGCGATCGCGCAGCGACTCGAGGTTGTCGAAGATGGCGTTCCTGCTCTGCGGATCGACGCCCACCGTCGGCTCGTCGAAGATCAGCACGTCGGGATCGTGGACGAGGGCGGCGGCGATGTTGAGGCGCCGCTTCATGCCGCCGCTGAACGACTGCGGCTTGTCCTTGGCCCGATCGGCGAGGCCGACGAGCGCGAGCGCCGTGGCGACGCGCTCGCGCAGCAGCGCGCCGGCGAGGCCGTAGAGCGCGCCGAACAGCTCGAGGTTGGCGGCGGCGCCGAGGTTCTCGTAGATGGAGAGCTCCTGCGGCACGACGCCGATGCGGCGCTTGGCGGCGTTCGCGTTCTCGTCGAGGGCGAGCCGCGACGCGCCGGTGCCGACGAAGACCTCGCCGCGGTCGGCGCCGACCAGGCCGCACAGCATCGCCACGGTGGTCGACTTGCCGGCGCCGTTCGGGCCGAGCAGGCCGACGATCTCGCCGGCCGCGACGGTGAGCGACAGGTCGGCGACGACGGCGCGCTCGCCGTACGATTTGCAAAGGCCTCGGGCTTCGAGCATCGGATCCTCCAGTCGGAACGAGCGCGACTCTAGCGAGCGAGGGCGCCGGTGGAGGGACGAAGCGATCAATCGACAGCAACGCGGCGCCAGTGGCGGGTGGGAAGCGCGAGCGACGGGACGGCGCCTGCCGAACGGATCGGCCGCTCTCGCATCGCCGCCGGGGCGCCCTTGCGAAGCCGCCTCGGCCGCCCCATCTGCACGGCCGGGCTCCGCCGTTCGGCGGATTCGCCGCCGGTCGACGCGGCGTACCTTTGCGGCAATCCTCTCTCGAGACACGTCTTCATGAACACCGCCGCCTCCCCTGCACCTCCCGACTCGCTGCGCGCGCACTCGGATCGAGTCGCGCAAATCGTCGACGACATCGGCGCGTCCACGGTCGCCGTCCTCGGCCGGCGCGGCGCCGTTGCCTCGGGCGGCGTCTGGCGGCCGGGGCTGGTCGTCACCGCCGCGCACGTCTTTCGCCGCACGCCGGCCGCGCTCACCGTCGTCGATGCTGCCGGCGAGAGCCGGGCGGCGACGCTGGTCGGCATGGATTCGTCGACCGACCTCGCCCTCTTTCGCCTCGCCGACGCGAATGCCGTCGCGCCGTTGTCGCCGGCCGAGGCGGCGCCGGTTCGCGCCGGCCACTTCGCGATCGCCGTCGGCCGCAGCGACGAGGGCGACGCGATCGCCAGCGCCGGCCTCGTCAACCGCGTCGGCGGCCCGTGGCAGACCTGGCTCGGCGGCTCGATCGACGGCCTCATCCGCCTCGACGGCGGCGTCTACGACGGCCTCTCGGGCGCACCGGTCGCCGATGCCGACGGTGCGGTGATGGGCGTGGCGACGGCGGCGCTCTCACGCAGCTACGGCATCGTCGTTCCGGCGTCGACGGTGTCGCGCGTCGTCGACGCGTTGCTCGCGCACGGCCGGGTCGCCCGGCCTTGGCTCGGCATCGGCGCGCAGACGGTGCCGCTGCCCGAAGCCGCGGGCGCGCCGGCCGGCGAGAAGAACGGCCTGCTCGTCACCTCGCTCGCCGCCGGCGGCCCGGCCGAGCGCGCCGGCGTCCTGATCGGTGACATCATCGTTCGCGCCGCCGAAGGCGCGGCGGCCAACCTGCGCGAGCTGCGCCAGGCGCTCGCCGCACACGTCGGCAAGAGCGTCGTTCTCGCCGTCCTGCGCGGCGGTGCGCCGGTCGAGTTGCAAGCGAGCGTCGCCGAGTGGCCCGGCGAGCGGCGCTGCTGGTAAGGGAGGGCTGACGATGATCCGCTTCGCGCTCGCTTCGCCTTCACCGCTCATTCGCGCCGGCCTGGCCGCCGGTCTCGCCGCACAGGGCGAGTGCGAGGTCGTGCTCAGCGCGGCGACGCCGGCCGAGCTCGCCGAGGCCGGCTACGGCGGCGCGGCGGTCGTCGTCGTCGACGTCGGCGCCGAAAGCGACGCCGAGCTCGACGTCGTCGTTCCGGTCGCCGGCCCGCACCTCGTCCTCCTCGCCGCCGACGGCGACGAGCGCGTCGGCGAGTGGCTGATCGACGGCTGCTCGGTGCTGCCGCGCGGCGCGTCGCCGGCCGAGGTCGCCGGGGCGGCGCGCGCCGCGCTCGCCGGTCTGGTCGCGACGACGCCGACCTTCGCCGCCGAGGCCCTCCGCTTCGAGCGCATCGGCGAGCGGCGCAGCGCACCGCCCGGCTTCGACGCGCTGACCCGGCGCGAGCGCCAGGTGCTGGCGGCGATGAGCAACGGCCTCGGCAACCGCGAGATCGGCGGCGTCCTCGGCATCTCGGCGCACACCGCCAAGTTCCATGTCGCCCAGATCATCGCCAAGCTGCAGGCGCAGTCGCGCGCGCACGCGGTCGCCAAGGCGCTGCGCGCCGGCTTCGTCGACGCCTGAGAGCGGCGCGGCGCGACTTCGGTCGCGTCGCCCGGCGGCGTCTGGCGCGAACCGCGCCTCGCCGCGGAGAATGCACCCTGACGCGTCGACGTCGCAAAGGGTGTCCCGTGACCACACAAGAGATTGCCGCGCAGGTGAGCGCCTATGTGTCGAGCGCGCTCTCGTCGCCCACCGAGCTTCTCGCGATCTTCGCCGCCACCGTGGCCGGCGGGCTGCAGATCAGCAGCTCGTTCGTCAAGACGATGGTGCCGCTGCGCTGGCTCGCCGTCCTGAGCAACGTCGGCTTCCTCGGCTACGGCGTGCTGCATCCGTCCTTCGTGATGGCGCTGATGCACGGCGTGCTGCTGCCGATCAACTGCATCCGCCTGCGCGAGATGACCCGGCTGACCCGGCGCGTGCATGCGGCGACGAACGACACGGATCGATCGGGGATCTGGCTCAGGCCCTACATGAAGTCGAGCCGCAGGAAGGCCGGCGAGGTGCTCTTTCGCCTCGGCGACCCCGCCGAGCACCTCTACATCCTGATCGAGGGGCGAATCGACTTCCTCGAGATCAACGCCAGCCTCGGCCCGGGTCAGATGTTCGGCGAGATCGCCTTCTTTTCGCCCGAGCGACGCCGCACGGCCACGGCGCGCTGCGGCGAGGACTGCGTCCTCCTGAGCATCGACCAGAGCACCGTGCGCCAGCTCTACTTCCAGAACCCGGGCTTCGGCTTCGAAATCGTCGGCCTCGTCGCCGGCCGCCTTTCCGCCGACATCGCGCGCCTGCGCTCGCAGCTCGTCGATCAGCCGCCGCTGGCGTGATCGGGGCGGCGCATCGTCGCGCCGCGAAGCATCGCGAGCGCGTCGACGCGCGTTTCAGACGCCTTCGTCGGCGCCGTCTTCTTCTTCGTCGCTCTCGCTGTCGTCGGCGAGCGATTCGATCGAGTCGTCGTTGCCGGTGATCGACATGGCCGAGTCGAGCGCGTCCTTCGACCTGGCGATCCGATCCGGCGCGATGTCGGCACCGTCGCGCGCGCCTTCCGGAACCGCCTCGGCGCGCTCGCCGGTGCCCTCGGCGTCGGTGTCGCTGTCCTCGACGACCGGCGTCGCACCGCCGGCCTCCGGGCCTTCCTCGGGCTCGGTCTTCATCCGGGTCGCGCCGTGGACGTCGCTGCCGCTGTCGGAGGTGTCGCTCGGGCCGAGCGTTTCGGCATCGCGACCCGGGGCCTGCTGAGGCGCGGCATCGCCGCCGAGGATGCTGCTGTGGGACATGGTCGCTCCGGAAGGTTGATGCCCGCTTCGGGCAATCGTCATGCCGCTCGCCGCGGCGTCAGATGCGCTCGACGATCATGGCGATGCCCTGGCCGACGCCGATGCACATCGTGCAGAGCGCATAGCGGCCGCCGCTCCTGTGCAGCTGGCTGATCGCGGTGGTGACGAGGCGCGCGCCGCTGGCGCCGAGCGGATGGCCGAGGGCGATCGCGCCGCCGTTCGGGTTGACGCGCGCATCGTCGTCGGCCAGGCCGAGGTCGCGCAGCACGGCGAGGCCTTGCGCGGCGAACGCTTCGTTGAGCTCGATCACGTCCATCTGCGCGAGCGCGAGGCCGGCGAGCTCGAGGACCTTGCGCGTCGCCGGCGCCGGGCCCATGCCCATGATGCGCGGCGCGACGCCGGCCGTCGCCATGGCGACGACGCGGGCGCGCGGCACGAGGCCGTGGCGCGACGCGGCGCGCTCGCTCGCGAGGATGAGGGCGCAGGCGCCGTCGTTGACGCCTGACGCATTGCCCGCCGTGACCGTGCCGTCGGCACGGACGACGCCCTTCAGCCGGGCGAGCGCCTCGAGGCTGGTGTCGCGCGGATGCTCGTCCCTGGCGACGACGATCGGCTCGCCCTTCTTCTGCGCGATCGTCACCGGCACGATCTCGCCGTCGAAGAATCCGGCCTTCTGCGCCGCCACCGCCTTCTGCTGCGAGGCGAGTGCCATCCGATCCTGCGCCTCGCGCTCGATGCGGAATTCGGTGGCGACGTTCTCGGCGGTCTCGGGCATCGAGTCGACGCCGTGCATCTCCTTCATCAGCTTGTTGACGAAGCGCCAGCCGATCGTCGTGTCGTAGACCGCGTTCGTGCGCGAGAACGCGCTCTCGGCCTTCGGCATCACGAACGGCGCCCGGCTCATGCTCTCGACGCCGCCGGCGATCATCAGCTCGGCCTCGCTGGCGCGAATCGCTCGCGCGGCCGTGCCGACCGCGTCCATGCCCGAGCCGCAGAGGCGGTTGATCGTCGCGCCGGGAACGCCGTGCGGCAGCCCGGCGAGCAGCGCCGACATGCGGGCGACGTTGCGGTTGTCCTCGCCGGCCTGGTTGGCGCAGCCGTAGAGGACGTCACTGACAGCCGCCCAGTCGACCCTGGCGTTCCGCGCCATCAGCGCCTTGATCGGCACCGCGCCGAGGTCGTCGGCACGCACCGACGAGAGCGCGCCGCCGTAGCGGCCGATCGGCGTGCGCACGGCGTCGCAGACGAAGGCTTGAATCGTGCTCATGGTCTCGCTCCTCAGGAGGCGCGCGCGAGCGGCGCGCCTGTCTTCGCCTGCAACTCGTCGAAAGGCATGCCCTCGACCCTCTCGACGACGACCAGGCCGCGCGGCGTGACGTCGATCACCGCGAGGTCGGTGTAGATGCGGGCGACGCAGCCGATGCCGGTGAGCGGATAGCTGCAGCGCTCGACGATCTTCAGCTCGCCCGACTTGGTCGTGTGCTCCATCATCACGTAGGTCTTCTTGGCGCCGATCGCGAGATCCATCGCGCCGCCAACGGCGGGGATGGCATCGGCCGCGCCGGTGTGCCAGTTGGCGAGGTCGCCGTTGGCGGCGACCTGGAACGCGCCGAGCACGCACACGTCGAGGTGGCCGCCGCGCATCATCGCGAAGCTGTCGGCGTGGTGGAAGAACGAGCCGCCGGGCAGCAGCGTCACCGGCTGCTTGCCGGCGTTGATGAGGTCGAAATCCTCGCTGCCGTCGCGCGGCGCCGGGCCCATGCCGATGACGCCGTTCTCGCTGTGCAGGACGACCTCGCGTCCGCTCGGCAGGTGGTTGGCGACGAGCGTCGGCAGGCCGATGCCGAGGTTGACAACGGCGCCGTCGGGGATGTCGCGTGCGACCCGCGCCGCCATTTCGGCGCGGCTCCACTTGCGTTCGTTGTTCGCTGCGCTGCTGCTCATGCCTGCTGCCTGAAGCCGCCCGCGCTCGTCGCGACGCGGTCGACGAGGACGATACGCCGGACGAAGATGCCGGGCGTGACGACCGCCTCCGGATCGAGGCTGCCGAGCGCGACGATCTCGTGCACGGTGGCGATCGTCGTCTTCGCCGCCATCGCCATCACCGGGCCGAAGTTGCGCGCCGTCATGCGATAGGTGAGGTTGCCCCAGCGGTCGCCACGCTCGGCCTTGATGAACGCGTAGTCGGCGTGGATCGGCGCTTCGAGGACGTACATGCGGCCGTCGATCTCGCGCGTCTCCTTGCCCTTGGCGAGGTCGGTGCCGTAGCCGGTCGGCGTGAAGAAGGCGCCGATGCCGGCCCCGGCGGCGCGGATGCGCTCGGCGAGGTTGCCCTGCGGCACCAGCTCGAGCTCGATCTCGCCGGCGCGGTAGGCGCGGTCGAAGTGGTGGCTGTCGGCCTGGCGCGGGAAGGAGCAGATGATCTTGCGGACGCGGCGCGCCGCGATCAGCGCGGCCAGGCCGGTGTCGCCGTTGCCGGCGTTGTTGTTGACGACCGTCAGGTCCTTCGCGCCCTGCTCGAGGAGCGCGCCGACGAGCTCGTTCGGCAGGCCGGCGGTGCCGAAGCCGCCGATCATCACCGTCGCGCCGTCGGCGACGTCGGCCACCGCGTCGCCCAGCGACGCGACCTGCTTCTCGATCATCGCTTCGCGTCGGCGCGTGCCGCGGCCGTGCGCGCCAGGCCATCGATCGCCAGGGCATAGCCGGCGACGCCGAAGCCGACGACGATGCCGGCGCATGCCGGCGACAGGTACGAGTGGTGACGGAACGGCTCGCGCGCGTGCACGTTCGAGAGGTGGACCTCGATCACCGGCACCGCGATCGCCTTGATCGCATCGTGGAGCGCGACCGAGGTGTGCGTGTAGGCGCCGGCATTGAGGACGACGCCGAGGGTCTCGCCCGCTGCGCGTCCGGCCTCGTGCAGCCAGTCGATCAGCGCGCCTTCGTGGTTGCTCTGGCGGAAGTCGAGGTCGGCGCCATGTGCCTTCGCGGCCTGGCGGCAGGCGGCTTCCACATCGGCGATCGTCGCGCTGCCGTAAACCGCCGGCTCGCGCGTGCCGAGCAAATTCAGGTTCGGCCCGTTCAGGACCAGGATCTTCTTCGGCATGGTCGTCTTCCTGCGGCGCGAATCGCGACGCGGGAGACATTGTCACGCCGAACCCCGGGCGACGGGCCGGCGGCCGGGCGCTTGCCCCGCCGCCGGCGCACGTTCAGCGCGGGCTGCCGCGATCAGCGCGGGCTGCCGCGGCGTACCAGGTTGACGATCGCCAGCAGGATGATCGCGCCGAGGAGCGAGACCCCCAGGCCGGCGAGGCTGAAGTCGTTCTGGTTGATGGTGCCGGTGCCGAACATCGGCGCCAGCAGCCAGCCGCCCAACATCGCGCCGATGATGCCGACGACGACGTTCAGGATGATGCCCTGCTGCCCGTCCGTTCTCATGATCATGCTCGCGACCCAACCGATGAGGCCGCCCACGACAAGCCAAATGATGAAGTTCATGCTCTTCCCCTGTCCAAGCCGTTGAAGACGACCCGCCCATCCCAGGAAATGGCATGTGCTGGCCGGCGCTGACGCTTCACAGCACCCGCCGCGAGGCGGCTGCTGGAAACGTGGCTAGGCTATGCGGCGGCGTTGCTCCAGCCCATGAGTGGGCAGCCTGACAGAGCGTCAGCCGACTCCTACAGAAGCAGCTTGTCGCCTGGTGACGCGGCTCGGCCGAACGCCGGCGCGCCGCCTCAGCTGGCGAGGACGAGCGCGCCCTGGTAGAGACCGAGCAGGATCGCGCTGACGCCGACGTGCGCGGCGAGGTGGCGGCCGCCCTTGCCGACGCCGAAGCCGACGCGAACGCCGATGCAGCCCCAGACGGCGACGACGAGCACCGCGCCGGCGTCGCGCGCCTGCAGGCCGTGGCCGGTCGCCTGGGCGAGGCCGATGACGGCAACCCAGAGGCCGACGGCCATGACGGTCGCGGCCGTGATTTCGTTGAAGGAGGGTCTGCGCAGTTCGATGCCGAAGAGGGTCATGAGGGCTGGGAAGGTTGTGGCAAGGCCTAGGGTAAAGAAAGCCGGCGTCCGAAGAGCGCCGATGAGAGGCCGGGGAGTCGGCCAGTTCGGGCGACCGGGCGGGCGCAAGACCCGTGCCGCGCACTTTCATCGTCGCTTCACCGGCCGGCCCGCCAGGCCACCTCCGCTTCGTATTTTCTTCGCTTCCGGGGTCGATTCTTCCGCCCACGCCGCCGGTCGCGGCGCAACCCGTCGAAAAAGGCACAGCCATGGCAATCCGGCGCTTTCCCCTCCTCGGCAAGACGATCGCCCTCGCCGGCGTCGTCATCGCCCTCGTCCTGGCCCTGCAATCGGTGGGCGGCATCGTCGCCGAGCGCGAGGGGCGCCTGCGCGAGGCCGAGCGCAGCGTCGCCGCCAGCCTCGCCTCGGCGCAGACGCTGGTCGGGCCGGTGATCGAGCGCGATTGCAGCGAGGCCTGGGAGGCGACGCAGGGCGAGGGCAAGGACCGGAAGACGGTGACCGAGCGACGCGACTTCAAGCTGAGCGCGACGCCGGCGACGCTCGACGTCAAGGGCGACGTCGCGATCGAGCCGCGCTATCGCGGCATCTTCAAGGTCAACGGCTACGTCCTGAAGGCGCGCCTGGTCGCCGCCTGGAACGACGGCGCGACGCTGGTGCCGCAGGCGCAGCACCCGGGCTCGCGCCTGCAGTGCGACGCGCCGGTGATGTTCGTCGCCCTCGGCGACTCGCGCGGCGTGCGCAGCGCGGCGATGCAGATCGACGGCGCCGTCGTGGCCGTCCTCGCCGGCACCCAGCACGCGGCGCATCCGCGCGGCTTCCACGCCGACGTCGCCGAGTCGTTCGCGGGCGGGCGCCGGCCGCTGCGCGCCGAGGTCGGCCTCGAACTCGTCGGCACCGGCGAGCTCGCGTTCGCGCCGGTCGGCGACAGCACCCGCGTCGCCCTCGCGTCGGACTGGCCGCACCCGTCGTTCGCCGGCCGCTTCCTGCCGCTCGATCGGCAGGTCGGCGAGACCGGCTTCACGGCGCGGTGGCAGCTCAACGCGCTGGCGACGACGGCGCCGCAGGCGGCGGCGTACGGCGCGCCTGCGTGCCGCCTCTACGACAGCGTCGTCGACGAGGTCTCGCCTCGCGAGGACGCGCGCCGGACGGCGTGCGTCGAGACCTTCGGCGTCGCCTTCATCGACCCGGTGAGCCCGTACGTGCTGAGCGACCGGGCGACCAAGTACGGCCTTCTCTTCATCGCCCTGACCTTCGTCGGCGTCGGCGCGGTCGAAGTGATGCGGCGCCTGCGCGTGCATCCGATCGAGTACCTGCTCGTGGGCTCGGCGCTGGCGGTGTTCTTCCTCCTTCTTGTCAGCCTCTCGGAGCACGTTCCCTTCGCCGTCGCCTACCTCGCCGCCGCCGCGGCGTGCACGGCGCTGCTCACCTTCTACGGCTCGTTCGTCCTGCGCGGCAGCCGCGCCGGCGCGGCCTTCGGCGCCGCCGTCGCCGCGCTCTACGCCGCGCTCTACGCGCTGCTCCAGCTCGAGCAGACGGCGCTCCTCCTCGGCTCGATCATGCTGTTCGCCGTCCTCGCCGGGCTGATGGTCGCGACGCGGCGGATCGACTGGTACGGGCTCTTCGAGCGCATGCGCGCCGAGACCGGCCGGCCCGCCGTCGAGACGCCGCCGGCGCCGACGCCGGCGGCGTGACGAGCGGCGCAGCCCGCCGTCGCGTTCAGGCGCCGAAGATCTTCTTCAGCGCATAGGGCGCGACGACCTCGAGCTGGTCGTAGCGACACGCCTCCGGCGGCTTGTCGCCGCGCCAGCGCAGGAAGGTCGTTCCGTGGCGGAAGCGGTCGCCCTGCAGATGGTCGTACTTGACCTCGCAGACGCGCTCCGGCCGCAGCGGCTGCCACGCGAGATCCTTGCCGGCGCTCCAGCGGCTGGTCGCGCCGGGCATTCGCTGCGACGCGTCGCCGTCGGCCGAGGTCTTCGCCGCGGCATCCTGCCCGGCCCAGTCGCGCCAGGGATGGCCGGCGAGGGCGTTCCTGCGCAGCGGCGCCAGCACCGCGACGAGCTGGCGCCGCATCGCCATCGTGAACGACGACGTCACGCCGACGTGATGGAGGACGCCGGCATCGTCGTAGAGGCCGAGCAGGAGCGAGCCGACCGCCTCCGGCCCGCCCTCTTCGGTGCTCTTGTGCCAGCGAAAGCCGGCGACGACGCAGTCGGCCGTGCGCGCGTGCTTGATCTTCAGCATCGCCCGCCTGCCGGGCTGGTAAGGCGCGTCGAGCGGCTTGGCGACGACGCCGTCGAGGCCGGCGCCCTCGAACTCGCGCAGCCATGCCGCGGCGATGGCGCCGTCGCGCGTCGCCGGCGTGAGATAGAGCGGCGGCCGCGCCTGCGCGAGCAGCTCCTCGAGCGCGCCGCGCCGTGTCGCCTGGGTCTCGTCGACGAGGCTCGTGCCCGCGGCGGCGAGCAGGTCGAAGGCGACGAACGAGGCCGGCGTCGCGACCGCGAGCCTGGCGACGCGCGATGCCGCCGGATGCAGGCGCTGCTGCAAGGCGTCGAAGTCGAGGCCGGCGGCACCGACGACGACTATCTCGCCGTCGACGATCGTGCCTTCGGGCAGCTGCTCGGCGAGGGCGGCACGCAGCTCCGGGAAGTAGCGATCGAGCGGGCGCAGGTCGCGGCTCTGGATCGCGACCTCGCCACCCGCTGGCCGGAAGACGATGGCGCGAAAGCCGTCCCACTTCGGCTCGAACAGGTAGTCGCCCGCGGTCGGCAGCGTGGCGACGGCCTTGGCCAGCATCGGCTCGATCGGCGTCGGCAACGGCCGCTCTGGCGCCGCGGCGACCGGCGCCGCCTTCGCTTTCGCCGCCGCCGCGGACGGGGGTCGTCTTGTCGCCATGGTCCTCGCGACTCTAGCCATTCGGCACCGCAGCGACGGGGCAACGGCCATGCCATCATCGCCAGCGCCATGGCTCCGATCACGATCGATCCGACCGGCCGCCGCAGCGCGGCGACCTGGCTCGGCCGCGGCCTGCTCTTCGTCGCCATCGTCTTCCTGCTCGAGCACGCGCGGCCGCTGCTGCTGCCGGTCACGATCGCGGTCGTCTTCACCTTCGTCCTCGCCGCGCCGGTGCGCGCCCTGCAGCGCCGCGGCATCCACGAGTACATCGGCGCGGCGCTGGTGATCGGCGCCGTGCTCGGGGTCGCCGTCCTCCTGCTGATGCTGGTCGCGGCGCCGGCGGCGGCCTGGTGGTCGCGCGCGCCCTTCGTCGTCCACCAGCTCGCCGAGGCGCTGCAAGGCTGGCGCGACGCGCTCTTTCCGTACGCGCCGCCGGCATCGCTGGCGCGCCCCGCCACGGCGGCGGCGGCGCCCGTCGATCCGCTCGGCGAGCGCCTCGCCAGCGAAGGCTGGCTGTTCACGCGCCTGGCGATCGGCGAGACGATCTCGTTCGCGCTGTCGGCGTCGGCGACCGTGATCCTGCTGTACTTCCTGCTCGCTTCCGAGCGCTGGCTGGTGATGCGAACCATCGCCGTCGTGCGCCGGCCGCGCGCCCGCGCCCTGATCCTGGCCGGCGTGCGCCAGGCGCAGCGCGACATCGGCCTCTTCATCAGCACGATGAGCCTCGTCAACGTCGCCCTCGGCGTCGCCACCGGCCTCGCGCTCTGGGCGATCGGCCTGCCGAACCCGGTGCTCTGGGGAACGACGACCGCCGTGCTCGCCTTCATTCCCTACATCGGGCCGCTGCTCATCACGCTGCTCCTCCTGCTCGCCGGCAGCGTCACCTTCGGCACCGGCGTCGCCATGCTCGGCCCGCCGGCGGCGTTCCTCCTCCTGCACGGCATCGAGGCGAATTTCCTCAGCCCGATGATCATGGGCCACCGGTTGAGCCTGAGGCCGGTGTTCGTCTTCCTCGCGGTGATGGTCTGGGGCTGGCTCTGGGGCATCGCCGGCGCGTTCCTGGCCGTGCCGCTGCTCCTCGCCCTGCGCGCCTTCTGCAAGCGAACGCGCACTCTCCGGGTGGTCTGCGTTTACCTCGAAGGCGACTAGCCGAGGTTGCATCTGTCGCCGTTCGTGTCGGGGTTGTCTTGGCGTCGTCATGTCGGCCGTTCACGATCGCTCGCGCTTCGCGGCCGAGTCCTACTTCGGACTGGCATAGCGATTGCCAGAATGTCCCGATGGACGCTTCACCACGCCCGATGCGGATCGCTTACGTCACCGAAACCTACCCGCCCGAGCTGAACGGCGTGTCGCTCACGGTCGAGCGGACGGTGCGCTTCCTGCGCAGCCGCGGCCACAACGTCGAGCTGATCCGGCCGCGCCAGCCCGGCGAAACCGCCCTCGACGCCAACGACGAGCTGCGCACGGTCGGCTGCGCGATTCCGGTGTACCGCGAGCTGCGCTTCGGCCTGGCGCGCGTCGCGCCCCTCGTGCGGCGCTTCCAGCGCACCCTGCCGGAGATCGTCCACCTGGCGACGCCCGGCCCGCTCGCGTGGTCGGCGCTCGCCGCGGCGCGCTCGCTCGGCATCCCGACGACATCGGATTTCCGCACCAACTTCCACCAGTACAGCCGCTACTACGGTGTCGGCGCGTTCGCGACGACGGTGCTCGGCCTGCTGCGCCGCTTTCACAACCTGACGCAGCGGACCTTCGTGCCGACGCGGGCGGCGGCGCGCGAGCTCGGCCGGGCCGAGTTCCACAACCTGACGATGGTCGGCCGCGGCGTCGACACCGAGCACTTCGCGCCGACGCGACGCCGCGCCGCGCTGCGCCGCGAGTGGGGCGCCGGCGCGGCGCCGGTGCTGCTGATGGTCGGCCGGATCGCGCCCGAAAAGAACGTCGAGCTCGGCCTGCGCGCGTTCGAGCAGGCGCGCGCCGCGCATCCGGGAACGCGCCTCGTCGTCGTCGGCGATGGTCCGGCGCGATCGCGTCTGCAGGCAGCGCACCCCGAGGCCCGCTTCGTCGGCGTGCAGCGTGGTGCCGAGCTTGCCGCGCATTACGCGTCGGCCGACCTGTTCCTCTTTCCGAGCCTCTCCGATACCTTCGGCAACGTCGTCATGGAGGCGCTCGCCTCGGCGCTGCCGGTGGTCTCGTTCGCGGTCGCCGCCCCGGCCGAGCACGTCGACGACGGCGTCAGCGGCCGTCTCGTCGCGCCCGACGACGAGGCCGCGTTCATCGCCGCGGTCGTGTCGATGACCGATCCGGCCGTCTCGCTCCCACCCATGCGCGCCGCGGCGCTCGCCGCCGCGCGCCGCGCGACCTGGCCCGAGGTGCTCGCGCGCTTCGAGGCCCGTCTGGAAGACACCGTCCATGCCACCGAAGCGCCCCCCGCACGCATCCCCGTCGTGGCCTGAGCAACAGCTGATCTGGGTCGAACGCGAGCGCACGTTCGCGCGCTGGATGCACCGCGCCGCCGCGCGCGCCTGGGTCGTCCGTCTCCTCGACGCGGTGAGCCGGGTCGGCGACGGCTGGCTCTGGTACGCGGTGATCGCGTGCCTGCCCTGGGCCGGCGGCGCGGTCGGCACCTCGGCGGCGGTGCGGATGATCGGCGTAGGCATCGTCGATCTCGTCGTCTACAAGATCATCAAGCGCTGGATCGCGCGACCGCGGCCGTACCGAACCTGCCCCGACATCCGCGCCTGCGGGCGCTCGCTCGACGAGTTCAGCTTCCCGAGCGGCCACACGCTGCATTCGGTCGCGTTCAGCCTGATCCTGACCGCGTACTACCCGATGTTCGCGCTCTTCGTCTGGCCGTTCACGATCCTGGTCGCGGTCTCGCGCATCGTCCTCGGGCTGCACTACGCGAGCGACGTGATCGTCGGCGCGATCATCGGCGCGGTCATCGCCGCCGTCAGCTTCAATCTGCTGTAGCGGCCGGCAGCCCGGCGTCGCCGTCATCCAGACCGGTGCCGGCGGCGGCCGGGCGGATGCGGCGCATGAACTCGGCGACGGTCGCGGGTCGTCGCCGGCGCAGGGCGCGCTCGAGGATCGCCTGCCACGAGCGCTTCACCGCGGCGAAGTCGGCGTCGTGCGGATGCAGCTCGAGGCGCAGCAGCGGGTTGCCGCGCTCGGCGAGGTCGACCGCCGCGTTCCAGGCGAGCGAGCTCGCGCGCCGCCACGCGCTCGACGTGCTGTAGACGACGCTCTGGCTCGTCACCGCGATCTGCGCCGGCAGGTGGACGAGCTGGCGCAGCGTCGCCGTGTAGTCGAACGGACGCTCGAGGAGCGCCGCGCGCGCGCCCGGCCCGAGCAGCCAGGCCGGCGCGACGAAGCCCGTCAGCGGCCAGCCGTTCTTCGCGAACCAGGCGATGCCGACGTCGATGCGCGCCAGCGCCTCCTCGCGCGAGAGCGACCAGAACTCGCCCTCGCCGCGCGTGTAGCGGCGGCGCCGCAGGCCGTCGAGCCAGCCCTGCGGCGCACCGTCGTCGCGGTGGGTGCAGCCGTGCAGCGCGAGCTCGTCGCCGCGGCCGACGCGCTCGCCGAGCCAGGCGTCCAAGTCGGCGCTCGGCGCCTCGTCGTGATAGCGCGGCACGACGAGGATCGTCACCGGCACGTCGCCGGCGACCTCGCGCACCGCGGCGAGCGTTCGCACGCACGCCGATCGCGTCGACGGCGCGGCGTCGTGGAGGACGACGCAGACCGTCCGCTCGCTCGATCCGCTCATCGCTGCAAGGCTTCGGCGCTGTCGCCCGGCGCCGAAGCCGCCGTCGCCCGGCCGTCGCCGACGAGGCGGAGGTAGTGGCCGAGCAGGCCGGGGAGGACGCTGCGCCAGTCGCTCGCCTCGGCCTGGCGCCGCGCCGCTCGCGCCAGCGCGTTCCTGTCGCCTTCGAAGAGCGAGGCGATGGCCGCGGCGAAGCCCTCGCCGGTGCCCGCGGGCACGGCGAGCGCGGCGCCGCCGCCGGCGAGCTCGCCGAGTCCCTCGGCGGCGCGGACGACCGCCGGCGTGCCGCACGCCATCGCCTCGATCACCGACAGGCCGAAGGTCTCCTGGTCGCCGGCGTGGACGAAGGCATCGGCGCTCGCCAGCACGGTCGCGAGCGCGCTCGTCGAAGCGACGAAGGGCAGGACGACGACACGATCGCCCGCCGGCGGCGGCGCCGGTCCGGCGCCGACCGCGAGCAGCACGTAGGGCGCGCCGAGACGCCGCACCGCGTCGGCGACGACGTCGAGGTGCTTCTCGGGCGCGAAGCGGCCGGCGTAGACGAGCAGGCGCGTCTCGGCCGACCAGCCGCGGCCCTGGCGCCAGGCCGGATCGCGCGCCGCCGGTCGAAAGACCGAGGTGTCGACGCCGAGCGGCTGGCAGGCGACGCGCGCCACGCCCCAGTCGGCGAGGTGCGCGGCCATGCTGCGGCTCGGCGCCAGCACGAGGTCGAAGCCGGCGTAGACGTGACGCGCATAGCGCGCGGCGAAGCGCGCCGCGGCGGCGCCGAGGCGCGCACCGGCGGCGAGCCGGGCCATCGCGACGATGTTCGAGTGGCAGTAGGCGAGCGCCGGAATGCCGAGCGTCTGCGCGGCATCGCGCGCGCCCCAGGCGACGCGGTACGGGTCGCCGGCCTCGATCAGGTCGGGTGCGAGGCCGGCGATGACGCGGGCGATCGCGGCGCGGCGGAGCGGCAAGCGGTAGCCGCCGCTGCCGGGCAGCGCGACCGACGGCAAGGTCGTGGCGCTCGCCGCGCTGCCGGCGACGCGCGGCACGACGATCGAATGGCGCCAGCCCGGCTGGCCGGCGAGCCAGTCGTGCTTGGTCTGCAGGTAGCGACGGACGCCGCCGCCGGTCGGACTCCAGAACATCGTCGCGTCGACGAGGTGGAGCGGATCGCTCATCGGCCGATTGTGCCCGCGCCGGTCTTGGCAGCGACTCCCTGAGCCCGGGACGCGAATCGGCGTCGCGCCGACGGGCATCGGGCACAGCCGTTGCCCGATTCGACGACCTCCCGATCGAGCACGCCATGAATCACGTCGAGCCTTTCGCGCCGTTGCCGCACCGGCAGCGGCCGCTTTTCCTTGCGAATGAACCGGGCGATCCGCGATCGAGCGCGGCGCCGGCGCGACGGCCATGAGCGCGCGACCCGGCGCCGGCAAGGCCAAGGGCAACGGCACAGCGACGGCCGATCCGACGGCATCGGCCGAAGCGACGGCGCGCCGGCAGCGCCGCATCCAGGCCGAGCAGGATCGCCGCGACAGCGCGGCGGCGAAGAAGAAGAGCGACGACAAGAAGACGGCGGTCCAGGCCGGCGCGCGGCCTCATCCCGACAAGCTGCCGGCGCAGCACCTGGAGAAGCCCGGCCGCGAGGCCGACCTCGCGCTCGCACCGCAGTTCATGGCGCCCGACTACCGCGGCAGCGGCAAGCTCGAGGGCTTCGCCACGATCGTCACCGGCGCCGACTCGGGGATCGGCCGCGCGGTCGCGGTGCTGTTCGCGCGCGAGGGTGCCGACGTGACCGTCGCCTACCTCGACGAGCACGACGACGCCGCCGAGACGCAGCGCTGCGTCGAGGCCGAAGGACGGCGCTGCCTGCTCGTCGCCGGCGACGTCACGAAGTCGAAGTTCGCCGAGAAGGTCGTGAGGAAGACGATCGACGCGTTCGGCCGGCTCGACGTGCTGGTCAACAACGCCGCTTTCCAGGAGCACGCCGAGTCGCTCGAGGACCTCAGCGACGAGCGGCTGGAAGAGACCTTCCACACCAACATCTTCGGCTACATCTACATGGCCCGGGCGGCGCTGCCGCACCTGAAGCAGGGCGCGGCGATCATCAACACCGGCTCGGTCACCGGCCTCGAGGGCAGCCCGAAGCTGCTCGACTACTCGGCGACCAAGGGGGCGATCCACGCGTTCACGAAATCGCTCGCGCAGAACCTCATCGACAAGGGCATTCGCGTCAACGCGGTCGCGCCCGGGCCGGTGTGGACGCCGCTCAATCCGGCCGATTCGCCGCCCGACAAGGTCGCCGAGTTCGGCAGCGACACCGAGATGAAGCGGCCGGCGCAGCCCGAGGAGCTGTCGCCGGCGTACGTCTTCCTCGCCGCGCCGGCGTGCGCCGGCTACATCACCGGGATCATCCTGCCGGTGACGGGAAGCGTCGGCGCGATCTGAGCCAGCGCGCTTCACGCAGTCGCACGCTCGACGCCAATCGCCTTCATCGCCTTGGCGATCGTCTGGCGCGTCTTCGCGTAGTCGCGCCAGGCTTCGCCGCGCTCCTCGATGCGCTCGTGCACGTTGCGGATCGTCCAGTGGTCGCCGGCCGTGATCGCGCCGAGCTCGTCCCACTCGCAGGTGACGCTCACGCCGAGCCCGGGCCGCGCCCGCGCCGACCACGCGCTCGCCGTCGTCGCGCCGAAGCCGTTGCGCAGATAGTCGACGAAGATCTTGCCGACGCGGTTCTTCGGCCCGCTCTTGGCGACGAAGCGCTCGGGAATCGTCTCGGCCATGTGCTCGACGATCCGCTTGGCGAGCTCCCGGACGGTGTCCCAGTCGTCCTTCGGCGCGATCGGCACGACGACGTGCAGACCCTTGCCGCCGCTCGTCTTGAGAAAGCTCGCCAGGCCGATCTGCTCGAGGAGCGAGCGCATCAGCGCCGCGCCTTCCTGCATCCTGGCCCAGGCGACGCCTTCGCCGGGATCGAGGTCGAAGACGATGCGGTCGGGGTGCTGCGGGTCCTTGCTGGTCGCGTTCCAGGTGTGGAACTCGATCACGTTGGCCTGTGCCGCGCCGATCAGCGCGGTGAACGAGTCGACCTCGACCATCGGCTCGTGATCGGGCGAGAACGACGGATCGAGCTCGCGCAGCTCGGGGATGCGCAGCGTGCCGGCATGGCGCTGGAACACGAGGTGGCCGGTGATCCCGGCCGGCGCGCGAACCAGCGAGACCGGCCGGCCGACGAGGTGCGGCAGGATCAGCCTGGCGACGACGAGGTAGTGGTTGACGACCTCGAGCTTGGTGATGCCGGTCGACGGATCGATGACGCGGTCGGGATGGCTGATGCGGATGCCTTCGACGGTGGCGTCGCCGGTGCCTTTCGCGCTTCGCTTGGCTGCCGTCGTTGCCGCGGGGGCGGATGCGGACGTCGCCGCCGTCGCTGCGAGCGCCTTGGTCGACTTCTTCGCCGCCGTCTTCCGCGCCGGTGCCGCCTTCTCCGCTTCGACGTCCGCGGCCGTTGCCGGCGCGGCCGGAAGCTCGCGGCCGATCGCGCTCGCGTCCTTGTCGTCGCGCAGGCCGTGGAAGACCGAATGGCGGATGCGGCCGTCGGGCGTCCACTCGCCGAACGAGACCTCGGCGACGAGCTTCGGCTCGACCCAGTGGCCGCGAACGTCGCGCGGCTTCTCGAAGAACGGCGTCGTCTCGGCGGGGATCGCGGCGAGCGCCTGCTTCACCGCGGCGAGCGTCTTCTGGTCGAAGCCGCTGCCGACGCCGCCGGCGAAGCGCAGGTGCTTGTTCTCGTCGTGGATGCCGAGCAGGAGCGAGCCGATGCCGGTGCGCGAGCCCTGCGGATCGGTCCAGCCGCCGACGACGAACTCCTGGCGCTGCGTGCACTTGAGCTTGATCCAGGTCGGGCTGCGCCGCGACACGTACGGCGCATCGGCGCGCTTGCCGATCATCCCTTCGAGGCGCATGCGGCAGGCGTTCTGGAGCAGCTCCTTCGGGCTCGAGTCGAAGTGCTGGCTGAAGCGGACGCGCTCCTGCGGCGGCGCGCGCTCGAGCGCCGCCGCGAGCGTGGCGCGCCGCTCGACCAGCGGCGCCTTGCGCAGGTCGTGGCCGGCGAAGTAGGGCAGGTCGAAGAGGTAGTACTGGATGGTGTCGGTGCGCGCCGAATCGAA
Organism: Caldimonas sp.; assembly: GCA_035995885.1. Classification (GTDB taxonomy): domain Bacteria; phylum Pseudomonadota; class Gammaproteobacteria; order Burkholderiales; family Burkholderiaceae_C; genus Schlegelella_A. The sequence continues at coordinate 37,586 of DASYKC010000211.1, read as the reverse complement.
GGCGTTCTGCAGCGCGTTGAAGTCGGGCGCGCCGTTGGCGCCGCCGACGACGATCTCGCCGTCGAGCCAGCCCGAGCCGATGCCGAGCGATCGCACCGCCGCGACCAGCCCCGGCATGCGCGCCGACCAGTCGTTGCCGCGGCGGGTGAAGAGGCGCACGTCGTCGCCGTCGACGCGCGTGACGATGCGATAGCCGTCGAACTTGATCTCGTAGATCCAGCCGGAATCGTTCGGCGGCTCGGCGACGAGGGTCGCGAGCTGCGGGCTCAGCGTCTCGGGCAGCTTCGCCTTGACCGCGGCGGCGGGCAGCGAAACCTCGGCGCCGGCGGCGACGCGGCTCGAGGTCGACGATCGCGTGGCCTGCTTGGCCGCCGCGGCGGTCGTCGGCGCGGCCTTCTTCGCTGCGGCCTTCTTGGCCGTGCTGCTCTTCGGCGCGCTCGTCTTCGCCGAGCTCTTCTTTGCCGCGCCGGTGTTCGCCGCGCTCGTCTTCACCGCGCCGGTCTTCGCCGAAGCGGTCTTTCCTGCGACGGCGGTCTTCTCGGCCGGCGTCGTCGCGGTCGTCTTCGCGGCCGCCGCTTTCGCCGACGCCGTCGGCCGCTCGCTGATCGTCCGGTCCGACAGGACGCTCGCCGGCTCGGCCTCGACGACGCTGAATTCCGTGCTCGGCCGCGCCCACTCGTCGCGTTCCTTGATGAGCAGCCACGGCTCCTGGCGCTCGCCTTCACGGCCGTGCATTCGCACCAGCGTCCAGCCGCCGTGCAGCTTCTTGCCGTCGAGGCGGAACTTCAGCTTGCCGGCGCGATAGCCCGCGCGCGGGTCGCCGACCGGCTCCCACGTGCCGTTGTCCCAGACGATCACCTCGCCGGCGCCGTACTGGCCTTTCGGAATCGTCCCCTCGAAGTCGCCGTAGTCGATCGGATGGTCCTCGACGTGGACCGCCATGCGCTTGTCGGCGGGATCGAGGCTCGGCCCCTTGGGCACCGCCCAGCTCTTCAGCGTGCCGTCGAGCTCGAGGCGAAAGTCGTAGTGGAGCCGGCTGGCGTCGTGCTTCTGGACGACGAAGCGGAGCGCGTCCTTCGACGCCTTGCCGCCCTGCGGCTCGCTGGTGATCTTGAAATCGCGCTTGCCGAAGTAGGGTTGCAGTGCGCTCTTCATGGTCGGCCTCCGCATCAGTGGGCGAGTTTTTCGAGCAGGCCCGGCACTTCGCCGGGCAGCTCGCGGGCAAGGTAGCCGATCGGGCCGAGCCGCTCGGCGAGCGCCCGGCCGGCGCGGGCGTGCAGGGCGACGCCCCACACGGCCGCCTGCGCCAGCGGGGCGCCGCGCGCGGCGAGGCCGACGATGAGGCCGGCGAGGACATCGCCGGACCCCGACGTGCCGAGGCCGGCATGACCGTCGACGTGGCGCCAGCAATCGCCGTCGGGCGTGGCGATGTACGTGGTCGCGCCCTTGAGCGCGACGATGGCGTTCCAGCGCAGCGCCGCTTCGCGCGCGTGGCGTTCCGGGTCGGCGCTGACCTCTTCCTTCGCCCGGCCGACGAGATGCGCCATCTCGCCGGCGTGCGGCGTCAGGAGCGGCGTGCGCTCGAAGCGACGGACGTCGAGGACGACGTCCATCGCCAGCGCATCGACGACGACGGCGGCGCGCGTCGCCCGTTTCAGCAGGCGACGCGTGAACGCGCGCGTCGCTGCGCTGTCGAGCAGGCCGGGTCCGACCAGCACGGCGTCGACCTTGGCGAGCAGCGGCTCGATCCGCGCCAGGCCGTCGCCGGCCGGGCCGCCGCCCTCGCTTTCCGCCATCGCCACAACGCGCGCCTCGGCGAGGCCGAGGGCGAGCCCGGGCGCAATGCTCGCGACCGTCGCGACCGCGAGCTTGCCGGCGCCGGCGCGCAGGGCGGACGTCGCGGCCAGCAGGGCAGCGCCCGGTGTCTCGGCGCTGCCGGCGACGACCAGGGTCGAGCCGCGCTCTTCCTTGTCGGCGCTGCCGTTCAGGCGCGGCAGCGGCCAGGCGCGCAGCAGGCTCGCGTCGATGTCGATCGTCGGCTCGAGGTCGGCCATCACGACTTGGGTGCCGCCGGCCGGTCGGGCTCGGCCGTCACCGGCGCGCCGGCCTCGCGCAGCGGCGAGACGAAGTTCTCGAGCTGGAGGACGAGCTTGCCGCGCCGGCCGGCGCGCGGGTCGAACGCGTACGACGTGATGGCGCAGTTGGGAACGTCGCTGAGGCGATCGATCGCCAGGATCTGCGCCTCGTCGAGCCGCTCGAGCAGGTAGCGCAGGCAGTTGACGATCACCTGGTGGGCGACGACGAGGACGCGATCGCTGCGGTACTCGCGGGTCAGCATGTCGAGGAAGCTGCGCAGGCGCAGGATCACGTCGCACCAGCTCTCGCCGCCGGGCGGACGAAAGTAGAACTTGCCCACGTGCACGCGCTGCTCGGCGAGCTCGGGGTACTTGGCGCGGATGCCGAGCGGCGTCAGTCGATCGAGGATGCCGAATTCCTTTTCGCGCAGGCGCTCGTCGCGGACGCAGGCGATCGCCGGATCGTCGGGCTGGCGCCGGTCGGTCCGGTCCTGCAAGGCATCGAGGACGCGGTCGGCCGTCTGCCGTGCGCGCACGTAGGGCGAGCTGAGGACGACGTTCGGCCGCTGGTCGCGCGGCAGGCCGGCGAACCACGCGCCGAGCGCGTCGGACTGCAGCTCGCCGAGCGGCGAGAGCGGCACGTCGACGTCGCGATGCGCGAGCTCGATCGTCGCCAGGCCGCCGAGCTCGGCGGCGTCACGGGCGACGTTGCCCGCGCTCTGGCCGTGCCTGACGATCCACAGCGTCTGCGGCCATTTCTGTTCCAAGGGCGGGTCTCTTTCCGGTCGAGTCAGCGCGGCCTGCCGGGTGATTCGGGCGTGTCGTTCATGGCGAGGGTCTTCGCAGCAACGGCCGTGCCCACGGCGCCGTCGCCGTCGCCGGGTGTAGGCTGGCGCCCGCCCGTCGCTTCGACGTGCGCCCGCGTCTCAGCTTCAGGATCGCCCTCATGAACGACCTCTTCTCCCTCGCCGGCCGCTGCGCGCTCGTCACCGGCGGCTCGCGCGGCATCGGCCGCATGATCGCCGCCGGCTTCCTGAAGGCGGGCGCGCGCGCCGTCTACATCTCCGCCCGCAAGGCCGAGGCGTGCGACGCGACGGCGCGCGAGCTGTCGCCTCTCGGCACCTGCATCTCGCTGCCGGCCGACGTGTCCGACGCGCAGGGCGTGCAGGCGCTCGTCGCCGCCTACGCGCAGCACGAGTCCTCGCTCGACATCCTGGTCAACAACGCCGGCGCCGCCTGGGGCGAGGATTTCGACACCTTCCCCGAAAAGGGCTGGGACAAGGTCGTCGACCTCAACCTGAAGACGCCGTTCTTCCTCACCCAGGCGCTCGCCGGGCCGCTGCGCAAGGCGGCGAGCGCCGAGCGGCCGGCCAAGGTGATCAACATCGCCTCGATCGACGGCATCTCGGTCAATCCGCAGGAAACCTACTCGTACGCGGCGAGCAAGGCCGGCCTGATCCAGCTGACGCGGCGCATGGCGCTGCGCCTGGCGCCGGAGCACGTCATCGTCAGCGCGATCGCGCCGGGCGCCTTCGCCTCCGAGATGAACCGCGACGCGCGCGACCGCGCCGACGCCGTCAAGGCGCGCATCCCGTCGGGGCGGATCGGCATCGACGACGACATGGCTGGGGCGGCGATCTACCTCGCCTCGCGCGCCGGCGATTACGTCGTCGGCTCGACGCTGGTCGTCGACGGCGGCGTGACGCATGCCCGCTGACGCGCCTTCGGTCGCCCGTTTCCCGTTGTCCGCGTGCGGACAATCCATTGCTTTTTGTTCGCAAATGGACTAGATTGCCCGCGCACCCCGAAAGCATGGGGTGGTCTGCCGAACCGATGAGCGCTCTTCTCAAGCCCGATGTTCCTGCCGTCGACCTGACCTCGGCGCGCGCCGCCGCGGCGGCGCTGCGCACCTTCTTTCGCCTCGCCGACGCCTGGCAGCTCGCGGTCGCCGAGCAGACGACGCTGCTCGGCGTCGCCCGCACGACGCTCTACCAGTGGAAGCAGGGCAAGGTCGCGCCGCTCGACCGCCATCTGCTCGAGCGGCTGTCGCACCTGTTCGGCATCTACTCGTCGCTGCAGATCCTCTTTCCGGCGGCGCGGCGCGCCGACGAATGGATTCGCAAGCCCAACAGCGCGCCGCTCTTCGCCGGCCGCTCGGCGCTCGACCGCATGCTCGGCGGCCAGGTCGCCGATCTCTACGTCGTCCGCCAGTACCTCGACGCGCAGCGCGGCGGCAAGGCATGAGCCGCCGCGCCGCCGCCGGGGCGGGTGCCGCGCCGGGCGCAAAGGCTTCCGAATGAGCGTCGACGCCGGCAAAGTGCCGCTGCGGCGCGTCTCTTGGCGGCCGTCGTATCGGCTGATCCCGTCGCGCTATCCGACCGTCGGCCTCTACGACGCGATCGCCGACCCGGCCGATCTCGACGTCGTCTTCGCGATCGAGGCGCTCGCCAACCCGCGCATCCGGGACGAGATCGGCGAGCTGACGCTGGTGCCGAAGGAAGAGCGCCTGACCGGCCCCGGCGCGACGCCGGTGATGGCGGCGTTCACGCACCTCAATCCGGAAGGCTCGCGCTTTTCCGACGGCACCTACGGCGTCTACTACGCCGCCCATTCGCTCGACACGGCGATCGCCGAGGTGAGCCACCACCGCGGCGTGTTCCTGCGCCGCACGAACGAACCGGCGCTCGACCTCGACATGCGCCTCATCACCGCCAGCGTCGAGGCCGAGCTGCACGACCTGCTCGACGTCGACGGCGACGCGGCGAACTCGAACCGCTACGCCTCGGTCCTCGATGCCGACGACTACGGCCCGTCGCAGAGCCTCGGCCGGCGCCTCCGCGGCGCGCAGAGCTGGGGCATCCGCTATCCGAGCGTTCGCCATGCCGGCGGCGAGTGCGTCGGCATCTTCCGGCCGCGCGCGCTGCGCCACGCCAAGGCGGCGGCGCACCTGGCGCTGCACTGGGACGGGACGCGAATCACCCACTGGTACGAAAAGCGCCAGCCGCACGCCGTCAACGACTGACGGCCATGGCCCGCGCTGAACCGATCGCTCAGCGGACGCGCGGCTGGCGACCGGCGACCGGATAGACCGGATCGGTATAGCCCGGCGTCGACGCGTGCCCCGGCGCGACGAGCGAATCGACCAAGGCTTCGTCGGCGCCGTCGAAGCTCGCATCCATCGCGGCGATGTACTCCTGCCATTGCGCCAGCGTCTTCGGCCCGCCGATGACACCGTGCACGAGCGCGTTGTTCCAGACCCAGCCGAGCGCGAACTGCAGCGGCGTCAGGCCGCGCGCGCGGGCGTGCTCGACGAGGCGCCCGGCGAGCGCGAGCGACTCGGGCCGGAACTCGGTCTGCAGGATGCGCCTGTCGTTGCGCGCCGCGCGCGATCCTTCGGGCGGCGTCGCGCCCGGCGCGTACTTGCCGGTCAGGACGCCGCGCGCCAGCGGGCTGTAGGCGACGACGCCGACGCCGTAGTTGGCGCAGCACGGCAGGAGCTCGGTCTCGATCGCCCGCGTCATGGCGTTGTACGGCGGCTGGCAGACGATCGGCGCCGGGATGCCGGCGGCGCGGCACGTCTCGACCATGCGGGCGACGCGCCAGGCGCGAAAGTTCGACACGCCGAAGTAGAGGACCTTGCCGCTCGCAAGCAGGTGAGCCATCGCCGCCACCGTCTCCTCCATCGGCGTCGTCTCGTCGTCGCGGTGCAGGTAGAGGATGTCGACCCAGTCGGTGCCGAGGCGCTTGAGGCTCGCGTCGAGGGCGCGGATCATGTGCCGGCGCGACAGGCCGCGATCGTTCGGCTCGGGGCTCGTCGGATTGGCCAGCTTGGTCGCGAGCACCCAGCGCTCGCGGTCGCTGCCGATCAGGCGGCCGGTGATCCGCTCCGACTCGCCGTCGGCGTAGGCGTCGGCGGTGTCGATGGCGTTGATGCCGGCATCGCGCGCCGCGGCGACGATGCGGCCGGCCTCGGCCTCGCCGGTCTGGTCGCCGAACATCATGGCGCCGAGCCAGAGTCTGGAGACCTTGAGACCGCTCGCGCCGAGCGGCGTGGCGGGGTGGCGTGCGTCAGCCATGGGAAGCTCCGGATGAGGATGGATGTTCGGCGACGAAGCGATCGCGCAGCGCGCGCTTCAGCACCTTGCCGATCGCGCTGCGCGGCAGCTCGGCGACGATCTCGAGGAAGGCGATCCGCTGCGTCTTGCCGACGCGCTCGTTGGCCCAGGCGCGCAGCGCCTCGGCATCGATGGGCGCGCCGTCGCGGACGACGACCCACGCCGCCGGCGTCTCGCCCCAGCGCTCCGACGGCACGCCGGCCACTGCGGCCTCGGCGACGTCGGCGTGCTCGCGCAGCACCGCCTCGAGGTCGCTCGGATAGAGGTTGAAGCCGCCGCTGATGATCATGTCCTTGCGGCGATCGACGAGGGTGAGGAAGCCCTCGTCGTCGAAGCGGCCGACGTCGCCGGTGCGGATGAAGCGCTTGCCCGTCGCGTCGAACCATTCGGCTTCGGCGGTCTTCGCGGCCTGGCCGTGGTAGCCGGCCATCATGCCGGCCGAGTGGCCGACGACTTCGCCGGTCGCGCCGGGCGGCAGCTCGCGGTCGGCCTCGTCGATGAGGCGGATGTCGTGGCCCTCGGCAGGGCGGCCGACGGTGTGCAGCTTGGTCGGATGCTCGTGCGCGGCGAGGATGCAGGTGCCGCCGCCTTCGGTCATGCCGTAGAACTCGACCAGGCCGCCGGGCCAGCGCGCGACGACGTCGGCCTTGAGCGCCGCCGCGAACGGCGCGCTGGTGCAGAACTTCATGTGGAACGACGACAGGTCGTGCGCGCCGAAGCGCGGGCTCGCCATCAGCCGCTGGTACTGCACGGGAACGAGCATCGTGTGGGTGACGCGATGGTGCTCGGCGAGGGCGAGATAGCGGTCGACGTCGAACTTGTCCATCAGGACGACGGTGCCGCCGAAGGCGACGGTCGGAAAGAATACGACGAGCGTCGTGTTCGAGTAGAGGGGCGTCGCCAGCAGCGTCACCGTGTCGCGCGAGTAGCCGAAGCGGCCGCCGCGCATGACGTGCGTCCAGCGCATGCCGTGCGGCTGGACGATGCCTTTCGGCGTGCCGGTCGTTCCCGACGAATAGATGATGTTGAACGCCATCTCGGCGCGGACGTTGACGGCCTTCGCCACGCTGCCGGGCGGCGCCAGCCAGTCGTCGAACGCCGTCCCTTGCGCGTTGCCGTCGAGCGAGATCCGGCGCGGCAGTCCGGCGTCGTCGTCGAGCACGGCATCGGCGCTGGCGTCGAGGAAGAGCAGGCGCGCGCCGGAATCGGCGACCATCGAGCGAAAGCTCGCCGCCGTCACCGACGCCGCGAGCGGCGCGACGACGACGCCGGCGCGCAGGGCGCCGAGGAAGATCGCCGCGTAGCGCGTCGAGTTGAGGGCGCAGATCGCGATCGCTTCGCCGGCCGCGACGCCGTCGCGCTGCAGCGCCGCGGCGACGCGGTCCATCAGCGCGTCGAGGGCGCCGTAGTCGAGCGTGATGGTCGCGTCGACGATCGCCGCCCGGCGCGGCGCGCTGCGCGCGTGCTCGCGGACGAGCTCGGCGATCGGCCGGAACGGCAGGTCGGCGGCCGGCTCGCCGGCCGGCGCGGCAGCATCGTTCATGGCGGCAGCGGTGAAGGCGAGGGCGGCCGCACCATCGTCTCGAGCAGGTGGTCGAGCTCGTCCGCGAGGTCGTCGCAGCGGCCGGTGTGGACGGCCGACGTCTGGATGATCGTGCTGCGCGGCGCGACCAGCCAGTGGAAGCGCTCGCGCAGCGTCAGCCGCCCGATCGCGCCCGCCGCGGCACCGCCGACACAGACGGCGGCGATCGCGTCGAGGCCGGTGCGCACCGCCTTCAGGTCGACGTGCGGGTCGAGCGCGAGCAGGCGCGCCGCGTCGACCGCGAAGCGCGCCGCGAGGTAGCCCTCGGCGTCGGACGAGACGATCGCGCCGACGTTGACGAACTCGCCGCGCTCGACGCGCGGCACGACCCGGACGATCGCGTAGTCATACGTGCACGGATCGGGCACGGGCCGCCTCCTCTGCGAAAGCGCGCGGCGGCCGGAGCCGCTGCGCGAAGTAGTCGGCGTAGGCGGCGCGGTGGGCGGCCTTGCTCGCAAAGTGCGGGTCGGCGTCGAGCCAGTCGTCGGGGATGAGCGCCGTGATCGCGGCGAAGCGATCGACCGTCAGCTGCGCGGTCATCGCCGCATCGGCGGCGTCGAGACGGCTCGCGAACGGCAGCAGGACGTGATCCTTGATCGCCGCGAACGGGCTCGCCGCGCGCGCGCCGAAGTCGGGCGACGAGTGATGGAAGTAGAGCGCCGCGCCGTGGTCGATCAGCCAGAGCCTGTCGTGCCAGACGAGCATGTTGGTGTTGCGCGCCGTGCGGTCGAGGTTGGTGACGAAGGCGTCGAACCAGACGATCCGCGACGCGAGCTCGGCGTCGGGCCGCCAGGCGAGCGGATCGAAGGTCGCCGAGCCGGGCAGGTAGTCGAGCGCGAGGTTGAGCCCCTGGCTGCCGTCGACGAGGCTGGCGCTGGCGCGGATGAGATCCTGGATCTCGGCGTCGGGCTCGGTGCGGGCGAGGTCGGCGTCGACGCAGGCAAAGACGATCTCGGGCACCGGCAGGCCGGCGGCGCGCGCGATCTCGCCGGCGACGAGCTCGGCGATCAGCGCGCGCGGGCCCTGGCCGGCGCCGCGGAACTTGAGGACGTACAGGCCCTCGTCGTCGGCCTCGACGATCGCCGGCAGCGAGCCGCCCTCGCGCAGCGGCGTCACGTAGCGGACCGCGCGCACCGTCCTCACGACGGGCCCGGCGCGATCAGCGCGTGCGTGCGGTACGCCATGAAGGCGAGGTACGCCGCCAGCCCGAAGTAGAGCGCGAGGTACTCGAGCCGGCGCCGCGGCGCGATCGTGTAGTAGCGCTGGTTCTCGGGCGCCTTCGGCTCGTACTTCCAGGCCTTGACCAGCTGCGGCGCCGCGAACAGGGCGATCAGGATGAGGACCGGGTTCGGGTGCCAGAGGAACATCGCGCCGAGCAGCGGCACGCCGACGAACCAGATCCGCGGCGAGAGGACGGCGGTGATGCGGCCGCCGTCGAGCGGCGAGATCGGCAGCAGGTTGAAGAGGTTGATGAAGAAGCCCGCGTAGGCGACGGCCATCAGCCAGCGCGGCCCGCCGTCGTCGGCGGCGAGGTAGCAGGCGATCGCCGCGACGGTGCCGAGCAGCGGCCCGGCGAGCGCGACGTAGGCTTCGGTCTCGACGTCGCGCGGTTGCTCCTTCAAGTCGATCCAGGCGCCGACGAACGGGATGAAGGTCGGCAGGCCGACCGCCAGACCGCGCTGGCGGGCGGCGAGGTAGTGCCCCATCTCGTGCGCGAACAGCAGGGCGATGAAGCCGGCCGCGTAGCGCCAGCCGAAGACGAAGGCATAGACGACGAGCGAGATCAGCATCGTGCCGCCGCTCGCGAACAGCTTGCCGAGCTTGGCGCCCGAGAGGACGAGAAGGAGAAGCTTGATCACGGCGGTGGCGGCGCTTCATTCTTCTTCCCGGCGAAGCGCGCCTTCAGGCGCGGCCAGAGCGCACCGCCGCCGACGAGGGCGAGCAGCCCGATCTTCCAGAATTTGACGACGGCGACGCCGATGATCGCGAGCAGGCCGAGCTTCTTCGCGGCGACGCCGGCGACGAGCGCGGCCAGGCCGTACTCGGCGATGTGGTCGGTCTTGCTGTCGAAGTCGGCGTAGCGCTTGCCGCTCACGAACTCGAGGTGGCCGAGCAGGTCGCGCGCCTGCTTCTTGTCGGCGCCGAGATGGCTGCTGTCGGTGAGCAGGTTCAGGCTGATGAAGCCCTCGCGGCCGAGCGCGTAGGTGTTGTAGTTGACGATCGTCGGCCCGCTCTGCTGGCCGGCCTGCGCCGCCAGCGCCGCCCACACCAGGCGGTGCGTCGCCGCGTCGTAGGTGGGCTTTTCCGCCCATCCTGTCACCTCGATGTCGGCAAAGCCGCGCTTGCGCCGCTCCTCGTTCGCTTCCGCCGTGCCGTCCTTCAGGCTCTTCAGCAAGTCGTCGGCGTTCCAGTCGCGCGCGTCGTCGTCCTTGACGTAGCCCGAGGGCTCGTACTCGGCGACGACGATCCAGTCTTCGCTTTCGCCGAGCGGATAGATCAGGCCGAGCAGGCGCGGCCCCGGGCGGTTGCCCATCGCCTCGAGGATCCGGCCGGCGACCGGCTGCGGCACCCACATGCGCGCGGAGGGCAAGGCAAGCCTGGCCTGGTCGATGAGGACGACCTCGGCCGGGCCGACGATCTTGACGCGATCGACCTCTTGCCGGATCGCCTCGCGCGCGCCATCGCTGGCCGCCGGTGCCGAAGCGCCCTGCGCCTGCGCGCCGAGCGCGGCCCATGCCAGCGTCCAGGCGATCGCTTGGCGACGATGCCATCGGTTCATGCCGTCTCCCCGGGGGTGTCGTTCGATTCTAGGATCCGGCCTTGAAAGGCCCGGCCGCGCCGCCATCTGCCGACGCGCCGCTGCGGCGCCCGGCCGCTCGGGCCGCCTCTTCCTTCAATCGTCCCGGAACCGTCGATGGACAAGCAAACCCTTTCCTTCCAGGCCGAGGTCAAGCAGATCCTGCACCTCGTCACCCACTCGCTGTACTCGAACAAGGAGATCTTCCTGCGCGAGCTGGTCTCGAACGCGTCCGACGCGTGCGACAAGCTGCGCTTCGAGGCGACCCTCAAGCCCGAGCTCTACGAGGGCAAAACCGAGCTCGAGGTGCGCGTCGCCTTCGACAAGGACGCGAAGACGATCACGATCACCGACAACGGCATCGGCCTGTCGGCCGAAGAGGCGGTCGCCAACCTCGGCACGATCGCCAAGAGCGGCACGCGCGAGTTCGTGTCGGCGCTCGAGGGCGACCAGAAGAAGGACGCGCAGCTGATCGGCCAGTTCGGCGTCGGCTTCTACTCGGGCTTCATCGTCGCCGACAAGATCACGGTCGAGTCGCGCCGCGCCGGCCTGCCGGCCGAAGAAGGCGTGCGCTGGACTTCCGAAGGCGCCGGCGAGTTCGAGGTCGAGACGATCGCGCGGCCGGAGCGCGGCACGAGCGTCATCCTCCACTTGCGCGAGGGCGAGGAGGAGTTCCTCTCGTCGTGGAAGCTGCGCTCGATCATCTCGAAGTATTCCGACCACATCTCGCTGCCGATCCTGATGCAGAAGGAGGAGTGGGACGAGGAGGCGAAGAAGCAGGTCACGAAGGGCGACTGGGCGCCCGTCAACAAGGCGTCGGCGCTCTGGTCGCGGCCGAAGAGCGAGATCACCAAGGAGCAGTACGAGGAGTTCTACAAGCAGATCAGCTACGACAGCGAGGCGCCGCTCGCCTACACGCACAACCGGGTCGAGGGCCGGAGCGAATACACGCAGCTGCTCTACATCCCGGCGAAGGCGCCCTTCGATCTCTGGAACCGCGACAAGCGCGGCGGCGTCAAGCTCTACGTCAAGCGCGTCTTCATCATGGACGACGCCGAGGCGCTGATGCCGGTCTACCTGCGCTTCGTCAAGGGCGTGATCGATTCGAGCGATCTGCCGCTCAACGTCTCGCGCGAGCTGCTCCAGGAAAGCCGCGACGTCAAGGCGATCCGCGAAGGCTCGACCAAGCGCGTGCTGTCGATGCTCGAGGGCCTCGCCGAGAGCGAGGACGCCGCCGAGAAGGACAAGTACGCCGCCTTCTGGAAGGACTTCGGCGTCGTCCTCAAGGAAGGCATCGGCGAGGACCACGGCAACCGTGATCGCCTCACCAAGCTCTACCGATTCGCCTCGACGCACGACGACGGCAGCACCCAGAACGTGTCGCTCCCGGAGTACGCGAGCCGCATGAAGGAAGGCCAGGAGGCGATCTACTACGTCACCGCCGACACGCTGGCGACAGCCAGGAACAGCCCGCAGCTCGAGATCTTCAAGAAGAAGGGCATCGAGGTGCTGCTGCTCACCGACCGCGTCGACGAGTGGCTGCTCTCGCATCTCTACGAGTTTGACGGCCATCCGCTGCAAAGCGTCGCCAAGGGCTCGGTCGACCTCGGCAAGCTCGCCGACGAGGCCGAGAAGAAGCAGGCCGAGGAAGCCGCGACCGCGTTCAAGCCGACGCTCGAGCGGCTCAGGATCTCGCTCAAGGACCGCGCCAAGGACGTTCGCGTGACGACGCGACTGGTCGATTCGCCGGCCTGCCTCGTCGTCGAGGAGGGCGACATGAGCGGCCACCTCGCGCGCCTGCTGAAGCAGGCCGGGCAGGGCGCGCCGGCATCGCAGCCGATCCTCGAGGTCAACGCCGAGCATCCGCTGGTCAAGCGGCTCGAGTCGAGCGAGCGCTTCGACGACCTCGCCGGCATCCTCTTCGATCAGGCGCTCTTGGCCGAAGGCGGCCAGCTCGAGGATCCGGCCGCCTACGTGAGGCGTGTCAACGCGCTGCTTCTCGCCTGAGGGCGCAGCGCCGGCGGCGTTCTGCCGGCGGCGCTGCCGCCTGACACCTGCTGGGACGACCGTCGAGGTCAGGCCGGCCCGCCGAGGGGCGGCTCGGCCATCGCCTCGAGCTGCTCGGCGAGGCGCGTGCACTGGTCGGCCCAGTAGGCCGGGCTCGCGAACCAGGGGAAGTTGATCGGGAAGGTCGGATCGCTCCAGCGCCGCGCGATCCAGGCGCTGTGGTGGAGCATGCGCAAGGTGCGCAGCGGCTCGAGCAGGCGCAGCTCGCGCCAGTCGAAATCCATGAACGCCTCGTAGCCCTCAAGGACGTCGAGGAGCTGGCGCGTCATCGCGGCGCGATCGCCTGAGAGCAGCATCCAGAGGTCCTGCACCGCCGGCCCCATGACGGCGTCGTCGAGGTCGACGAAATGCGGGCCGGCATCGGTCCAGAGGATGTTGCCCGGATGGCAGTCGCCATGGAGGCGGATCTGCCGCGGCGCGACCGCGGCGAAGGCGCCGCGGCAGACGGCGAGCGCCTGCTCGGCGAGCACGCGCCAGCGCTCGGCGACGTCGTCGGAGACGAGGCGCTGCGCGAGCAGGAAGTCGCGGCTGGCCTCGCCGTAGGTCGCGACGTCGAGCGTCATGCGCTGCGCGAACGGCGCGACCGCGCCGACCGCGTGGAGCCGGCCGATGTAGCGGCCGAGCCAGCGTCGCACCTCGGCGTCCTCGAGCTCGGGGGCGCGGCCGGCGAGCCGCTCGGTGACGCCGAAGCGGTAGACGGCGCCGGCATCGGTGCTCAGGCGCGCGAGGGTGGCGCCCGCGCTCGCGACCGCGGCCAAGTGCGGCGAGCGCGCGTCGAGTGCGAGCGGGATCGGCGCCGCGACCGGGATCTCGCTGCGCGCGAGCTCGGCAGCGAACGCGTGCTCCTCGAGGATCTGCGCATCGCTCCAGCGGCCGGGCCGATAGAACTTGGCGACGACGACGCGGCCGCCTTCGAGGAAGACCTGGAAGACGCGGTTCTCGTACGAGTTGAGCTGGATCAGCCGGCCGTCGCCCCACAGCCCGACCGCGTCGAGCGCATCGAGAACGCCGCCGGGAGTGAGGTCGGTGTACGGCGCCTGGGCGGCGGCCGTGTCGGAGGAAGCGTCAGCGCCCATCGATGAACGCCGGCAGCGGCCGGCGCGTGCGGCTAATGATGCGAGCGCGAGGTGAGCGGCGACGGCGTGTCGACGACGACGCCCGCCGTGTCGTCACCGTCTTCGCCGGACTTGCCGGCCGGGTACGGCGCGGCGCCGTTGCGCTCGACGACGCCCAGCGTCGCGTCGTGGCCGTTGGCGCTGCGCGCTGCGGGCGTGCGCGGATTCGCGAACGACAGCGATGCGAACTCGCTGTTGCCGAGGCTGTCGAGCCGGCTGTCCGGCGCGAAGAACGAATCCTGGAAGACCGACGAATCCTGCCAGAGCGCGCTGCGCTGGGCGCGCCGCGTCGCCACGGTGCTGGCGAGCGAATCGCGTGCTTCGTCGAGGTCGCGCGGCGGCACGATCCCGGGCTGCGGGCCGCGTGCCGTCGCTGCCGTGCTGCTCGGCACGAGCAGCTGCAGCTCCGCCGCCGTCGGCAGGTTGTCGACCGGGCAGCGCAGGTAGCGGATGCGGCAGGCGCCCAGCACCGACTGCTTGATCTGCAGGATGCGGCGCGAGTTGCCGCGGTCGGTGTCGAGGTCGATCGCGGCGAGGACGCGGCCGTTCGCGCTGCAGACCGCGAAGGTGACGTTGATGGCGCCGAGCAGGTCGTACCAGAAGCGCACCTCGGCCGGATCGCTCGGCTGCGAGAAGCGCACCAGCGGCAGCTTCGAGAGAACGATGTGATGCGGCAGCGCTTCGCGCAAGAGCTTGTAGACGCGGCGCTCGTCGGTCGAGAACACCGGCCGCGCCGACAGCGACCACTCGGTGGGCAGCGGCGGCAGGCGCTTCGGGCGGCGCAGGATCCAGATCCCGACGAGGATGACGACCGCGAGCAGCGAGAGCGCCAGCACCGCTGCGATCCACGGAAGCCTTTCCATCACGAGCCGTCCAATCCAGAGCGCCGGGATTCCCGGCGTGCATGCCAGGCGAAGGGTTGGATGTTAGCGGCGACTGCGCCGATCCGGCCATCCCTCTTACGACTGCGGCGGGCCAAGACCATGCGAAAACTGACGAGCGGCTAGGACTCCGCGTCAGCCGAGGTTGCCGCCGCGGCGTCGTCGCGGCTGGCGGGTGCGGCGGGCTCGGGGCGGCGCGCCTGCGCCTTGATGCGGTAGTCGATCTCGCCGGCCTGATCGACAAGCAGCTGGTCGAGATGCGAGGCGAAGGAATCCGGCGGCAGCTTGAGCCAGGCTTCCGACTCCGAGCCGTCGCGCTCGATGGTCGCGCCGGCGCCGCGTGCCAGCTTGAGCATGGCCGTGTTTTCGCTCAGGGCATGGATGAACATCGTCTCGACCTGGCGGTTGCGCGCGTGCAGCATGGCGTGCTCGAAGAGGCGCCGACCGAAGCCGCGGCGTCGCGCGTTGGGCAGCACCGAGACACCGAACTCGGAGGCCGCCGGCCTGCCGCGAGGGGCGTCTTCGGGGCGGTGCGCCAGGTGGGCGAGGGCGATCAGCTCGAGGCGCCGGTTGAAGATGCCGAAGACCTCATCGTGCTCGAAGTCGAGGGTGTCGACGTAGCGGGCGATGTGCGCGTCGCTGGCGGCGTAGCCGAAGCGCAGGTAGCGCGAGCGCTCGTCGAGGGCGGTCAGGTGAGCGGCGATCCGTTCGCGGTGACGCGGCCCGAGGGAGCGGATCGGCACCCAGGCGCGTCCCGGCCGCGCCGGCGAATCGGCCGGAGTCACAGGCTCGCCGGTGGGCAGCGTGGGGTCGCGCACGGGAGCGTCCAGTTCGGGCAGGAGACTCATGGATGTACCTAGGGTTAACCCGAAGTGTAGAGACTTTGGCCAGGGAGCGCATTCCAGCGGCGTCGGCGATGGCGGCTGTCACACCCGACACCGGCTATACTCGAAGGCTTTTCGCCATCTGCCTCGGCGAAGATCGACCGTCTCGCGACGTTCGGATACAGGCGACCGAGCGAGAGCCCGCCACTGCGAAGCGGGGCCGAGTCGGCGCAGCAAGAGGCTTGAATCTACCGTCAGAACCCATGAAAACCTTCAGCGCCAAAGCCGCCGAAGTGACGCATGAGTGGTTTGTGATCGACGCGACCGACAAGGTCTTGGGCAGGGTGGCCAGTGAAGTCGCCCTCCGCCTGCGCGGCAAGCACAAAGCCATCTACACGCCTCACGTCGATACCGGCGATTTCATCGTCATCGTCAACGCCGACAAGATCCGGGTCACCGGCAACAAGGCCGAGGACAAGATCTACTACCGGCACTCCGGCTACCCGGGCGGAATCCGCGGCCTCAAGTTCAAGGACATGCAGGCTCGTCACCCGGGCCGCGCGCTCGAGAAGGCCGTCAAGGGCATGCTGCCCAAGGGCCCGCTCGGCTACGCGATGATCAAGAAGCTGAAGGTGTATGCGGGCGACACGCATCCGCACACCGCGCAGCAACCCAAGAAACTCGACATTCTTCAGGACGCGCCGCGATGATCGGAAACTGGAACTACGGCACAGGCCGGCGCAAATCGTCGGTCGCCCGCGTCTTCATGAAGAAGGGCAGCGGCCAGATCCTCGTCAACGGCAAGCCGGTCGAGGAATATTTCGGGCGCCAGACGTCGATCATGGTCGTGCGCCAGCCGCTCGTGCTGACCGCCAACGACGCCGCCTTCGACGTCAAGGTCAACGTCCACGGTGGCGGCGAGACCGGCCAGGCCGGCGCCGTCCGGCACGGCATCACGCGCGCCCTGATCGACTACGACGCGGCGCTGAAGCCCGACCTCAGCCGCGCCGGCTTCGTCACCCGCGATGCCCGCGAGGTCGAGCGGAAGAAGGTCGGCCTGCACGGCGCCCGCCGCAGGAAGCAGTTCAGCAAGCGCTGATCGGCCCCGTCCGGATCGGCATGACAGGGCCGCCTTCCGGCGGCCTTGTCGTTTCGGTCACGGCCCGCATCTGGTCCTTGTCCCCGTCGCGCTCGTCGGCGCGGCGGTTCGCCGATAATGGCGGTTCTCGTCTATTTCTGGAGCGTCGCATGAGCGCAGTCGCCGACAACATCGTCAGCTCGCCGGAGGCCGATGCGCCCCCGCCGCCGCTCGTCTTCACCGACAGCGCGGCCAACAAGGTCAAGGAGCTCGTCGACGAAGAGGGCAATCCCGACCTGAAGCTGCGCGTCTTCGTGCAGGGTGGCGGCTGCTCGGGATTCCAGTACGGCTTCACCTTCGACGAGATCGTCAACGACGACGACACGGCGATGGCCAAGAACGGCGTCACCCTCCTCATCGACGCGATGAGCCTGCAGTACCTCGCCGGTGCCGAGATCGACTACAAGGACGACCTCCAGGGTGCGCAGTTCGTCATCAAGAACCCGAACGCGACGACGACTTGCGGCTGCGGCTCGAGCTTTTCCGCCTGAGTCGCCGCGAGGCCTCCGAAGCAAGCCGCCGCGAGGCGGCTTTTTCTTTGGCGCTGCGTGGGCGCGCCGGGAGTCTTCGGGGGCGCTTTCAGCGCGCGGGATAGAGCGCGCCGAGGATCCGCGGGCCGGCTGCGCCGGTCGCAGTCGGCACGTTGCCCGGAACGCGATCGACGAAGGCGTGCGCGAGCCATGCGAACGCCGCCGCCTCGACCTGGTCCGCGGGCAGACCGCGGCCGTCGCTCGCCAGCACCGGAATCGGCGCGAGCAGGCGCCTCAGGCGCCGCATCAGGTCGGCGTTGAAGGCGCCGCCGCCGCAGACGATCAGCTCGGCGGCGCCGGCGGCCTGACGTCGCCAGGCGTCGGCGACGACGCGGACGGTGAGCTCGGCGAGGGTCGCCTGGATGTCGTCGGCGCGCAGCCGGGCTCGCGCATCGGCCGCGTCGAGGCGGGCGTCGAGCCACTGCGCGTTGAAGAGGTCGAGGCCGGTGCTCTTGGGCGGCGTCAGCGCGAAGTAGGGCTCGGCCAGGAGCGCGTCGAGAAGGCGCGGGTCGACGATGCCGCGCGCGGCGGCGGCACCGTCGCCGTCGAAGGCGCGTCCCGACGAGCGCTCGCTCCAGAGGTCGAGGAGGGTGTTCGCGGGGCCGCAATCGAAGGCGATCGTCGCGCCGTCGGCGCCCAGGACGGTGAGGTTGGCGATGCCGCCGAGGTTGAGCACTGCGACCGTCGCATCGGCGCGGCCGAAGAGGGCGCGATGGAAGGCGGGAACGAGCGGTGCGCCCTGACCGCCGGCGGCAACGTCGCGGCTGCGAAAGTCGGCGACGACGTCGACGCCGGTCAGCTCGGCGAGAAGCGCCGGCGCGTTGATCTGCACGGTGTAGCCGACGCCGTCGAACTCGCCCGGACGATGCCTGACCGTCTGGCCGTGGCAGCCGATGGCCGCGATCCGGTCAGGCGCCAGCGATGCGTTGGCGCAGAGCGTTTCGACCAGCGCTGCGTACTCGCGGGCCAGCGCATTGGCGGCAAGCGCGGCGCGGTGGATCTCGCCGTCGCCGGAGCGGTTGAGCGCGGCGAGCTCGGCGCGATGCGTCGCCGCGAAGGGGCGCTTGGCATGGGCCAGTACCCGCACCGCGGCGCGGCCGGTCGTCGCGGCGAAGTCGACGACGACGCCGTCGATGCCGTCGAGCGAGGTACCCGACATCAAGCCGATGAAAAGCGATGTCATTGGCAGCCGCGGCAGGCGCCCTCGGCGTTGCGGTGGATCCGGCGCCGACGCGGCACCGCGATGGCGCGACCTTCGATCGCCGCTACTCGCCGAGGAGCGGCGTGCGCGGCAGCGTCTCGGCGACGCCGAGTTGGGCGCGAACGCTCAGCGCGAGCTGGCCGAAGCGCGCCTTCGACGCCGGTGCGACGACCGCCGCTTCCGAGGTCTGCGCGACCAACAGGGGATCCTGTTGCTGGCCGTCGATCTTGACCTCGAAATGAAGGTGCGGCCCCGTCGCCCAGCCGGTCTGGCCGACGGCGCCGATGATCACGCCCTGGTCGACCCGCTGGCCCTTGCCGACGTCGATGCGGCTCAGGTGCGCGTACACCGTCGAGCGCTCGTTGCTGTGGCGGATATGGATGACGTTGCCGTACCCGTTCTGCCAGCCGGCGAATTCGACGACGCCGTCGCCGATCGTTCGCACCGGTGTGCCCACCGGCGCGCCGTAATCGACGCCGTTGTGCTGCTTCCAGCTGTTGAGGATGGGATGCATGCGCATCGCGAAGCCCGAAGTCACGCGCGAGAACTCGAGCGGGCTGGCGAGGAACGAGCGCTGCTTGCTCTGCCCGTCGAGGCCGAAATAGCCGCCCTTGGCGTCGCCGTCCTTGAACCACATGGCCGAGAACGTCTGTCCCTTGTTGACGAACTCGGCGGCGAGGACGCGGCCCGTCACCGGACCCCACGTGATCTGCTCGCCGTCGGCGCTGAGCGCTTCGTAGACGACCGAAAAGCTCGCGCCGCGCTTGAGTTCCCGGCGAAAGTCGATGTCGTTGGCGAAGATCTCGGCCAGCTGCGTCGCGACGGCGTCGGGAATGCCGGCTTCGTCGGTCGCGGTGAAGAGCGAGGAGCGGATCGTGCCGCCCGCCATCAGCATCTGCGAGGTGAGCGGCAGGTTGGCCGTGTCGGCGACGAGCCTGTCGGCGATGCGCTGGATGCGCAGCCGCGTGAACTGCGTCGGCAGCTTGTCGATGCCGGGCGCGGCGTAGCGCGCCACCAGCTCCTCGAGCGCGCCGCGCGAGTCGACGCGCACCTGGACGCGCT
The DNA here is from genome assembly GCA_035995885.1 of Caldimonas sp. Lineage (GTDB taxonomy): Bacteria > Pseudomonadota > Gammaproteobacteria > Burkholderiales > Burkholderiaceae_C > Schlegelella_A. The sequence goes on along the minus strand of DASYKC010000211.1, from coordinate 18,199 downwards.
TGCCGGCGCGACCTTCGAGAAGCTTCCTCGCGACCGAGTCGCTGCGCAGGAAAGCGGCCGCCCGGGCGTCGGCGACGTTCAGCCGGGCCAGGAGCGAGTCGGCCGTGTCGCTGACCCGGGTGACGTCGCTCCGGTAGAGGTCGAGGTCGTGCTCGGCGAGCGCGTCGAGCTGGGTGTGGAGGTCGACGGTGGCTACGTTTTCCACGAGCGTCCGCTGCGGCAGGTCGGCCGCGTCGGGAACCTGCGGCGCAATGCCGAAGGCGGTCGCGGCGAAGCCGGCCAAGCCGAGGGAGACCGTGGCCGCGAGGGTGCGGGGATAGCGTGCAGCGAAGCTTGCGATGTGCGCCGAGGCGTAGTCCCAGGCGACATCAAGTGATGTCAGCGATTTCAATGTCTGCGGAGCTCGGCGCTCAGTTCGGTCGGTGCCGCCTTGCGGTCTGCACGTCGGTTGATCGTCGCGAGCGGGGCACCACTAGAATCGTGGCGCTCGTCCGCTCTGTGTCGGGAATCATCCCATCGCCCCGTAGGACGCCGCCGCAGTATACCGGCCGTCGGAGCCTCATTTCCCGTAACAGCCAGTGATGTCTGCCTCTTTTCCCGCCCAGGCGGCGCCCCAGAAATATCCCGTCACAGGCTCCGTCCGAGAGGCGTTCGAGCAATCGCGGCGTCATTGCAGCGAGCTGATCCCGGAGCACGAGTGGCTGGCGAAGCTGGCGCGATCGGAGGCGACCGGCGTCCCGCTGCGCATCAAGCTCGGCCTCGACCCGACTGCTCCGGACATCCATCTCGGCCACACCGTCGTTCTGAACAAGCTCCGCCAATTGCAGGATCTGGGCCACACGGTCATTTTCCTGATCGGCGACTTCACCTCGATGATCGGCGATCCGTCGGGCCGGAACACGACGCGACCGCCCCTGACGAAGCAGCAGATCGAGGAGAACGCCAGTACTTACTACGCTCAGGCCAGCCTCGTTCTCGACCCGCGCCGAACCGAGATCCGCTACAACTCCGAGTGGAGCGATCCGCTCGGCGCGCGCGGGCTGATCGAGCTCGCAGCGCGCTACACCGTCGCCCGGATGATGGAGCGCGACGACTTCAGCAAGCGCTTCAAGGCCGGCACGCCGATCAGCGTCCACGAATTCCTCTATCCGCTGATGCAGGGCTACGACTCGGTGGCCCTGCGCTCCGACCTCGAGCTCGGCGGCACCGACCAGAAGTTCAACCTCCTCGTCGGGCGGGCGCTGCAGGCGGAGTACGGGCAGGAGCCGCAATGCATCATGACGATGCCGTTGCTCGAAGGTCTCGACGGCGTCGAGAAGATGTCGAAGTCGAAGGGCAACTACATCGCCATCGCCGACTCGCCAAACGACATGTTCGCCAAATTGATGTCGATCAGCGACGATCTGATGTGGAAATACTTCGATCTCCTGAGTTGGAGGCCGACGAAGGAGGTTGCGCAGCTGCGCGCGGAAGTCCTGACCGGGCGAAATCCCCGCGACGCCAAGGTCGCGCTCGCCAAGGAGATCACCGCGCGGTTTCACGGCGCTGCAGCGGCCGAATCCGCCGAGGCCGACTTCGTGCTGCGCGCCCGCGGCGGCATTCCGGACGAGATCGCCGAAATCTCGATTGACGGCGCCCCGCTCGGCATCGGCAATCTGCTCAAGCAGGCGGGGCTCGCGCCGTCGACCAGCGAGGCGTTGCGCCTGGTCGATGGCGGCGGCGTCCGCATCGACGGAACAGTCGTCTCCGACCGCGGCTTGAAGGTGCCGGCCGGGACGTTCGTGGTCCAGGTCGGCAAGCGCAAGTTCGCCCGCGTCATGCTGCGCTGAAGCGAGGTCCGGGTGCGGGTCGCGACGCTGCTTCGCCTCTCTGTTCTCACGGCGATCGTCGCGATCGTCATGAAGACGGCTGCGTGGTGGGTCACCGGCTCGGTTGGCCTTCTCTCCGACGCGATGGAATCGTTCGTCAATCTCGCCTCGGCGCTGTTCGCGCTGGCGATGGTGACGATCGCGGCACGACCGGCCGACGACGATCATCCCTTCGGCCACACCAAGGCCGAGTACTTCTCGAGCGCCTTCGAGGGATTGATGATCGCCGCCGCCGCGATCGCCATCGTCTGGGCCGCGCTGCGCCGGTTGATGAGCCCGCAGCCGCTCGAGGGCGTCGGCCTCGGCCTCGCCCTCACCGTCGCCAGCTCTCTGCTGAACGGCCTGCTCGCCCGCAAGATGATGGCGGCGTCGCGCCAGCACCGGTCGGTCGCCCTCGAGGCCGACGCGCGCCATCTCTACGCCGACGTCTGGACCTCGGCCGGCGTCGTCGTCGGCATCGTCCTCGTCCAGGTCACCGGCTGGCTCTGGCTCGACCCGGTGGTCGCGATCTGCGTCGCCGCCAACATCATCCGCGAGGGCGCGCGCGTCGTCTGGGTTTCGGTCGACGGCCTGATGGACAAGGCGGTCGAGCCGGAAGTGCAGGCGAGCATCGACCGCACGCTCGCGCGCTTCAACGAAAGCGCCGTCCGATTCGACGACATGGTGACGCGGCGCGCTGGCCGCAGCCGCTTCCTCGATGTCCACATGCACGTGCCGGCAACCTGGACGCTCGGCCGCGCCGCCGCGCTGCGCGGCGAGGTCGAGCAGGCGCTGATGGACGAAGTTCCCGGCTTGCGCGCCTCGATCCAGCTCCTGCCGTCGAACGTCGAGCCGCACTTCAACGCGGTCCAGGCGTCGCAGTGATCGCCCTGGTTCAGCGCGTCGCCGAGGCGCGCGTCAGCGTCGGCGGGCGCGTCGTCGGGGCAATCGGCCGCGGCGCGCTGCTCTTTCTCTGCGCCGAGCCCGCCGACACCGAGGCGATCGCCGACCGCATGATGGCCAAGGTGCTCGGCCTGCGCATCTTCGCCGATGCCGAAGGCAAGATGAACCTCGACCTTGCAGCGATCGGCGGCGGTCTGCTCGTCGTCAGCCAGTTCACGCTCGCCGCCGACACCTCGCGCGGCCATCGCCCGGGCTTCTCGGGCGCCGCCGGCGCCGAGCTCGGACGCCGACTCTACGAGCACGCGCTCGCGACGGCGCGCCGCCTGCACGGCGACGTCGCCGCCGGCGAGTTCGGCGCCGACATGCGCGTGAGCCTCGTCAACGAAGGGCCGGTGACGATACCGATCAGGCTTTGACTCGAGCTCAGGCCGCGGCCTCGAGAAGGAAACGCTGCATGCTTCGCGCGCCTTCGGGATTCGCGAACAACGACGGCCCGCGGCGTTCGATCGTCGCTCGCACCCTCTTGCGAAAAGCGAGGTCCTGCGCGAGGCGGACCACCGCATCGACATAGGCGCCTGCCGAATCGGCGACGAGCTCGCCGAGGCCCAGCTCGCGCAGGATTGCGCTGGCGAAGCGACCGCGCAGGAACTTGCCTTCCCAGGCAACGATCGGCAGCCCGCATTCGACCGCCTGCATGGCGGTGTTGAAGCCGGAAAAGCCAGGGCTGTCGAGGAAGACGTCGACCGACTTCATCAGGCCGAAGAACCGATCGTGGCTTTGCCAGGGGAGGAAGACGACGTGCGCATCGAAATCGAGGCCCGCTGCGCCGAACTGCCCGCGCAGCCGTGTCTCGAGGCGCTCGGCGAGCAGCGTGGGCTGGCCGCGGAAGAAGATCAGGCGACAAGGTGACAGGCGCCTGGCGATCTCGACCCACAGGAAGTCGTGCTCGGCTGCGTACTTGAAGGGAACGCCCGGGCAAAGCAGGCTGGTCGTGCCCGGAGCGATCCCGAGCGAGCGAAGGTCCACGGCCTCGGCAGCGATGCCGAAACGCCGCGCGCAGCAGCCGAGTCCGGGCAGGGTGGTGAGCCGCTCGACGTAGTGAGCCGCGGCGCCGGCCGGCTCCATCGCCGACGCCGAAACGAAATGGTCGATGCTCGGCAAGCCGGTGGTTTCCGGGTGCCCCCAGGTGGCCACCTGGACCTTCGCCAAGCGAGCCGCGGCCAGCTTCGCGGTCACCGCGTCCATGCCGACCTCCGGGAAGACGAGGACGTCGACCTCGTGCTCGACGATCGCCTTCGCCCAGGTGGACCAATCGCGCTGCGCCGACTCGAATCGATGGGCGCGTTGGCGTGCGAATGCTGTCTCGCCGTCATGGTGAGAGGCGATATGAAAGAGGTGAAGCTCGATCTTCGACGGGTCGAGGTGTTCCATCCAGCCGCGGACGATCGCATTCCAGACCGAGTGATTGGTGAAGTGCGCCGAGACGATGCCGACCCGACAGCGGGCAGCCCGCGTGAACGTCCGCACCGGCAGTCCGACTTTCGCCTCCCAGGGCTTCATGAGCTCGGTGCACAGATGCCCGTACTTGCGTAGCAACTCGACGTTCGACTGCTCTTGGTACGCAAGGTAGTAGGGCTGGGTCGCGCCGACGGCGGCGAACCCGCCCGAGGGCCGATGGCTCCTGCACCACGCGATCAGCTTGTCCAGCTCGCGGGTGAAGTTTTCGCGCGAGCCGACCGCAGCCTGCAGAGAGGCTGGAACCGGCTCGATTTGCGCCATCGTGAGCGCCCATCGAGCCACCAGCATCTGGGCGTCGACGCGGAGTGCAGCGCGGTAGGCCTGTTCGGCCTGATGCGCGTCGCCCCGGCCCATCCAGGCGTTGCCGAGCCAATAGAAGGCATCGGCTTGCTTCGGATCCAAGGCGAGCGAGCGAGTCAGCGCATCGACCGCGTCCTCGAGCTCACCCAGGTCGCGCAGAAGCGTTCCGAGATTGAACCAGGCGAGGGCGAGCTTGGGACGGGTTCGGACCGCCTCTCGAAACGAGGCCAGGGCCGCCTTCACCTCGCCACGCTCGCGGAGCAGGCCGCCGAGGTCGTTGTGAGCTTCGCCGAGATCCGGGGCGATCTGGATCGCGGTGCGAAGCGCGGCGATCGCTGCGATGAGGTCGCCCTTCTGGCGCAACTGTTGCGCTGAGCGGAAGTGTGTCTGCGCGGCCGCCCTTTGAGCGGCGGTCGACGTCGTCGGCGGAGACGACGGCGATTCCCGAAGCGCCGAACTCGAAGTCGCTGCCGGCTCCTGCACCCCCTCGGCGGGTGCGGCGGAACCGGGCGCTGCGAGGGACGCTTGCGACTCCTCAAGGGTCCGTTTGGGCCTCGGCCGGAGCCAGCGGAGCATGTCGGGTCAGGCTCGCTCGGTGTCAGCCGTCGCCACCAGGGCCGTCACATCGTACGAGAACTGCTTGGCGAATCCTGCGGGATACCCTGCCGCAGCGACAAGCTCTTGCAGCAGCGTTCCGAGCTTGGCCTTCTTGTAGACGTTGAGGCGGGTTGCGGCGACCAACTCCGTGGCGCGACGGGCGACCCGCTCGTTCAGTTTTTGCACCCTCGCGTCGGCGCGATGGGATCGAGCTTCGCATTCGGCCGGGGCGACCGCCTTCTGCAGCTCGGCGGACACCCAGCGCGCGAAGACATCGATCTCGGCGATATCGAAGAACTTGCCAAACATCCGTCCCCAGCTCGACTCAGTCCGCGTACTGCCCCGCGGCCTTGATGATAGGCCCCCACTTGGCGATCTCGTCGGCGACGAACTTCTTGTGCTCGGCGCCGCCGAGGCGGGCATCGGTGATGACGACCGCGCCGAGCCCTTCCTCGCGCTTGATGAACTCGGCGTCCTTCAGCGCGGTGCGCAGCGCCGTGTTGATCTTGTCGACGACCGCCTTCGGCGTTCCCTTGGGCGCGTACAAGCCGTGCCAGACCGAGACGTTGAAGCCCTTGACGCCGGCCTCGTCGAGCGTGGGCAGGTTCTTCAGCGCCGGCGTCGTCAACCGCTTCGACGTCGTCACCGCGAACGCCTTCACCTTGCCGCTCTCGATCTGCGTGCTGGTGTTGGTCGTCTGGTCGCACATGATGTCGACCTGGCCGCCGATGAGGTCGGTCATCGCCGGGCCGGTGCCCTTGTACGGCACGGTCGTCATCTCGACCTTGACCGAGCTCTGGAACAGCAGGCCGCAGAGGTGCGAGGCGGCGCCGATGCCGGCGTTGGCGAGGTTGATCTTGCCCTTGTTGGCATCGATCCACCTGGCGAGCTCGGGATAGTTGCTCGCCGGCAGCGTCGACCGGCCGATCAGCGTCATCGGCACTTCGTTGATCATGCCGAGGTACTCGAAGTCGTCGAGAGTCTTGTACGGCAAGGTGCGATACAGGCTCGGCGCCGTGCTCAGGCCGATGTGATGCAGCAGCAGCGTGTAGCCGTCGTTGCTCGACTTGGCGACCTTGTTCGAGGCGATCGTCCCGCCGGCGCCGGCGACGTTCTCGATGATGATGCTCTGGCCGCCGAGGGGCTTCCTCATCGCCTCGGCGAGATCGCGGGCGACCTTGTCGGTCGGGCCGCCGGCCGCGAACGGCACGACGATCGTGACCGGCTTGTCGGGGTACTCGGCGAAAGCGGTATTGGCGACCGCCAGGGCGGCCAGGGCGAGGGCGATTCGGACTGCGGTCATGGCGGGCGATCTCTCGTTGACGATGCCGGCCATTGTCCGGAGCGACGCGCTTCGCGCCAGCGTGGAAAGCCCCGACATCGGCGCCGCTCGGTGCGGCATGCGCAGATCCTCGATCACCTCGGCGCCGCTCAGCGCGGCGGGCGGAGGTCCTCGATCACCTTGCCGTCGTTCGGCAGGCTGCCGGGAACGACGAAAGCGACGTCGCCGCGCAGCCGCGTCACGTCGCGGATCGTCTGCGCGACCTGCTCGCGGAGGCCGTCGACCGCGTTGCTGGTCTCGGCACGCAGCGTCATGCGGTCGTCGGCCATCGCGCCCTCGACGATCAGCCGGGCGCGGCCGATCTGCGGGTGGCGGCGCACGATCTCGGCGACGTGCGACGGATGGACGAACATGCCGCGCACCTTGGTCGACTGATCGGCGCGGCCGAGCCAGCCGCGGATGCGGAGGTTGGTGCGGCCGGTCGGGCAGGCGCCGGCGAGCACCGCCGAGAGGTCGCCGGTGGCGTAGCGGATCAGCGGGTAGTCCGGGTTCAGCGTCGTCACGACGATCTCGCCGACCTCGCCGTCGGCGACCGGATCGCCAGTGCCGGGACGGACGATCTCGACGACGACGCCTTCGTCGACGACCAGCCCCTCGCGCGCCGCGGTCTCGTAGGCCACGAGGCCGAGGTCGGCCGTGCCGTAGGTCTGATAGGCGGCGATGCCGCGCGCCGCGAGCCATTCGCACAGGGCGAGCGGAACCGCCTCGCCGCTGAGCGCGGCCTTGGTCAGCGACGGCAGCGCGACGCCGGTCTCGTCGGCCTTCTCGAGCAGCAGGCGCAGGAAGCTCGGCGTGCCCGCATAGCCGGCCGGCGCGAGCGCGGTCATCGCCTGCAGCTGCAGCTCGGTCTGCCCGGTGCCGGCCGGGAAGACGGTGCAGCCGAGCGCGTGCGCCCCCGTTTCCATCATCGAGCCGGCAGGCGTGAAGTGATAGCTGAAGCTGTTGTGGACGAGGTCGCCGGCGCGAAAGCCGGCAGCGAAGAGCGCCCGCGCCATGCGCCAGTAGTCGGCGCGTGCGGTCTCGGGCTCGCGGATCGGCCCGGGCGAGACGAAGACGCGCACGGCGCGCGCAGCGGCCGGCCGCGAGCCGCCCCAGCCGACCGTGGCGAAGCCGCCGAACGAATCGGGCGCGTCGGCGGCGTTCTGCTGCGCGAGCAGGTCGCTCTTGCGCAGCACCGGCAACGCCGCCAGCGCGGCCTGCGACGTCACGGCCTGCGGATCGACTCCGCGCAGCCGCGCTGCCAGCGTCGGCGCGTGCGCCGCGGCATGCGCGATCTGCGCCGGCAAGGCGAGCCGCAAGGCCGCGGCGCGCTCGTCGGCGGAGCGGGTCTCGAGCGCGTCGAAGTGCGCGTCGGCAGGCGCGGATGCTGCGGCCATCGGGGCGGTCGCGGGGCTACTCGTCGTCGAGCTTGCGCGCGCGCAGCTTCGCTTCGTCGACGAGCTTCCTCTGCTCGGCGGGCGTCGCGAGCGCGAAGCGATCGAAGCCCGAGCCGCCGGGCTTCTTCAGGTCGGCGTGCAGCACGCCGCCCTCGTCGTGGAAGTGGATGAAGGCGTCGCGGCGCACGTAAAACACGCCAGGCTGCGTCTCCTTCACGCCCTTGATCTCGCGCAGCTGGCGCAGCACGGGCTGCAGCGCGCGCAGGGCTTCGGCATCGGCACGGGCCATCGAATCTCTCCTTCTATGCGAGCCAGCGCTTGCGGCGCTTGTAGCTCTTGACGGCGCGGTAGCTCTTGCGATCGCTGCCCGCCCCCGCGCCGCCGGTGCCGAGATAGAACTCGCGCACGTCCTCGTTCTCGCGCAGCATCGCCGCCGCGCCGTCCATGACGATGCGGCCGCTCTCGAGGATGTAGCCGTGGTCGGCGTAACGAAGCGCCATGCTCGTGTTCTGCTCGGCGAGAAGGAAAGTCACGCCTTCCTTTGCGTTCAGGTCGCGGACGATCTCGAACACCTCCTCGACGACCTGCGGCGCCAGCCCCATCGACGGCTCGTCGAGCAGGACCATCTTCGGCAGCGCCATCAGGGCACGGCCGATCGCGCACATCTGCTGCTCGCCGCCCGAGGTGTACGCCGCCTGCGACGTGCGGCGATCCTTCAGGCGCGGGAAATAGCGATAGACCTTGTCGAGCGTCGCCGCGATCTGGGCGGCGCCGTCGTGGCGCGTGTAGGCGCCGGTGAGCAGGTTCTCCTCGATCGTCAGGTGCGCGAAGCAGCGGCGCCCTTCCATCACCTGGATCACGCCGCGCTCGACCATCGCCGCGGTGCTGAGGTTCTCGATCCGCTCGCCGCGCAGCTCGATCGACCCCTTCGTCACCGCGCCGCGCTCGCCGTGGAGCAGGTTGCTCACCGCGCGCAGCGTCGTCGTCTTGCCGGCGCCGTTGCCGCCCATGAGCGCGACGATCTTGCCTTCCGGCACCTGCAGCGACACGCCCTTCAGCACCAGGATCACGTGGTTGTAGATCACCTCGATGCCGTTGACATCGAGGAGCGGCCGCTGAGCGGCGGCGCCGCTCATCGCCCGCTCCTGCGGAGCAGGATTGCTCCCGCCCCGCTTCGCTCCCCTCCCTCCGAGAGGGAGGGGCGTGCCCCTGCGGGGCACCTTGACGCGCTCATGTCGCTCAGGTCTGGCAGTCGGCGCTCGTGCGCCGCGTCAGCTTCTTGTCGGCGACGTACTTGTCCGCGGCGGCCTTGACCATCGGCTTGATGATCTGCTCGTCGGCCTGCATGAAGTCGCTCGTCATGCCCCACTTGGAGCCGTCCCAGGTCTGGATCCGCGCCCAGGTCGATCCCATGTGATCGCCGCACGACGTCGAGATCGGCCGCAGCACGCCGGCGAAGCCGAGCGCGTCGAGCCGCTTCTGGTCGAGCGCGAGGTTTTCGAGGCCCCAGCGCACCTCCTCGCTGGTCATGACCTTGCCCTTGCCGTAGCGCTCCTGGGCACGCCGCACCGCCTCGACGCCGAGCATCTGGATCAGCACGCCTCGCGTGTAGAGGACCGAGCCGACCTCGTCGCGCGGGCCCGAGCCCTGGTTCTTGTCGTGGACGAACTTGAGGATGTCCTGGATCACTTTCGGCGACTGTCCTGAAGGATTGAGGGCGAGCGCGTTATAGCCCTTGGCGCCTTCGCCGACGTCCTTGACGTCGGGCTCGGCACCGGCCCACCACACACCGTACATCTTCTCGCGCGGATAGCCGGTCGCCTGCGCTTCCTTCAGCGCTGTCGAATTCATGATGCCCCAGCCCCAGAGCAGCACGAAGTCGGGCTTGCTCTGGCGCACCTGCAGCCACGCCGCCTTCTGCTCGGCGCCGGGCGCCGCGACCGGGATCAGCTGCAGTTCGAAGCCGTTCAGCTTGGCGCGCTCCTGCAGCAACGGGATCGGCTCCTTGCCGAACGGCGAGTCGTGATAGACGAGGGTGATCTTCTTGCCCTTCAGCTTGTCGAAGCCGCCTTCCTTCTTGGCGATCGACTGCAGGATGATGTCGGCGCCGGTCCAGTAGCTGCCCATGATCGGGAAGTTCCACTTGAAGGCGAAGCCGTCCTGCGCCGCCGAGAGGCCGTAGCCGACGGTCAGCAGGGGGATCTTGTCGCCGGGCGCCTTGTCGGTGAGCGCGAAGGTGACGCCGGTCGACTGCGGCTCGAACAGGGCGACGCCGGGGCGGCTCTTCAGCCGCTCGTAGCACTCGACGCCGCGGTCGGTCGCGTAGCCGTACTCGCACTCCTCGAAGGTGAGCTTGACGCCGTTCACGCCGCCGTCGCGGGCGTTGATCATCTTCAGGTAGTCCTGCTTGCCGTTCGCCCACGGCGTGCCGTTCGGCGCGTACGCGCCGGTTCGGTAGACGAGGAGCGGAAAGAACTGCTCCTTGGCTTGCGCCAGCGCCGCCGACGGTGCCGCCAGCGCGCCCGCCGCCAGCAAGGCGCCGAGCAAGAGTCCTTTGACAGTCTTCAGGATCATGGTTGTCTCCACAGGGTAAGAAGTGCCGCGTCGCGAGACGCGAGGGCCATGGTGCAGTTCAGCGCGAAACAGCAGTGTTTTCAATCGGTGGTTTTCAGGGCAAAGGGTCAATGCGGGAACGGCCAGAGGCGAAGCTTTTCCTTGCCGGTCGACCACAGGCGCGCCAGGCCGTGCGGCTCGACGACGAGGAAGAAGACGATCAGCGAGCCGAAGATCATGAACTCGAGGTGCGAGGCGACGGTGACGGTGAGCGGGATGCCGAGCAGCTGCGGCACCTGGCTCAGGAAGAGCGGCAGGAGGACGATGAAGGCGGCGCCGAAGAAGCTGCCCATGATCGAGCCGAGGCCGCCGATGATCACCATGAAGAGAAGTTGGAACGAGCGGTCGATCGAGAACGCCGCCGGCTCCCACGAGCCGAGGTAGACGAAGCCCCAGAGCGCGCCGGCGACGCCGACGATGAACGAGCTCACCGCGAACGCCGTCAGCTTGGCGTAGACCGGGCGGATGCCGATCACCGCGGCGGCGACGTCCATGTCGCGGATCGCCATCCACTCGCGGCCCAGGTGGCCGCGGACGAGGTTCTTGGCGAGGAGCGCGAAGACGCAGACGATGGCCAGGCAGAACAGGTACTTGCGCACCGGCGACTCGATCGCGATGCCGGCGATCGACAGGCCGGCGACGCTGACCGCCCCCGAGCTCGAGTCGTGGGTGAAGAAGGGGACGCGAAGAAAGGCCCAGTCGGCGAAGAACTGCGCCGCCAGCGTCGCCACCGCGAGGTAGAGGCCCTTGATGCGCAGCGACGGGATGCCGAACAGCACGCCCACGACGGTCGACGTCAGGCCGCCGAGGAGGAGGGCGACGAGCAGCGGCATGCCGTCGATCCGGACCATGAAGTTGTAGGCCGCGTAGGCGCCGACGGCCATGAAGGCGCCCGTGCCGAGCGAGATCTGGCCGCAGTAGCCGACCAGGATGTTGAGGCCGAGAGCGGCGAGCGCGAGGATGAGGAACGGGATCAGGACCGCGCGCAGCACGTACTCGTCGGCGACGAACGGAACCGCGACGAAGGCGACGACGAGCAGCAGGCCGATCGCGATCCGGTCCTGCAGGATCGGGAAGATCTGCTGGTCGGCGCGATAGCTCGTCTTGAACTGCCCGTTCTCGCGGTAGATCATGCCCCCACGCTCCCTTCGGTCGCTGCCCCCCGAGGGGGCGCCTGCAGCGGACCGTCGGAGCCGGATCCGCGCAGGACCTTGGTCGGGCCGAGATTCGCGTGGCTCATACGCGGTCGATGATCTTCTCGCCGAACAGCCCTTGCGGCCGGACGAGGAGGAAGGCGAGCGCCAGCACGTAGGCGAACCAGATCTCGATGCCGCCGCCGAGGTGCGGACCGAGGTAGATCTCGGAGAGCTTTTCGCCGACGCCGATGATCAGGCCGCCGATGATCGCGCCCGGGATCGATGTCAGGCCGCCGAGGATCACGACCGGCAGCGCCTTCAGCGCGACCAGCGAGAGCGAGAACTGGACGCCGAGCTTGGAGCCCCAGATGACGCCGGCGACGAGCGCGACGATGCCCGCGACCGACCAGACGATGACCCAGATGCGGTCCAGCGGGATGCCGATCGACTGCGCCGCCTGGTGGTCGTCGGCGACGGCGCGGAGCGCCCGCCCGGTCGCCGTCTTCTGGAAGAAGAGCGCGAGGACGGCGACCAGCGCCGCGGCGATCACCGCCGCGTACAGGTCTTCCTTGTTGATGAGGAGGCCGCCGGGGAAGGTCTGCTCGAAGATGAAGACGGGATCCTTCGGCATGCCGATGTCGATCTTGTAGATGCTGTTGCCGAACAGTGCCTGGCCGGCGCCCTCGAGGAAGTAGGTGATGCCGAGCGTCGCCATCAGCAGCGTGATGCCGTCCTGGTTGACGAGCCGGCCGAGGACGAGCTTCTGGATCAGCCAGGCGAGGACGATCATCACGAGCGCGGCGAGGACGAAGGCGATCGCGTTGTCGATGACCTTGTTGTTCAGGCCGGTGAGCTTCGGGATCCACTCGGCGAAGCGCGCCATCGCCAGCGCTGCGAACAGCACCATCGCGCCCTGGGCGAAGTTGAAGACGCCCGATGCCTTGTAGATCAGCACGAAGCCGAGCGCGATCAGCGAATAGAGCATGCCGACCATCAGGCCGCCGAACAGGGTTTCGAGGAACGGGCCCATGGCGCGTCGAGTCAGTGGACGGTGCCGAGGTAGGCACTGATGACATCCGGATTCGCGCGCACCTCGTCCGGGCTGCCGTCGCCGATCTTCCTGCCGTAGTCGAGGACGACGACGCGGTCGGAGATGTCCATGACCACGCCCATGTCGTGCTCGATCAGGACGATCGTCGTGCCGAACTCGTCGTTGACGTCGAGGATGAAGCGGCTCATGTCCTGCTTTTCCTCCACGTTCATTCCGGCCATCGGCTCGTCGAGCAGGAGCACCTGCGGCTCCATCGCCAGCGCCCGGCCGAGGTCGACGCGCTTCTGCAGGCCGTACGGCATCTTGCCGACCGGCGTCTTGCGATACGCCTGGATCTCGAGGAAATCGATGATCCCCTCGACGACGCGGCGATGCGCCGTCTCTTCGCGCTCGGCGGCGCCGAACCGGATCGCCTGCTGGAACAGGTTGGTCCGCATCTTCAGGTTGCGCCCGGTCATGATGTTGTCGAGCACGCTCATTCCCTTGAAGAGGGCGAGGTTCTGGAACGTCCGGGCGACGCCCATCTCGGCGACCTGGCGCGAGTTCATCCTGCTGAAGGTCTTGCCGCGCAGGCTGATCGCGCCATCCTGCGGCTGGTAGACGCCGTTGATGCAGTTGAGGAGCGAGCTTTTGCCGGCGCCGTTCGGACCGATGATGGCGCGGATCTCGTGCTCGCGGACGTCGAAGGTGATGTCGGAGAGCGCCTTGACGCCGCCGAAGCGGAGGCTGATGTTGCGAACGTCGAGGATGACGTCGCCGGCCTGGCGCGCCGCCATCACGCGGCTCGGCCGACGGCCGCGAAGGTCGGCACGTCGACGATCCTGAGCGTCGCCGCGACCTTGCCAATGCGGCCGTCCTCGAACTTCACGGCCGTCTCGACGAACTGCTCGGTCTTGCCGCCGTAGAGCGCATCGACCAGCAGCTGGTAGCGCTCGGCGATGAAGCCGCGCCGGACCTTCCTCGTTCGCGTCAGCTCGCCGTCGTCGGCGTCGAGCTCCTTGTGGAGGACGAGGAAGCGGCTGATCTGGCTGCCGGCGAGTCGCTCGTCGGCGGCGAGGTCGGCGTTGACCTTCTCGACGCACCCGCGAACGAGCGCGAGCACGGCGGGCTTCTGCGCCAGGTCGGCGTAGCTGCCGTAGGGGAGGTTCCTCTTCTCGGCCCAGTTGCCGACCGCATCGATGTCGATGTTGATGAAGGCGCAGACCTTCTCGCGCTTGTCGCCGAAGGCGACCGCCTCCTTGATGTAGGGAAAGAACTTCAGCTTGTTCTCGACGTACTTCGGCGCGAACAGGGCGCCGTCGTTGGCGCCGCCGGCGATCCGGCCGACGTCCTTGGCGCGATCGATGATCTTGAGGTGACCGGCGGCGTCGATGAAGCCGGCGTCGCCGGTACGATACCAGCCGTCCGCGCCGAGCACCTCGGCGGTCGCAGCCGGATCCTTGTAGTACTCCTTCAAGAGGCCCGGCGAGCGGACGAGGACCTCGCCCGCCTCCGTCACCTTGATCTCGACGCCCTCGATCGGCACGCCGACCGTGTCGGCGCGCACCTCGTGGTCGGGCTGCAGGCAGACGAAGACGGCGGTCTCGGTCGAGCCGTAGAGCTGCTTGAGGTTGATGCCGATCGAGCGGTAGAAGATGAACAGGTCGGGGCCGATCGCCTCGCCCGCGGTGTAGGCGACGCGAACGCGCGAGAAGCCGAGCGTGTTGCGCAGCGGCGCGTAGACGAGGACATTGCCGAGCGCCCAGCCGAGCCGATCGAGCCAGGCGAGCGGCCGGCCGTCCATTCGCGCCGGGCCGACGCGGCGGGCGAGTGCCATGAAGCGGTCGAAGAGCCACCGCTTCGGCGCCGCCGCGTCTTCCATGCGGATCATCACGCTCGTCAGCAAGCCTTCGAAGACCCGTGGCGGCGCGAAGTAGTAGGTCGGCCCGATCTCCTTCAGGTCGAGCGTCACCGTGCTCGCCGATTCCGGGCAGTTGACGACGTAGCCGCAAGCGAGCCACTGCGCGTACGAGAAGATGTTCTGGCCGATCCACGCCGGCGGCAGGTAGGCGAGGACTTCGTCGTCGGCGCTCAGTTTGTCGAAGCGCGCGCCGGCGCGGGCGCGATCGATGAGCGTGTCGTGGCTGTGGACGACGCCCTTGGCGTGGCCGGTCGTCCCCGAGGTGAAGAACATCGCGGCGACGTCGTCGGGCTTCGCCTGCGCCACCTCGCCCGCGAAGAACCCGGCGTGAGCCGCCGCGTAGGTCTGGCCCGCGGCGACGAGCGCGTCGAGCGAGGCCAGCCCCGGCTCGCTGTAGTGGCGCAGGCCGCGCGCGTCGTCGAACCAGATGCGCGCGAGCTGCGGACAGGTGGCGCGCACCTCGATCAGCTTGTCGACCTGCTCCTGATCCTCGACGATGGCGAAGGCGACATCGGCATTGGCGATCGGGAAGGCGAATTCCGCCGCGGCGGCGTCCTGATAGAGCGGTACCGGGATCGCGCCGAGCGACTGCGCCGCGAGCATCGACGCGTAGAGGCGCGGCCGGTTCTCGCCGATGACGACGAGGTGCTGGCCGCGCCTCAGGCCCGCTTCGGCGAGACCGCCGGCGAGCGCCTCGACGAGCTCGGCGAGCGCCTTCCAGCTGAGCGTCTGCCAGATGCCGAACTCCTTCTCGCGCAATGCCGGCGCAGCCGGCCGCGCCGCGGCATGCTCGAGCAGGAGTCGGGGGAAGGTGGTCTGCACGGGTTCGAAGGGCGCGCGGCAAGACAGCGCGCCAGGGGCCGGAACGGTGGGACGACTGTAGGAAAATTTTGACGCCATGTTGTCGTTCCGACGACAAACTACGGGACAGTACCCTCGGGTGTATCCCTCTCCGGCAGCGCCTTCGCCGGCCTCAGCCCTTCACGTACACCGTCCCGGTGAAGCTCGAAACGGCGGTCTCGCCGCCGCCGCTTTCTTCGCGGACGACGTCGATCCGGTAGACGCCGATGCGGCGGCTGCGCTGGACCTCGCTCGCCCGCGCGACCAGCGTGTCGCCGGCGGCGACCGCGGCCTGGAAGGTGATGTGCGCGTCGATGCCGGCCGCGACCGGACCGTGCGAGTTCGACGCCAGGCCGAAGGCGGAATCGGCGAGGGCGAAGATCGCGCCGCCGTGGCAACCGCCGTTGAAGTTGAGGTGGCGCGCGTCGACCGTCATCGCCACCTCGGCGCGACCCGGGCCGCCCGAGCGGAAGGCGATGCCGAGCGTCGCGCAGAGGCCGTCGTTCGCGACCAGGCCGGCGATCCGGTCGCGCCAGCCGGCGGCGTCGAGCGGGGCGTCGGCGAGGCGGGCCGACGTCGCGGCGGCGATCGGCGTTGCGGCGGGCCTTGCCGCGATCGGCCGTGCCGCGGCGGGCGCTGCCGACGTCGACGGCGCTTCGTCATCACGCCCTGCGCTCGCGGCGTGACGAAGGCTTTTCGCTGCGGCGCGCCGGCCGACGCCGGCCGCCTCGCGATGCGCGTCGAGCGCGCCCAGCAGCTCGTCGAGGCCGGTGCGGGCGAGGGCGCTGACGACGACGACGCGCGGCGCCCAGTCGCCCTGGGCGCCGCGTCGCCGCAACGTCAGCATCTCGCGCATCTCGCGTGCGGTCTGCTCGGCGAGTGCGAGGTCGCCCTTGCTGACGGCGAGGATGTCGGCGATCTCGAGCGTGCCGGCCTTGATCGCCTGGACGTCGTCGCCGAGCCCGGGCGGGCAGACGACGACGCGCGTGTCGGCGAGGGCGACGATGCGCGTCTCCGACTGGCCGGTGCCGACGGTCTCGACGATGACGCGGTCGAAGCCGCAGGCGTCGAACGCGTCGACGGCGGCGCGCGCCGCGTGCGACAGGCCGCCGAGCTCGCCGCGCGCCGAGAACGAGCGGATGAAGACATCGGGATGCGCGGCGTTCGCGCCCATGCGGACGCGGTCGCCGAGGACCGCGCCGCCGCTGATCGGGCTCGACGGATCGATGGCGATGACGGCGATGGTGTGGCCTTGCGCGAGCCAGGCGCCGAGCAGCGCGTCGACGAGCGTCGACTTGCCGCTGCCGGGAACGCCCGTGACGCCGACGACCCAGGCGCGGCCGGCGCGCTCGGACAGTGCTGCGGCGACCTCGCGTGCGCCGGGCCGGTCGTCGTCGATCAGCGTCAGCAGGCGCGCCAACGCGCGCCGGTCGCCCGCGATCGCCCGCTCGGCGAGGCTCGCCGCTGCAGTGGGCGGGGTCACCGTCTCGGCGACGCTCGCCGGGGCAGGGCGGCGTGTCACCGTCAGACGATGACGAGCGGCTGGCCGTAGCCGAGGTCGCGGCGCAGGCGCGCGCAGATCTCCTCGTTCGTCAGGCCGGCGCGGGCGCCGTCGACGACGGCGCCGAAGACATTGCCGTCCTTGCTTGCCGCGGCGCGGGTGAGGTCGTCGAGCGCGGTGTTCACGGCAGCGGTCGAGCGCGCCGCCTTGGCCGCCTTGAACGCGTCGAGGTGGCGCTGCATCGCCGCCGCGTCGGGCCGCTCGACCGCCGGCCGGTTCGCGGCGTCGTCGTCGGCCTGGTACTTGTTGACGCCGACGACGACCTGCTCGCCGGCCTCGACCTTGCGCTGGAAGCGCATCGCCGAGGCGCCGATCATGCGTTGCACGAGGCCGGCCTCGACCGCCTTGTACATGCCGCCGGCGTCGTCGATCGTGGTCATGATGGCGACGATCTTCTCCTCCATCCGGTCGGTCAGCGACTCGACGTAGAACGAGCCGCCGAGCGGGTCGATGACGTCGGTGAGGTGCGCTTCCTCGCGCAGGATGTTCTGCGTCGCGACGGCGATGCGCGCGCCCGCCTCGCTCGGTGTCGCGTAGGCCTCGTCGTAGGCGTCGGTGTGGAGCGACTGGAGGCCGCCGAAGATGCCGGCCATGGCCTGCGCGGTGACGCGGGCGATGTTGTTGAGCGGCTGCTGGCGCGTCAGGTCGACGCCCGAGGTCTGGGCGTGGAACTTGAAGCGCCACGACTTCTCGTCCTTCGCGCCGAGGCGCTCCTTCGCGATCCGCGCCCAGATGCGTCGGCCGGCGCGGAACTTGGCGATCTCCTCGAAGAAGCTGAGCGAGATGTCGAAGAAGAAGGTGAAGCGCGGCAGGAACTCGTCGGGGTTCATGCCGCGGCCGATGCAGTCCTCGGCGTTCTGCACCGCCGCCGAGAGCGTGAACGCCATCGCCTCGGCCGGCGTCGCGCCTGCCTGCTGGGTGTGCTGTCCGACCACCGACATCGGGTTCCAGCGCGGCACGAACTGCCGGCAGTACGCGATGTGGTCCATCAGCACGCGCCGCGCGCCCGGCAGCGAGAGCCGGTAGAACATGTGGTTGGCGACGTAGTGCGAGAGGTAGTCGCTCTGGTTCGACGTGCCGGTGATCTTCTTCCAGTCGATGCCGCGCCGCTCGGCGGCGACGAGCATGAAGGCGAGCAGCGTGAACGGCGACGGGTCGTTCATCGCGCACGAGATCTCGCCGACGTCGACGCCTTCGAGGCAGCGGTCCATGTGG
>DASYKC010000210.1:0-77914 GCA_035995885.1 Caldimonas sp. | reverse complement strand
TGGTTGAAATTGTAGGTGGCGGGACAGGCGCGTGCGCCGGAGTGGTCAAGCCGATCGCGCCGCGAGCATGCGCTCGACGTAGCGGGCGATCTGATCGACCTCGAGGTTGACGCTGCGGCCGACGGCGAGGCCGCGCAGGGTGGTGTGATCGACGGTGTGCGGGATCAGGTTGACGCTGAACTCGCACGTGCCGGCGCCGTCGACGACGCGGTTGACGGTGAGGCTGACGCCGTCGACCGCGACCGAGCCCTTGAGCGCGAGATAGCGCGCCAGCGCTTGCGGCGCGGCGACGATCAGCAGCCACGACTCTCCGGCGCGCTCGAACCGCGTCACCGTGCCGACGCCGTCGACGTGGCCGCTGACGAGATGGCCGTCGAGCCGGTCGCCGGCACGCAAGGCCTTCTCGAGGTTGACCTCGCCGGTCGCGGCGAGGCCGTGCGTCGCGGCGAGGCTTTCGGCCGAGACCTCGACCTGGAAGCGATGGTGCGGGGCGTCGATCGAGATGACGGTCATGCAGGCGCCGGCGAGGGCGATGCTGTCGCCGATCGCGGTCGTGCCGAGCCAGCCGGCGGGCGCTTCGATCGTCAGCGCATTGCCGAACGACGCGTCGGCGCCGAGCGCGTTGACCTCGACGATGCGGCCGATGCCGCTGACGATGCCGGTGAACATGCGCCGATTGTCCTCGCCGACGGCCGAGGGCGTCGTCGCGCAGGCGTCAGGGCGATCGGGCGATCGGGTGACGGGCGGGTCGGCAGTGGGGAGTCAGGCGGTCCGACGATCGGGGCGTCAGGCGATCGACGCCCGTCGATCAAGCGGTGCGAGCCGCGGCGGCAGGCCGCAGCAGCAGCCGCAGGTCGGCGCCGACCCGGTCGACGCTCGTGA
The DNA here is from genome assembly GCA_035995885.1 of Caldimonas sp. Lineage (GTDB taxonomy): Bacteria > Pseudomonadota > Gammaproteobacteria > Burkholderiales > Burkholderiaceae_C > Schlegelella_A. The sequence goes on along the minus strand of DASYKC010000210.1, from coordinate 77,032 downwards.
ACGAGAAGGCGAGGGCATCGTCGAGGCGGTCGAGGGGGGCGAGCGCGGCGAGGCCGCGGCCGTCGCCGAGGAGCCGCGGCGCGACGTAGACGAGCAGCTCGTCGACCAGCCCGGCGGCGAGCAGCGACGCGTTGAGCTTCTCGCCGGCCTCGGCGTGGAGCTCGTTGATGCCGCGCCGGCCGAGGTCGGCGAGCATCGCCGCGAGGTCGACCTTGCCGCTCGGATTGGGCAGCAGCACGACCTCGGCGCCGCGATCCTCGAGCGCGTGCCGGCGCGCCGCGTCGTCGACCGCGGCGTAGACGAGCACCGAACCGGGCGGCGCGACGATGCGCGCGGTCGGCGGCGTCTCGAGGCGCGAGTCGACGATCACGCGCAGCGGCTGACGCGCGGTCGCCACCAGGCGAACGTCGAGGCGCGGATCGTCCTCGCGCACGGTGCCGACGCCGGTAAGCAGCGCGCCGGCACGTTTCCTCCAGGCGTGGCCGTCGGCGCGCGCCGCCTCACCCGTGATCCATCGGCTCGTTCCGTCGGCGAGCGCCGTGCGGCCGTCGAGGGAGATCGCGGCCTTCAGGCGCAGCCAGGGTCGGCCGCGCTCCATGCGCGAGACGAAGCCGATGTTGAGCTCGCGCGCCGCCTCGCCGCCGCCGCCCCATTCGACGGCGATGCCGGCGGCTTCGAGCCGCGCTGCGCCGCGTCCGGAGACGAGCGGGTTCGGATCGCGCAGGGCGATGACGACGCGGCCGACGCCGGCGGCGACGAGCGCGTCGGCGCACGGCGGCGTGCGGCCGTGGTGCGAGCACGGCTCGAGCGTGACGTGGACCGTCGCGCCGCGAACGTCGCTGCCGCGCGCGGCGGCGTCGCGCAGCGCCACGATCTCGGCGTGCGCCCCGCCCGCTTCCTGCGTGTGGCCGCGGCCGATGACCGTGCCGTCGGCGGCGACGATGACGCAGCCGACCCGCGGGTTCGGATCGGAGAGGCCGATGGCGTCCGCCGCGAGCGCGAGCGCCTCGCGCATCGGCGCCGATACGGCCACGGGGGAAGCTGCAGTCATCGCTGTCGTCGTCGTCGATCCGCTCAAGGCTGATGCTGCTCGGTGCGCGGCTCGCCCGGGCAGCTTTCGCTGCCGCGAACGACGAGGAAATTGCGGCCGACCAGCGCGGCGCCGACATTCGTGTCGTCGCCCGCAGCCGCGATGTTCGCATCGTTCGCGAGGTCGCCGGCGGCGCCGAGGTAGCGGCAGACGCGACGTGAAGCACCGGTGATGCCGATCGTCCAGCCGCCGGCGACGACCTCGACGCGCCCCGACCAGCGCCCGTCGGCTCGCGGCGCGACGACGCAATGCCAGGCGAGGAAGCGGTCGCCGGTGTCGTCCCAGGCGGCGAGTCCGGCCGACTCGGCCGTCGCATCGACGGCGACGTCGTCGAGGTGCAGGCTGCCATCGGCGAGGTAGCGCACGGTCTTCCTCGCTTCGCTGAAGCACGAAGCCGGCGCCGGATAGCGGCCATCGCGGAGCGTGATCGCGACGGCGGTCGACGGCGGCGGCTCGTTGGCGGCAAGCGGGTTCGCCGGCAGCGTCGACGTGAACCGGATCGTTCCGGCGACGAGCAGCCAGCGGCCGCTCTCGCAGCGCGCCAGCGCCGCGACCGAGAGATCGCGCGAGGCTGTCGTCGCGGCGATGCCGTCGCAGCGACCGACGACGGCGCCGCTCCGATTGTCGAACAGCAGCGCGGTCGCACCGCGCTCGCTCGGCTTCCAGGCGCTGCGGCCGTCGCCGAGATTGCGCGCGGTGAGCGGCAGCGCCGGCGAGCGGTCGGACGCGCCGCGCGGCGTGCCGTCGATCACGCCGATGGCGAGGCCGAGCGAACCCGCGTAGGCCGGCGCGACGGCGGCGATGAACGAATGGAGCACGACCTCGCGCGCACTGCCGCTGCGATCGCTCCAGCGAACGGCGAGGCTCGTTGCCTTGGTGGCGCCGAAGCCGGCGGCATCGATGCGGCGCTCGACCCGATAGGCATCGTGCGTCGACGGTCCGGACGCCGCCTCGATCGCCGCGTCGCCGCTGGCGATGCCGGCATACGTGCGATCGCCGGCGCCGTCGAGGGCCGAGAACGAGCGGAGCTCCTCGATCGCGGCGCTGCCGATCCGGACCGCTTCGGAGCGTTCCCGGGCGACGTCGCCGGCCAGGCGCAAGTGACTTTGCAGCGCGCCGACCGCCGCCGTGCCGGCGGCGAGGAGGACGAAAGCGACGATCGATTCGAGCAAGCTGACGCCGCGTTGACGCCGCGGCGAAGAAGGGCTCGTGAGACAGACGCGCATGGCTCAGAAATCCTTCCAGCTGCCGTTGATGCGGACGAAGCTGCCGCTTGCGGCGGCGAGGCGCGCCAGCAGCGGCGCGTCGCGGCGCAGGTCGACGGCGCCGTTGCCGCGGTAGTCGCCGGCGACGAGCGCGGCACCGCGGATGAAGGCGCGCCCCGGCGCCGCGTCGCTCCATTCGAGCGACGCGGCGTGGACGACGCCGTGGATCGCGACGTCGCCCGAGAGACGGAGCGCGCCCGTCGCGACGACGATGACGGGATCGTCGGCGGCGCCGAGGATCGCCGGGCCGGCGATCGCGGCGTCGTCGCCGTCGAGGGCGAGCAGGCGCGCTCCCGACGCGATCGCGGCCTCGACGGCTCGGCCGCAGTCGCGCGTGCAGTCGACGTGGCGCACGGCCGGCTGCGCCGTCCACGCCGTCGCGCCCATGCCGAAGTAGCGCGCGAAGAATCGGTCGCGCGGCAGGTCGTGCAGGGCGGCGTCGCCCGAAGCAAGCGATGCACCGAGCGGCGCGCCGGGCGGCGTGCCGACGCGCAGCGCCGCGGCGGCGATGCGACCGCCGGCGTGGAGCGCGATGGCGCCGCTCGTCGCGTCGCCGTTGTGCACGCCGAGCGAGGCGGTGCCGACGTCGACGTCGCCCTGCGCCGTCAACGCTGCCGCCGGTGCGGCCCGCAGGGCCGGCAGCAGCGCCCACGCCGCTTCGAGCCGTGCCGTCGCTTCCTGCGCGGCGCCGCTGCTCGCTGCGCACGTCGTGCCGGCACCGGTCCGGGTGCAGCCGGTGGCGACGATGCGAACGACGTCGGCCCGGGACGACGCGGCGAGCTCGACGACGAAGGCCGGCGCGATGGCGGTGCCGGCGGGCGTCGGCAGATCGGGCCGGCCGCTCGCCGGACAACGGCAGTGCCATCCGGTGGCGTCGCGGACGCAGGCCGCCTGCAGCGGCGTCGCTGCGCCGGCGTCGTTCCAGGTCGCCGGCGCGAGGTCGCCGAGCGGCAGGCCGATGCGCACCATGCGCTCGCGAAACGACGGCGCCGCCGGGTCGCCGCTCGGCAGGCAGTCGGCGTCGATCCGCGTCGGATCGTTGATGCGTGCCAGCGCCCATTCGAGGCCGGCCTCGGCGGCTTCGAACGCGCTCGCGGCACGGAGCTCGTTGGCCGAGCGCTGTTCCTCGACGGCGACGTTGCGGTGCGCGACCGCGACGGCGAGGACCATCACGAAGCACAGCATGGCGGTGACGAAGAGCGCGGCGACGCCGCGCTGGCGAGAGCGCTGGGCCATCGCCGTCATGCCTCGCAGCTGCCGACGACGACGTCGTTGCGGACGCGGACGCCGCTGCGCAAGGACCGCGTCACGAGCGGATCGACGGCCGAGCGGCCGGCGAGGGCGATCGCATAGCTGCAGATCTGCTGGCGCGGCGGGCAGGTCGTGCTGCCGACTGCGCAGGGCTTGGCGCAGAACGTACCGAGCTCGACTTCGTCGACATGCGGGACGACGCTGAACGACGTGACGACGACCGTCCCCGGATCGCTCAGCGCCTGCCAGTTGCGCGCGCCCAGCTGCATCTCGATCGCGCCGTTGCGCAGGCGAAAGCCGAAGCGCTCGGCGTCGTCGACGCTCGCCGGGTCGCCCGCACCGGTCGAGAAGCTGAGCGCGACGGCGGTCGAGGCGGCGCTCGCGGGCGCGATCTCGACGTGAGGGTTGGTCGCGACGACGTCGTCGCCGCGGCGAACGCCGGACGCCGCTGCGGCCCAGTGGCCGGCGCGGCGCAGGTCGCGAGCGACGAGCTCCGCGGCGGCGCGCAGGTCCTGCATCAGCCGCGACTCGAGCTGCACGCGCCGCGCGTCGACCTGGTTCGCGGCGACGATGCTGCCGGCGCCGGCGACGACGATCAGGCCGATCGCCGCGCCGACCAGCAGCTCGATCATCGAGAGCCCGCGTTCCTGGCGGCGCGCCATCACCGGCCCCAGCAGGCGCGGTTGACGTCGGCGCCGTTCGCGGTCGTCGCGTCGCTGCCCGATGCGTAGACGAGCGCGGCGTCGACGAGCGCGAGGCGCAGGTGACGGCACTTCGCGTCGCGGGCCTGCGCGGCGACGGCGCTGGCGAGCAGCTCGAAGCCGGCGGCGCCGGTCGACACCACCTCGATTCGATAGTGGCCTGCCGGCGACGTCGCGCGCACGCCGGCATCGGCGAGGCTGCCGTAGCTCGCGTTGTTGGCGCGGAAGCGCTCCTGTGCGAGCTGCGCCTGCATGAGGGCGACCAGGGCGTCGGTGCGCCGCGCCCGCAGCAGCTGGCCTTCGAAGCTCGGGTAGGCGACGCTCGAGAGCACGCCGGCGATGGCGACCGTCACCAACGTCTCGATCAAGGTGAAGCCGGCGGCACGCCGCGCGCGTCGGCTCGAGGGCGCGGCATCGGTCGATCGAGTGGAGGTCATGGCGTTTTCCTTTCGGTGGTTCAGCAAGGCGAATAGCCGGCAACGACGCCTTCGGGCGAGCACGAGCGCACCCGGCCGACGACGTTGACGACGTGATGGACGGCGCCGCGCGCGCCGACGAGGCGCAGCGTTCCGGTCGGCGTGCTCGTGCCGTGGAGCGGATCGAAGACGATCGAAGCGACGTTGGCGGCCACGCTCACCCGCTCGCGGCTCGGCAGGGCGACGCTCTTGATCGCCCGTGCGTCGCCGCCGCACACCGCGCCGGCGTCGCTGCAGCTGCAATCGGCGGCAGCGCCGCTGTGGACGATCCAGCAGCTCGCGCCGGCGCCGGCGAAGACGCTGAGGCGGAGCGACCGGTTGCGCGCGATGGCCTCGCTGCGGGCGAGCTGGATGTCGGCGGCCAGCCGCGTCGCCGCGCTGTCGAGGCGGCGCGAATCGAGGAGCGCCGAGAACGACGGCGCCGCGGTCGCCGCGACGATCGCCGCGACGGCGACGACGATCGCGACCTCGAGCAGCGTCAGCCCCTGCTGGCGGCGTCTGCCGGTCGCGAGCTGGTCGTGCGTCGTTGCCATGCGATGCACTGTAGGAAAGCAGCGCGCCGGCGGCGATCCCTCGGGAGGGGAAACGGCGGGGGTTCGACGGGTGGGGCCCCGTCGGAGGGGACGCTCAGATGTCCCGGATCAACTGCCTGAACTCGTCGACGTCCTCGAAGCTGCGGTAGACCGACGCGAAGCGAACGTAGGCGACCTTGTCGATCCGCTTCAGCTCGCGCATCACGTGCTCGCCGAGCTTGGCCGAGAGCACTTCCCTGGCGCCGCTGTTGAGGAGCTTGTCCTGGATGCGCTCGATCGCGGCGTCGATCTGCTCGACGCTGACCGGGCGCTTGCGCAAGGCGAGCGTCATCGACGCGCGTATCTTGGCCGGGTCGAACTCGGCGCGCGTGCCGTCCTTCTTGACGACCGACGGCAGCGCGATCTCGGCGTGCTCGTAGGTCGTGAAGCGCTTGTCGCAGCTCTGGCAGCGGCGCCGCCGGCGGACGACGTCGCCCTCGTCGGAATCGCGCGTCTCGACGACCTGGGTGTCCTCATGGCTACAGAACGGACAACGCATAGGCAACCTTGAAGGGGTCGCGAAGCGACCCCGCTGTCCTTCCTACCGATACACAGGAAAGTCGCGTGTCAGCGTCGCGACCTTGGCGCGAACCGCCGCGATGTTGGCCTCGTCGCTCGGCCGGTCGAGCACGTCGGCGATGAGGTTGGCGGTCTGTCTCGTCTCGCCTTCGCCGAAGCCGCGCGTCGTCAGCGCCGGCGTGCCCAGGCGGATGCCGCTCGTCACCATCGGCTTCTGCGGGTCGTTGGGGATGCCGTTCTTGTTGCACGTCATGTGCGCCGAATGGAGCACCGTCTCGGCTTCCTTGCCGGTGATTCCCTTCGGCCGCAGGTCGACGAGCATGAGGTGGCTCTCGGTGCGGCCGCTGACGATGCGCAGGCCGCGCTCCGTGAGCGTCTCGGCGAGGACGACGGCGTTCTTCACGACCTGCTGCTGGTAGGTCTTGAACTCGGGCGCGAGCGCCTCCTGAAAGGCGACCGCCTTGGCGGCGATCACGTGCATCAGCGGGCCGCCCTGGATGCCCGGAAAGATCGCGCTGTTGATCTTCTTCGCGATCGCCTCGTCGTTCGTCAGGACGATGCCGCCGCGCGGCCCGCGCAGGCTCTTGTGCGTCGTCGAGGTGACGACGTGGGCATGCGGCAGCGGGTTCGGGTAGAGACCGGCGGCGATCAGCCCGGCGTAGTGCGCCATGTCGACCATGAACCAGGCGCCGACGTCCTTGGCGACCTGCGCGAAGCGCGCGAAGTCGATCTTCAGGCTGTACGCCGACGCGCCGGCGATGATGAGCTTGGGCCGGGTCTCGCGGGCGAGGCGCTCCATCGCGTCGTAGTCGATCTCTTCGCTGGCGGTCAGGCCGTAGCTCACGACCTTGAACCACTTGCCGCTCATGTTGAGCGCCATGCCATGCGTCAGGTGGCCGCCTTCGGCGAGGCTCATCCCCATGATGGTGTCGCCGGGCTGGATCAGGCCGAAGAAGACCGACTGGTTCGCCTGCGAGCCGGAATTGGCCTGGACGTTGGCGTAGCCGGCGCCGAAGAGCTGCTTGACCCGGTCGATGGCAAGCTGCTCGACCACGTCGACGAACTCGCAGCCGCCGTAGTAGCGCTTGCCGGGATAGCCCTCGGCGTACTTGTTGGTCAGCTGGCTGCCCTGCGCCGCCATCACCGCCGGCGACGCGTAGTTCTCCGAGGCGATGAGCTCGATATGCTCTTCCTGGCGCCGGTTCTCGGCGGCGATCGCCGCGGCGATCTCGGGGTCGACGTGGGCCAGGGTGGAAGTGCTGCGATCGAACATGGAAGGCCGTCCTTCGAGGCAAGCCGCGCGAAGCTGCGAGCCCGATGGCTCGCGCGGCGGCCCAGGCGAACGGCTCGACCGACAGCCGCGAGGCAGGTGCCGGCCGTGCTTCCCGGTGGTGACCCACCTCGGGCTCCTCGGCGGAGCCGCATCGCCAGTCGCACGGCGTCGCCAGTGTAGCGGAGCGGGTGGGCCGGCGAGCCTTCGCCCGTCGATCCCCGCCCCCCTCAATGCAGGAGGGCGATCTTTTCCGGCGCCGGTGCCGGGTCGGCGGGCGTGACGACCTGCGGCTCGGGTGCCGTCGCCGGCGCCGCGGCGTCGACGGCCGGGCGGGGTCGCGGCGCAGGCGTCGCCGAAACGGCTGCCGTCGTGCGGACCTTTCCGCCACTCGCGATCAGGCGAAGGATGCCCTGCTGGGCCAGCACCTTGGCGGCGTAGCCGCCGTCCTCGCCGGAGTTGGCCGCGCCGACATAGGCGCGCAGTCCCGCCTCCAGACCGCCGCTGCGGGCGATGCATTCCTTCAGCACCTGGACCCCGACGCGCAGGTTCGTGACGGGGTCGAAGGCGGCGTGGCTGCCGCCGAAGGCCTCGTACTTGTCGTCGTGAAGCTTGGTCATGACCTGCATCAGGCCCTGCGCGCCGACGGGGCTCTGCGCAAACGGGTTGAAGCTCGACTCGACCGCCATCACGGCCAGGATCAGGGTCGGATCGAGATTGACCAGCGCACCCACCGTCCAGGCCTCTTGGACCAGCCGGCTGACCGGCTCCGGCGCGACGTGATAGCGGCGCGACAGCCAGAGCGCCACCGACGCTTGCGCCCGGCTCAGGTCGCGCGGGTCGGACGCGGTCGCGCGCTGGATCGCGTCGGGCTCGCCCAGGTCGGGCTCGGCTTCCGGCCCGGCGGCGGCCTGCAGGCGGGCCTCCTGGCGCGCCTGCAGCCAGCTCAGCGTCTCCGCCTCGACGGCGTGGCGGACGTCGGCGCGGCTCGACGCGAACAGGGCGACGCCGACGACCAGCAGGCCGAAAAGCGCCAGCGAGTTGTGGCCGACCTCGAGCAGACCATGGCCGGCGTCGCGCAGAAAAACGGCTCCCGCGCGGACGACCGCGGTCCGCCAGGAGCGGGCAAGCGTGCAGACCTGCATCAATGAAGTCATGGCTCTCACTTCCATTCGACGCCGGGTCCCTGCCTGCCTCGAAGGGCAGGCCGGAGCACGACGATAATTCGCACGGTCCGAGCCGACGAGAAGGTCTGCGGACCGCTTTCGGCCGAGCCCGCCGGGAGGGCGAGGACAGCCGTCAAAACGGCGCGATTCTAGGAATCGCTTTAATTCCTGGTCAACACTTGTCCGGGCACCTCTTATAGCGATTTCGTATGGAATACTCGGATTTGCGCCAGTTTCTGGCCGCCTTGGAAGCGGGCGGCGATCTCGCGCGGGTCGCAGAACCAGTCTCCACGCGGCTGGAGATGACAGCGGTCGGTGACTTCGTCTTGCGCCAGGGCGGTCCGGCACTTCTTTTCGAAAAGCCGGTCGGTTACACAATTCCGGTCCTCGCCAATCTCTTCGGCACCACGTCGCGGGTCGCCAAGGCGATGGGCGCCAGCGAGGTGAGCGGGCTGCGCGACATCGGCGTGCTACTCGCGAATCTGAAGGAGCCGGAGCCTCCCAAGGGGTTGCGCGACGCCGCTCGCTTGTTACAGATGGCGAAGACGCTGTGGACGATGCGGCCGGTCTCGGCGGCTCGCCCGCCTTGCCGCGAGGTCGTCGTCCCCAGTGCCGAGGTCGATCTCGGCAAGCTGCCTGTCCAGACCTGTTGGCCCAACGACGCCGGGCCGCTCATCACCTGGGGCCTGGTCGTCACCCGGGGGCCGCAAGGCCAGCCCGGCTCGCGCCTGCGCCAGAACCTCGGCATCTATCGCCAGCAGGTGATCGGCCGACGCCACGTGATCATGCGCTGGCTCGCCCATCGCGGCGGCGCGCTCGACTTCCGCGACTTCGCGGCGGCGCGGCCGGGCCAGCCCTTTCCCATCGCGGTCGCCCTCGGCACCGACCCGGCGACGATGCTCGGCGCCGTCACGCCGGTGCCCGACACGCTGTCGGAGTACCAGTTCGCCGGGCTGCTGCGCGGCAGCCGGACCGAGGTCACCGACTGCGCCGTCGGCGACGCCCGCGTCTTCCTGCAGGTGCCGGCGAGCGCGGAGTTCGTCTTCGAGGGCCACATTCCGGTCGCAGCGCCGGGCTTCGCGGGCAGGAGCGAGCTCGGCGTGCCGACGCGCGAGATCGGCGGCTACCTGCACGCGCTCGAAGGCCCGTTCGGCGACCACACCGGCTACTACAACGAGCCGGACTGGTTCCCGGTGCTCGAGATCGAGCGGATGACGCACCGCCACGATCCGATCTATCACTCGACCTACACCGGCAAGCCACCCGACGAGCCGGCCGTCCTCGGCGTCGCGCTGAACGAGGTCTTCGTGCCGATCCTGCAGAAGCAGTTTCCCGAGATCGTCGACTTCTACCTGCCGCCCGAGGGCTGCAGCTACCGGATGGCGATCGTCAGCATCAGGAAGCAGTACCCCGGCCACGCCAAGCGCGTCATGTTCGGCGTCTGGAGCTTCCTGCGCCAGTTCATGTACACCAAGTTCATCGTCGTCACCGACGACGACGTCGACATCCGCAGCTGGCCCGACGTCATTTGGGCGATCACGACGCGGATGGATCCGGTGCGCGACACCGTGCTCGTCGACCGGACGCCGATCGACTCGCTCGACTTCGCCTCGCCGGTGTCGGGCCTGGGCGGCAAGATGGGCCTCGACGCGACGACCAAGGGCCGCGGCGAGACCGAGCGCGAATGGGGTCGGCCGATCCGTCACGACCCGGCGGTGGAAGCGCGGGTCGCCGGCGTCATCGCCGCGATCGCGGCGACGCGGCCGGCCGGGCGCTAGGCAACGCGGTCGGCGGCGCGCCAGGCAACGCGACCGGCGCCGCCCTGATCAGCGTCGGCGGCCGCCGCGCGGCGCGGCCCGCTTCTTCGCCGTGGCCGTGCTCGACGCCGGCGCGGCCGGCGCCGACGCCGAGGACCCGCCGCCGCTCGCGCCGGTCTTCTTCGTCCCCGCCTGCAGCCCTTCGGACATGCCGATGAGGACGCCGCTGGCGAGCGCTGCGTAGCTGTCGAGCATCGCCTGCGCGGCGCGCAGGCCCGAGGCGCGGCCGTCGCGCAGCATCGTCTGCGCCTGGCCCATCAGCTGCTCGACCGTCTGCGTCGCCTGCGCGCCGGTCGCGCTGCCCTTCGTCTTCATGGCGTCGAGCGCGCCCTGCCACGGGCCCTGCAGCGGCCCGGCCGACTGGCTCGCCTTGGTGACGGTGGCAAAGAAGACGTCTTCCATCTTCTCGATGTTGGCGAGCGCCTCCTTGAGCGGCTTCTCGCTCAGCGACACGCCGCCGCTCACGAACTGCTCGAGCGCCTTGCGGTTCGCCTCGACCGCCTGCAGCAGCGCCGAATCGATGCCGCCGAGCGCCTTGCCGAGCAGCGCCTCGACGTCGATTCCCGGCGCCGGGTTGCGGGCGATGCCGGTCGACGCCGCCTCGGCGACGTTCTTGACGACCTTCCTGATGTTGTCGAGCGTCAGCTCGCGGCCTTGCAGCGCGCGCAGCGTCGCCTCGCTGACCGCCTTGCGCAGCGCCTCGCCCTGCTTGGCGCTCGCCTCGGCGAACATCGTGATCAGCGCGTCCTGGTCGATCCCGGCTTTCATCATGAGCTGCCTCCTGTCGTTGTCGTTGTCGTTATCGGCGACGACGGCGTCACTGCATGTGCTGGCCGCCGTTGATCGCGATGTTCGCCCCGGTCAGGAACGCCGCCTCCTCCGACGCGAGGTAGATGATGAGCCCGGCGACTTCCTCGGGCTTGCCGAGCCGGCCGACCGGGATCTGCGGCAGGATCTTGGTGTTGAGGATGTCCTCGGGGATCGCCGTCACCATCTTCGTGCCGATGTAGCCGGGCGAGATCGTGTTGACGGTGACGCCCTTCTTCGCGACCTCGAGCGCGAGCGCCTTGGTGAAGCCGTGCACGCCGGCCTTGGCGGCGGAGTAGTTGGTCTGGCCGAACGCGCCCTTCGAGCCGTTCACCGACGAGACGTTGACGACCCGGCCCCAGTTGCGCTCGACCATGCCGTCGACGACCTGCTTGCTCATGTTGAAGAGGCTGTCGAGGTTGGTCCGCATGACCGCGTCCCAGTTGACCTTGTCCATCTTCTTGAAGGTCATGTCGCGCGTGATGCCGGCGTTGTTGACGAGGATGTCGATCGCGCCCGTCTTGTCCTGGACGTCGCCGACGGCGCGCGTGCACGAATCGATGTCGGCGACGTCGCATTGCACGGCGAGGATGTCGTAGCCGTCGTCCTTCATCCCGGCGATCCATTCCTTGTACTTGGTGTTGCCGGGCGAGTAGGTGACGACGACCTTGTAGCCGGCGTCGACCATCTTGGTGGCGATGGTCTCGCCGAGCCCACCCATGCCGCCGGTGATCAACGCCACCCGACCTTGCCCGCTGCCGCTCGTTGCTGCCATGTCCGTGTCTCCTTCGTTGCGATGAGTCTTCGCCTGCGTCGTCGGCCGGAGCCGCCGCGCATGGCGCGGCAAGGCCGATGATGCGCGCGCCGCGCACCACGCTGCCTTGGGAAAACCCCAGACGCAGCGCTGTTGCCACGGCGTCGTTTCGCGCCATGCCGGTGCATGCACTTCGGGCCTATCCTTGCCGACCATGGCGCAACGCATCGAAGGATCGGCGACAACGACGACGACCACGGCTCGCGCCTTGTCGTGGCGCTGCGCGGTCCTCGTCCTCGCGACGTTGCCGGGCATCGGCAGCGGCCAGGGCGCCCCGACCGACGGCCAGGTCCGCCTCGCACCGGTGGTGGTGACCGCGACCCGGACCGAGACCCCGGCGTTCGATGTGCCGGCATCGATCGACCGCATCGGCGCCGACGCGATCCGCGACGGCCGGCCGCAGATCAACATCTCGGAAAGCCTCGGCGGCGTCGCCGGCCTGCTCGCGCGCGACCGCCAGAACTACGCGCAGGACGTGCAGATCTCGGTGCGCGGCTTCGGCGCCCGCTCGACCTTCGGCATCCGCGGCGTCCGCCTCTACGTCGACGGCATCCCGGCGACGCTGCCGGACGGCCAGGGCCAGATCAGCAACGTCGACCTCGGCTCGGCCGAGAGCATCGAGGTCCTGCGCGGACCGTTCTCGGCGCTCTACGGCAATTCGTCCGGCGGCGTGATCCAGGTGTTCACCGAAGAGGGCAGCGGCGCGCCGACGTTCGGCGCGAGCGTCGCCGCCGGCAGCTACGGCGCGCTGCGCTTCGGCCTCAAGGCGAGCGGCGGCGTCGAGGGCTTCGGCTACGTCGTCAGCGGCAGCACCTTTCGCACCGACGGCTACCGCGACCACAGCGCCGCCGAACGCAACATCGGCAACGCCAAGATCACCTGGCACGACGACGCCAACCGCTGGACCCTCATCGCCAACAGCGTCGCCCTGCCGAAGGCCCAAGACCCGCTCGGCCTGACCCGGGCCCAGTTCGACACTGACCCGCGCGGCGTCGATCCGGCGGCGACGACCTTCGACACCCGGAAGACCGTCGACCAGACGCAGGTCGGCGTCATCTACGAGCGCCGCGTCGACGCCGTCAACTCCTGGCGCGCGCTCTTCTACAGCGGCCATCGCAACACCGAGCAGTTCCAGGCGATTCCGGTCGCGGCGCAGGCGAGCCCGCTTCACCCAGGCGGCGTGATCGCGCTCGGCCGCGACTATCGCGGCACCGACCTGCGCTGGACCGCGAAGACGCGCCTCGCCGACGCGCCGTTGACGATCGTCGCCGGCATCGCCTACGACGCGCTCGACGAGCACCGCTTCGGCTACCAGAACTTCATCGGCACGACGCTCGGCGTGCAAGGCGCGCTGCGCCGCGACGAGGACAACACCGTCGCCAACTTCGACCAGTATGCGCAAGGGTCGTGGCAGTTCGCCGAGCGCTGGACGCTGCACGCCGGCGTGCGCCACAGCAGCGTCCGCTTCTCTTCCGAGGATCACTACATCGTCGGCCCGAATCCCGACGACAGCGGGCGGCTGCGCTTCGCCGCGACGCTGCCGGTGGCCGGCCTGATGTTCGCAGCGACGCCGGCGCTCCACGTCTATGTCACCGCCGGGCGCGGCTTCGAGACGCCGACGCTGAACGAGCTCGCCTACCGACCGAACGGGCAGACCGGCCTCAACCTGGCCCTCGGCGCGGCCAGGAACGACAGCTACGAGGCCGGCGTCAAGACGAGGACCGATTGGGGCGATGTCAACGTCGCGCTGTTCGAGACCCGCACCGACAACGAGATCGCCACGCTCAGCAACGTCGGCGGCCGCTCGACGTTCCAGAACGTCGGCGCGACGCGGCGGCGCGGCCTCGAGGCGGCGTGGAGCCGCGACCTGCGCGAGAACCTGCGCGCGCAGCTCGCCTACACCTGGCTCGACGCGCGCTATCTCGACACCTTCACGACCTGCACGGCGACGCCGTGCGCCGTGCCGAACCTGACGATCCCCGCCGGCAACCGCATTCCCGGCATCGCCCGCGACTCGCTCTACGGCGCGCTCGCCTGGGCGCCGCCGCTCGGCTGGCGCGGCGGCGTCGAGGCGCGCGCGCTCGGCCGGGTCTGGGTCAACGACGCGAACGCCGACGCGGCGTCCGGGTTCGCCGTCGTCAACGCCAACGTCGGCTACGCGGCGCGCGTCGGCAGCGTCGACGTCACCGGCTTCGCGCGCGTCGACAACGTCCTGGCGCGCCGCTACGCGGGCTCGGTGATCGTCAACGAAGGCAACTCGCGCTTCTTCGAGCCGGCGCCGGGGCGCAACTGGACCGTCGGCCTGGCCGCGACGGTCGGCTTCTAGGACCGGTGCCGACGCGACGATGAGGTTCTACGGCGCGGACGAGACGCGCGAGCGGCTGGCCTTCGCGCCGCTCATCGACGCCCTCAGAACGATGTTCGAGCGCGGCTGCGAGCTGCCGCCGCGCCAGGTGCTCGAGCTCGCCGGCGCGGGTGACGATGCGGTGACGTCGCTCGTCATGCCGGCCTGGCAGCGCGGCGGCTGCTACGGCGTCAAGGTCGTCAACGTCGCGCCGGGCAACGCCGCGCGCGGCCTGCCGGGGCTGCACTCGACGTACGTTCTCTACGACGCGGGCACCGGCGCGCCGCTCGCCTGGATCGACGGCGACGAGCTGACGGCGCGGCGCACGGCGGCGACGTCGGCGCTGGCGGCGTCGTGGCTCGCGCGGGAAGGCGCAAGCCACCTCGCCGTGATCGGCGCCGGCCGCATCGCCCGCCTGCTGCCCGAGGCGCACCGCGCCGTCCGGCCGATCGAGCGCGTCACGGTCTGGGCACGCTCGACGCCACGCGCGGCGGCGCTCGTCGCCGAGCTGGCCGGCGAGGGCTTCGACGCGCGCGTCGCGGCGAGCGCGGAGGCGGCCGTCGCCGAGGCCGAGATCGTCAGCTGCGCGACGCTCGCACGCGAGCCGGTCGTATCCGGCCGCTGGCTGCGCACGGGCAGCCACCTCGACCTGATCGGCTCGTTCGCGCCGGCGATGCGCGAAGCCGACGACGCGTGCTTCGCCGCCGCCGCGGTGTTCGTCGACAGCGACGACGCGGCGACGAAAAGCGGCGACCTGATCGGCCCGATCGCGCGCGGCGTCGTCGCTGCCGACGCCATCGGCACGCTCGCCGAGCTCGCGCGCGGTCGCCGCGACGGCCGGCGATCGCCGGGACAGCAGCGCACCGTCTTCAAGTCGGTCGGCAGCGCGCTCGAGGACCTGGCCGCGGCGACGCTCGTCCACGGCGCCGCACCGGCACCTTCGCGCTCACGGGCGCCGGCATCGTCGCGCTGACATGGCGTCGGCACCTTCGCACTGACATGGCGCCGCACGACGACCTCTCGCTCCCCGCCGCGCGCTCGCCGCTGCGCGCGGCGGTCACGGCGGCGTACCGGCTCGCCGAGCCCGAAGCCGTGCCGCCGCTCGTCGCCGCGGCGCGCCTGGCGCCCGACAGCGCCGCCGCGGCGCAGGCGCTGGCGCGCCGGCTGGCGCAGGCGCTGCGCGATCGCAAGAGCGCGGCCGGCCGCGAAGGCCTCGTCCAGGGCCTGCTGCAGGAGTACTCGCTGTCGTCGCAGGAAGGCGTCGCGCTGATGTGCCTCGCCGAGGCGTTGCTGCGCATCCCCGACCCGGCGACGCGCGACGCGCTCATCCGCGACAAGATCAGCACCGGGCAGTGGCACGAGCACCTCGGCCGCAGCCCGTCGCTCTTCGTCAACGCCGCGACCTGGGCGCTGCTCCTCACCGGCAAGCTCGTCTCGACGCACAGCGAGTCGGGACTGTCGAACGCGCTCGCGCGCCTCGTCGGCAAGGGCGGCGAGCCGCTGATCCGAAAGAGCGTCGACCGGGCGATGCGCGTGATGGGCGAGCAGTTCGTTACCGGCGAGACGATCGCCGACGCGCTCGCCAATGCGCGGCCGCGCGAGGCACAGGGCTTTCGCTATTCGTACGACATGCTCGGCGAGGCCGCGCTCACCGGCGCCGACGCGGCGCGCTACCGGCGTGCCTACGAGGACGCGATCGACGCGATCGGCCGCGCCTCGGCCGGCCGCGGCATCTGCGCCGGGCCGGGCATCTCGATCAAGCTCTCGGCGCTGCATCCGCGCTACAGCCGGGCCCAGGTCGTTCGCGTCCACGACGAGCTCTATCCGATCCTAAAGCAGCTCGCGATCCGCTCGCGGCGCCACGACATCGGCCTCAACATCGACGCCGAGGAGGCCGATCGCCTCGAGCTCTCGCTCGACCTGCTCGAGCGGCTCTGCTTCGAGCCCGAGCTCGCCGGCTGGAACGGCATCGGCTTCGTCGTCCAGGCGTACCAGAAGCGCTGCCCTTTCGTGATCGACGCGCTCGTCGACCTCGGGCGGCGATCGGGGCATCGACTGATGGTCCGCCTCGTCAAGGGCGCGTACTGGGACAGCGAGATCAAGCGCGCCCAGATCGACGGCCTCGACGGCTATCCGGTCTACACGAGGAAGGCCTACACCGACGTCGCCTACCTGGCGTGCGCGCGCCGCCTCCTCGCCGCGCCCGACGCGACGTTCCCGCAGTTCGCGACCCACAACGCGCACACCCTCGCGGCCGTTCACGAGCTCGCCGGCGGCGCCGCGGCGGCGCCCGACCGCTACGAGTTCCAGTGCCTTCACGGCATGGGCGAGCCGCTTTACGAGCAGGTCGTCGGCAACGTCGCCGACGGCGGGCTCGGCCGGCCGTGCCGGATCTACGCGCCGGTCGGCACGCACGAGACGCTGCTCGCCTACCTCGTCCGGCGCCTGCTCGAGAACGGCGCCAACACCTCGTTCGTCAACCGCATCGCCGACGCGTCGGTGCCGATCGACGCGCTCATCGAGGACCCGGTGACGACGACAGAGCGCATCGCCGACGAGGAAGGCGAAGGCGGCGCGCGCGTCGTCGGCCGGCCGCATCCGGCGATCGCCTTGCCGGGCGAGATCTATGGCGGCGCGCGGCGCAACTCGCGCGGCCTCGACCTCTCGAACGAGGACGCCTTGGCCGCGCTCGCCGAGGCCTTGCAGGCGAGCCGCGCCGAGACGTGGACAGCATCGCCCCTGCTGGCTGCGGCCAATGCGTCGGCGATCGCAGCACCCGGCGCATTCGCCGCGTCGGCCACGCCGGCGCAGGAAATTCTCAACCCGGCCGACCACGACGACGTCGTCGGCCACGTCCGCGAGGCGACGCTCGCCGACGTCGAGCGCGCCGTCGCCAGCGCGAGCGAAGGCGCGGCCGCGTGGGCGGCGACGCCGGCGAGCGAGCGCGCCGCGATGCTCGAGCGCAGCGCCGATTCGCTCGAGGCCGACCTGCCGCTTCTGCTCGGCCTGCTCGCGCGCGAAGCCGGCAAGACCTATCCGAACGGCATCGCCGAAGTGCGCGAGGCGGTCGACTTCCTGCGCTTCTACGCGGCGCAGGCGCGCCGCGACCTCGGCGGCGGCGACGCCGCGCCGCTCGGCCCCGTGGTCTGCATCAGTCCGTGGAATTTTCCGCTCGCGATCTTCACCGGCCAGGTCGCGGCAGCGCTCGCCGCCGGCAATCCGGTGCTCGCCAAGCCGGCCGAGCAGACGCCGCTGATCGCCGCCGAGATGGTGCGGCGCCTGCGCGGCGCCGGCCTGCCGCCGACGGCGCTGCAGCTCCTGCCCGGCCGCGGCGAGACCGTCGGCGCCGCGCTCGTCGCCGATGCGCGCGTCCAGGGCGTCATGTTCACCGGCTCGACCAACGTCGCCCGGCTGCTCCAGAAGAGCCTCGCCGGCCGCTTGAACGATGCCGGCCGTGCCGTGCCGCTGATCGCCGAGACCGGCGGCCAGAACGCGATGCTGGTCGATTCGTCGGCGCTCGCCGAGCAGGTCGTGAGCGACGTCGTCGCCTCGGCGTTCGACAGCGCCGGCCAGCGCTGCTCGGCGCTGCGCGTGCTGTGCCTGCAGGACGACGGCGCCGACCGCGTCGTCGCGATGCTGAGGGGCGCGATGGCCGAGAGCCGGATCGGCGCGCCCGACGCGCTCGCCGTCGACGTCGGCCCGGTGATCGACGCCGAGGCGCGCGATGCGATCGAGGCGCACGTCGCGCAGATGCGCGGGCGCGGCCGGAGCGTCTTCCGCGACGCCCGCGCCGAGGCCGGCGCGACCGCGCGCGGCACGTTCGTGACGCCGACGCTGATCGAGCTCGACCACCTCGGCGAGCTGGAGCGCGAGATCTTCGGCCCGGTGCTCCACGTCGTCCGCTACCGGCGCCGCGACCTCGGCGCGATGATCGACCAGGTCAACGCCACCGGCTACGGCCTGACGCTCGGCGTGCAGTCGCGCATCGACGAGACGATCGCCCAGGTCGTCGCCGGCGCGCGCGTCGGCAACGTCTACGTCAATCGCAACATGGTCGGCGCGGTCGTCGGTGTCCAGCCGTTCGGTGGCGAAGGCCTGTCGGGAACGGGGCCGAAGGCGGGCGGGCCGCTCTATCTCTATCGCCTGCTCTCGCGCCGGCCGGCCGCAGTGATGTCGCGCGCGCTCGCCGCGGGCAGCGTCGACGCGTCGCCGCAGCTCGACGTCGCCGCGCCGCTGCGCGCGCTGCGGCGCTGGGCCGAGGGCGGCGGCGACGCGGTGCTGGCGGCGCTGTGCACCCGCTTCGCGAGCGAATCGCGCGTCGGCGTCGCGTCGCTCCTCGCCGGCCCGACCGGCGAGCGCAACGTCTACACCCTGCAGCCGCGCGACGCCATCCTTTGCCTCGCCGATGCCGAGGGCGATCGCCTGGCCCAGCTCGCCGCCGTCCTCGCCGTCGGCAGCCGCGCGCTCTGGCCGCGCGACGCGGCAGCGCTGCGCGAGCGCCTGCCCGAGCCGGTGCGGGCGCGGATCGACCTCGTCGACGACTGGACCGTGCCCGGCGTGCGCTTCGACGCCGTGCTTCACCACGGCAGCGCCGATGGGCTCCTTCGCATCGGCCGCGTCCTCGCCGCACGCCTGGGGCCGATCGTCGGCGTCGAGGGATCGCGGCCGGGCGAGACGGCGCTGCCGCTCGAGCGCCTCGTCGTCGAGCGCGCGCTGAGCGTCAACACCGCGGCGGCAGGCGGCAACGCGACCCTGATGACGCTGCAATGAGCGCGACGTCGCTGCTGCGCGTGCTCGGTGCCGCGCTCGCCGCCGCGCTCGCCGCCGTCGTCCTCGCGGCGGCGTGCGCGAGGGCGAGCGCCGAGACGATCGAGCGCCAGGTCCGCGTCGGCACCGGCGAGCGCGGCTACGAGATCGACCTGCCGAGCCGGCGCGATCGCCCGCTGGCCGTCGTCATCGTCTTCCATGGCGGCGGCGGCAACGCCGACTCGGTGCGCAGGCAGTCGCGCATGAGCGCGAAAGGCGAGGCCGAAGGCTTCGTCGCCGTCTACCCGCAAGGCTCGGGCGGCATCGCCGGCAAGCTGCGGACGTGGAACGCGGGCAGCTGCTGCGGCTCGGCGATGCAGCAGCGCGTCGACGAGATCGCCTTTGTCGCCGCGCTCCTCGACGACCTGGCGGCGACGGTCGCGATCGACCGCGCGCGCGTCTACGCGACCGGCATCTCGAACGGCGGGATGATGGCGTACGAGGTCGCGTGCGCGCTCGCCGACCGCATCGCGGGGGTCGCCATCGTCGCCGGCGAGATGACGGCGTTCGATCGCTGCCGGCCGGCGCGGCCGGTGCCGGTGCTCGTCATCCACGGCACGGCCGACCGGAACCTGCCGTTCGACGGCGGCGAGGGCGCCAAGGCCCGCGCCGTCCACGACGTGCGCAGCGTCGCCTCGGCGATCGACTTCTGGCGTCGTCACGACGGCTGCGGCGACGCCGCCGCGACCGAGCAGGACGGCGCCCTGCGGCGAACCCGCTACCGCTCGTGCGCCGCCGGCAGCGCGGTCGAGCTCGTCGCCGTCGAGGGTGGCGGCCACTCCTGGCCGGGCGGCGAGCGCCTGGCGCGCTTTCTCGATCCGCCTTCGTCTTCGCTCGACGCGACCGACGAGATCTGGCGCTTCTTCGCGCGCCACTGACGCGGCGACTGTCGCCGCCCTTCGCGACGGGAACGGGGCTTGCCGACTTTCGCTCATCTGACCCTCAGGAGACCGCCATGAGCAAGCTCGACGCCGCAGATCGCAAGGCCATCGATCCGCGCCAGTTCGCCTTCCCGAAGGAACGCAAGGAGCCGCTCGAGAACGCGACCCACGTTCGCAACGCGATCGCCCGCTTCAACCAGGTCAAGGGCGTCACCGATGCCGAGCGCGACGCGGCGTGGAAGCGCATCCTGGCGGCGGCGAAGAAGTTCGGCGTCGAAGTCCACGAGAAGAGCTGGCGCGAGATCGGCAAGCACTGAGTCGCTCGCGGCAGCCGAGGCACCGGCGCGGCGCGACCGCGTCAGGGCAGCGGCGCTGCCGTCGCCCGTTCCGGCTCGCTCACCGCCGCGTCGACTGCGCGCACGAGGCCGCGCGCCGGCTCGAGCGCGACGACGCGATCGGCGATCGCGATCGTCTCCTTGCGGTGGGCGACCAGCACGCGCGTGATGTCCATCGCCTCGACCGCGCGCGAGACGAGCGCCTCGCTCGCCGTGTCGAGGTGGCTCGTCGCCTCGTCGAGGAAGAGGACGCGCGGCGCGTGATAGAGCGCGCGGGCGATGAAGAGGCGCTGCTTCTGCCCGCCCGAGATGTCGGCGGCCGCCTCGGCGAGCATCGAGTGGTACTGCATCGGCATCGCCTCGATCTCGGCGGCGACGTTGGCCTGGCGCGCCGCGCGCGCGACCCGCGCCATGTCGATCGGCGTGTCGAAGAACGAGACGTTCTCGGCGACCGTGCCCTGGAACAGGATGTCGTCCTGCATGACGACGCCGATCGCCCGCGCCAGGTCGGCCGAGGCGATCGTCTTTACCTCGCGGCCGTTGACGAGCACCTCGCCGCGGTTCGGCTCGAGCAGGCCAATCATGAGGTGGAGCAGCGTCGTCTTGCCGCTTCCCGACGGGCCCGTGATCGCGACCGACTCGCCCGGCTCGACCACCAGGCTCGCGCCCTGCAGGACCCAGGGCGTGTCGTTGCCGTAGCGGAACCAGACGTCCTTCACCTCGATGCGGACGCCGGCGCCATCGGCGACGACGAAGGCGCACTCGTGCGCCGCGTCGTCGACACCGGCCTCGTCGGCCATCACCTCCTCGATCCGCTCGGCGTTGGTGCGGACGCGGCGCAGCTCCATCGCGTACAGGACGGCGCGGTTGAGCCGCTCGACGAGGAAGGCGCGGAACAGGAAGAACATCATCATCGTGCCGAGCGTGATCTGGTTGCCGAGGACGAGCCAGGTGCCGAGCGCGATCAGGGCGACGTTGCCGAGGCCGTTCGTCAGCTGCGACATCTGGGCCGAGAACATCGTCAGCCGGCCGTCGGCGAGGCCGAGGTTGGTCAGGTCGACGAACTTGTTGCGCCAGACGTTGCTGCGCACGAGCTCCTTGCCGAACAGCCTGATCGCCCGCGCCGCGCGCGCGTTCTCGAGGAAGTAGGCGTCGGCCTGGGCGGCGACGCGGAGGCCCCGGCGCGAGACGTCGATCGCGGCGCGGCGCAGGCCGGCGGTGGCGAGCAGGTTGATCGCCGCGAAGACGATCACGACCGCCGCCATCGACGGCACCGCGAGCAGCATGACGACGACGATCGCGATCGACATCGCACCGTCGAGCAGCGCCTGCAGCAGCTGCGCCGTGACGAGCGACTGGATCGTGTCGACCGAGCGGCTGCGGCTGAGGATGTCGGCGCTGTGGTGCTTGAGGAAGAAGCGCGCCGACTTGCGGTGCAGGGCGCGGACGAAGCGGTCCTTCAGCTCGTAGCCGACGCGCGCGCCGAAGACCGCGAGCGTCCAGGCGCGGACGACCGAGATCGCCCCCTGCAGCAGGACGACGAGGGTGAAGCCGATCGCCAGCACCCAGACCAGGCGCCCGTCCGAGCCCTGCAGGGCGCTGTCGATCGACAGCTGCATCTGCAGCGGCGCGAGCAGGACGAGCACCTCCATCAGGATCGAGAGCGCGACGACGAGGGCGATGTCGTTGCGCCATTGCGAGAGCGGCGCCAGGAAGTCGAGCAGCGAGACCTTGCGGCCCGGCCCGCGCGCCTTGCGCCAGCTCGGCGAAACGCGCGTCTCGAGGGCGACGCCGGTGAACGAGGTGTCGACGGCCGACCACGGCACGGCGAGGCGGCCGGCGGCCGGATCCATAATGACGATGCCGTTCTTCGTCACCCTCTCGAGGACGACGAAGTGATTCATGTCCCAGTGCAGGATCGCCGGCACGGCGAGCTGCGCCAGCGCGTTCACGCCGACCTTGACGCCGCGCGCGCCGAGGCCGATTCGCTCGGCCAGGTTGCGCAGCTCGAGCAGCGTCTCGCCGCGGCCGCTCGGCACGGCGAGCTGGCGGATCTCGGCGAGGCCGGGCTCGCCTTCGAAGTAGGCGCTGATCGCCGCCAGGCAGGCGAGGCCGCATTCGTTGAGCTCGCTGGCGCCGACGAACGGCACCTGGCGCCGGCCCCAGAGACGAAAGTTCAGCATCAGCGGCGCGCTTCGGCGGCGGCGCGGCCGCGGCCGACGCTGTCGTTGAGGCCGCGCAGGATCGGGTCGAGCAGCCACTCGAGAACGGTGCGCCGCTCGATCGGCACGAGCGCGTCGGCGAGCATGCCGGGCTTGAGCGGCAGGACCTCGCCGTGCGTGCCGCGCAGCTCTCCGGGCAGCGAGGCGACGGCGACGAACATCGGCTCGCTCGATGCCGCCGCCTGCGGCACCTCGCCGGGCAGCGACGGGATCTCGTTGACGCTGTCGATCCGCGCCGCGAACAGGCCGAAGCGCTCCTGCGGGTAGGCGCGAAAGGCGAGCTTGAAGTCGACGCCGGGCCGCACCGAAGCCACGGCCGCCGGCGCGACGAGCAGCTTGACGATGAGCGGATCGTCCTTCGGCGCGATCGTGAAGAGCGGCTGGCCGGCCTCGACCGACTGGCCCTGGGCGAGCGACGCGTACGAGACGCGTCCGTCCTGCGGCGCGCGGACGACCTGCTCGGCATCCATGTCGCTCTGCACGCGCAGGCGGTTCAGCTCGCCGCTCGAGCGCTGCCGGTTCTCGATGACGCCGGCGAGACGCGCGTCGACGAGGCGGCGCTCGGCCTCGCCCGTCTCGATGTCGCGCTCGACGCGCGCCGCCGCGCCGCGCACGCTGGCGAGCCGGCTCTCCTGCGTGCTGACCTCGTCGCGCTTCTGCGCCGCCTGCTGGCGCGGCAGGTAGCCCTCGGCCGCCGCCGAGGCGACGTGGTCGCTCTGCGCGACCAGGCTGGCGAGCAGGCGCTCGCCCGAGCGCATGTCGGCGCGCAAGGTCTCGCGCTCCTCGCGCAGGCCGTGCAGGCGGCGCTCGAGCATGAGGCGATTGACGGCGGCTTCCTGGCGGGCCGCGTCGATCTCGCGCCCGATCGTCGCCTTCTCGGCCTCGAGCTGCTGGCGCACGGCGGCGCGCTCGCCGCCGCCTTCCTCGCGCAGGCGCTCGCTGCCGATGACGGCGAGCAGGTCGCCCTTCCTGACGATGGCGCCGTCGCTCACCGCCAGGCGGGTGACGCGGCCGTCGAGCGGCGCCTTGAGGCGGACCAGGCCGCCGCGCGCGTCGACGAAGGCGGCGACGCGATGCACCGGCGCGTACTCGACGAGGGCGACGAAGGCGATCAGCGCGGCGAGGAGCGCGAAGGCGACCGCCGTGAACGCGGCGACGCCACGCCAATGGGTCGTCAACGCCGCGCCGATCTGCGTTCCCGAGGCCGCCTCGATGGCGGCTTGCCGGAACAGCGGAGAGGGCGGTCGGTCCATGCAGCGCGTCGCCTCGCGGCGGACGGGAAAGCCAGGAACCGATTCTCCGGCTTTCCGCGGCCGCGTCGAGCGGCGGCGCGCCGTCGGGCAGCTCGCCCGTGCGCTGGCGGCGCGGTCGACGTCGCCTAGACTTCGACGTTGCCGATCGGCTTGACCATCTCGCGGATCCGCGCCAGCTCGCCGATCGCGACGCAGCGCGCCGGCAGCCGGCCCGGAAACGGAACGAGCGCGAAGCCGGTTCCTTCGTGAGCGAGCAGCGCTTCGGCGGCTTCGAGCAGTCGGCGTTCGAGCTCGCGGGCCTGGAGCCCCCACGTCATCGCGTCGTCCATGAACCTACTCCGATCCGATCCATCACAGCCGTCGGCAGCATGCGTGCCCGGTCCAGCGCGCCGGGCCGGCGCACCCCCGCGCTCCGGGGGGACGGACGTCAGCGCGGTCCTACCGCGCCGACAGCCGGTCTCTCACTCGTGCGGGCGACCGGTGCCGATTGCCAGCCGCAGGTACGGACGGTAACGTCGAAGTGCGCCACGGCGGGCATCGGCGGAGCATCATCGAGGTCCCATGCGACGAATCGGATTTCGGCTTTACTGTCTTGCCGGCCTGCTGGCAGGAGCGGGCTCGTCCGGCGCCGCCGAACCCGCCGCGCCGGCGCCTGTTCTCGAGGCGCGCGCCGGCGCCGTCGCCCCACCCGTGCGCTGGACGGCGAGCGGCGCCGCCGAGGCGGGCGGCTACCGCTGGTCGCTGTCGCGCGGCGCGCTCGACATCGGCGTCCACTTCGAGGCGCGCGCCGCGGCGGCGCGGCCGGTCGACGCCCGTTTCGACAGCGCCGCGGCGGCCGGGTCGACGCTGCCGGGGCTCTCGCTCGGCTTGCGCAACGTCTCGGCCGGCCCGGCGCCGGCGAGCAGCCTGGTCGAGCGGGCGCTCGGCTCGGAGGCGGTGCCCTACGTCAGCAAGGTCGGCATCGAATGGAAGCCGCCGCAGTCGCAGGTTTTCCTCAACCAGGGCCTGGCCTTTCGTCTCGGCGGCGACGACCGCGTGACGATGCGCATGCGCAAGGGCTCGCTCGGCATCTTCATGAAGCGCAATTTCTGAGGCGGCGCCGCAGCTGCGGCGCCCTCTAAGATCGGCCGGTCCCTTCGACTCAGGAGCCGCGCCATGACCGACCCTCACGCCGAACGCCTCGCCGGCCCCCTGCAGCCGACGCCCGGCGGCTCGACCTACGTCGATCCCGAGCAGCTCGAGTGGCAGCCGTCGCAGTTCGACAGGATCGCCATGAAGGTCCTCTACTGCAACGACGCCGCCGGCGAGATGACGGTTCTGCTCAAGTGGGAGCCGGGCGCCTCGCTGCCGTTCCACCGCCACCCCGAGATCGAGCAGAGCTGGGTTCTCGAGGGCTCGTTCTACGACCACGACGGGATCTGCCGCGCCGGCCAGTTCGTCTGGCGCACGCCGGGCTCGATGCACGAGACGCACAGCGACGAAGGCTGCGTGATCCTGGCGATCTATCGCAAGCCCAACATCTTCCGCAAGTCCGCCGGCTTCGTCGCCGGCGCGGGCGCTAGCGCAGGGTGAGCTTGGCGATGCTCTTGTTGGTCGGGTCGGTGACCCAGAGCGTGTTCGAGCCGGCGATCTGCGGCCCCGCCGTGATGGCGTTGAGCTGAGCGTTCGGGGCGACGCCGCCGAACTCGCTGATCGCGCCGGCCGGCGTGACGCGGCCGATCAGGCCGTCGTAGTAGCTCGTGAACCAGACGTTGCCGTCGCCGCCGAGGGCCATGCCGCCGAACAGGGTGAAGGCGCCGTTCAGGCCGCTCGAGAAAGTCGTGAACGCGCCGGTCGCGGGGTCGACGCGGCCGACGGCCGGGCCGCCGAAGCCGTCCTTGACGAACCAGACGTGGCCGTCGGCGCCGGCAGCGAGCGCGGCGACCGAGCCCGGCACCGGCGTCGTCTTGTATTCGGTGATCACGCCGGCCGGCGTGACGCGGCCGAGCACCGAGCTCGAGCCGTCGCTGCTGCGCTCGGCGAACCAGACGTTGCCGTCCGGTCCGGTGACGATCGAGGTCGCCGGCGTCAGCAGCGGGCCGTATTCGGTGGCGAGCTGGGTCGTGACGTCGAACTTGCCGATCCGTGTGCCGTTGTATTCGGTGAACCAGAGATTGCCGTCCGGGCCGGTCGTGATCTTGTAGGCCTGCGATCCCGGCGTGATGCCGGTGCAGACGATGCGGATGAACGCGTTCGCCGCCACCGGCGCTTCCAGGCTGCAGGCGGTGACGCTCGTCGGCCCGATCGTGGTCGTCGGGCACGTCGTCGTCGTGTAGCCGTCGGCGAGCGTCGCCGAGATCGGCGCGCAGGCGGGAACGAGGGTCGGGCCGGTGGTCACCGTGCGGCACGTGCTGCCCGCGAACGGCGGCACCGCGGCGATCGGCCCGGAGGCGGGAACGCCGGGGCGCGGCGGTACGGCGACGCAGCTGCCCTTCGGCACCGGCGTGCAGATCGCGCTGCCGGTGTCGCACGACTGGTCCTGCGAGGTGCTGTGGCTGATCTGGATCGTCGTCTTCAGCAGCGGCGTCGCGTATTCGCTCGCCACCTTGGTCGCGACGTCGACCGTGCCGATCGTCCCGGCGATGTCGATGCCGGCGAGCGGATCGGCGAACCAGATGTTGCCGTCGGGTCCGCGCGCCAGTGGCCCGGGGTTGAACGAGACCAGGCCGGCGGCCTTCGTCACCGGGTAGCTGACCGCGCCGGCGCTCGTCATGCGGCCGATCTGGTTGGGAACGAAGCCGCCGCTGAACCAGAGCGCGCCGTCGCCGCCGTGGGCGATGCTGCCGCCCTCGAGCGCCGGTGTCACGCCCGAAGCGGCCGCCGAATACGGCGTCACGATCGGATCGCCCGGACCGGCCGGCGGCGGCGGGGTCGGTGCCGGCGGCGGCGGTGGCGGCGTCGGTGCCGGCGGCGGCGGCTGGGGTGTGTTCGACGAATCGATGACCTTGCTGCCGGACAAGGCGGTCGTGTCGGCGCCGCCGCCGCAAGCCGCGAGGCTCGCGGCCAGCGCGAGAACAAGCTGGCGCCGCGTCGACACATCCATCATGGCGGCGATCCTAACGGCGGGTCCGCGCGCGGGAGTTCCAATGTGCAAGCGATTGCGTGTAACGCAACCGCCGGAACGGCGACGAACGGCGTCAGCGCGGGGCCGCGGCGGTGCGCCGCTCGATCTCGGCGATGAACTCCTCGTATTGCTTCTTGGTCTCGTGCTCGATCACGGCCGGCCCGATCAGCGGCGGCAGCCACTTCTTGGGAACGTACTCGCCGTGGTGGCGGATCTGCGTGCCGTTCGTCGTCGGCGCCAGCGACGTCGTCGACGCGTAGGCCTTGAAGTCGCCGTCGACGAGTTTCGAGCGGATCTCGTGCATCGGCATCAGCTCGACGGCGCGGACCGCCTCGAAGCCGAAGGTGAGGAAGCCGACCTTGGTCCGCCCGGCCTGCATTACCTCGAGCGTGTTGCCGTTGCGCGCCAGGACCTTGCTCGCGGTCAGGTTGCTGATGAAGCTGGCCATGTTGTCGTAGTCGGTGAAGACCGCCCAGGCCTCGCGCAGCGGACCGGTGACGTGCGCCTCGACGTCGACGACGACGGTCTCGCCGCGGCGCTCGACGCGGACGCTGATCTCCTGCGCAGCGGCGGCGCCGGTCGCCAGCGTCAGCAAGAGGGCGAAAGGCAAGGCATGGGTACGCATGGCAGGCGGAGGGCGTGGCGCAGCCGCGATCGTGCCTCAGGAAGGCCGCCGGCGCGACCGCACGAAATCGGAAAGCGCCGCTGATTCACGAAGGCCTTGTCCTACGCCCCTGTACCGAGACCGCGTGGCGGCCGGGTCGTGAGACCCGTACCAGACCCGCCACGCGGCGGCGCTGACGCCGGCGGCGCAGCGGCGTCAGCGGCCCTTCGCTTTCGTCTTGACCTTGGTCGCGGCCCCTTGCGCGGAATCGACGTCGCGGTCGAGGCGGAAGGCGACCTTCAGCGTCACCTGGAAGTGGGCGACCTGGCCATCGACCAGGTGGCCGCGCGTCTGCACGACTTCGAACCAGTCGAGGTGGCGCAACGAGGCTGCGGCGGTTGCGACCGCGTTGCGGATGGCGTCGTCGGTCCCGGTCGTCGACGAGCCGACGAGCTCGACCATCTTGTAGACGTGATTGCCCATGGCGTCTCCTGCAAAGGGTTGTCTCGGAGTGCGTCAGTGTGCGCCGGCGAAGGCGGAACCGGCACGATTTGTCGCGACCGTTCGCTGCCGGCGTGCGCCTTCGGCCGACGCCTTCGATGTGGCGACGCAACGAACGCGCGTGCGAAATGCGCATCTCGCCGCCGTCCCTCGTCCGGTGGATTCACCGCTGCCGCGAGACTGCCTAGAGTGCGGCAGTCAACGCTGCATTTCGTCGTCGCCATGCCTCCTTCATCCGTCGAGTCCGAGTCGTTCCGCTCGTCTCTGGCGCACCGTCCGGACCCTGCGAGCGAGAGCGCGAGGCCGATCTGGATCCTCGTTCTCGCGCTCGTGGTGGCGGTCGCGTCCAGCTCGGCTGCGCTGCTCGCGATGTAGCTACGACTTCGTCGCCTCGGCGACGAGCGCCGGCGGCGGCGGAAACGTCACCGCCTCGGTCGGCCGCCCCGACGCGACCCAGGCCTCGAGGCCACCGGCCAGCGGCCGGGCACGCAACAGGCCGTGGCGGACGAGGATGCCGGCGGCACGCGCAGCCGACGCCTCGTTCGGGCAGTTGCAGTAGACGACGATCTCGCGATCGGGCGCGATCACGGCGGCCTTGGCGGCGATGTCGCGCAGGTGGACCGAGACCGCGCCGGGGATTCGGCGCGCGTCGACCTGCATGCCCGCGTCGGAGCGCACGTCGATGACGAGCGGGTCGCGGCCCTGCTCGATCAGCGCCTGCAGCTCGTCGACGTCGACGCGCGGAATCCGCAGCTCGCCCAGGAAGCGCCGGCGCCGCCAGTAGCGCACGGCGACGAGCGCGGCAAGCGCCAGGACCACCACGACGGTCGCCATTCGCCCGGCGTCGGCCATGAGGTCGAAGATGCGCTGGATCTGGTCGCTGAAGACCATGCCGAGCGCCATGAAGGCGACCGTCCACACCCAGGCGGCCGCGATCTCGTAGGCGAGGAAGCGCGCCGTCGACATGCCGAGCGCGCCGGCCATCGGCGCGGCGATGACCGAGACGCCGGGGACGAACTTGGCGGCGATGAGCGAGCTGCCGCCCCAGCGCGTGATCAGCGATTCGCTCTGCCGCACGCAGGAGTCCGGCGACAGCGAGATGCGGCAGAGCTGCTTCATGACGCGATAGCCGTGGCGGCGCCCGGCCAGGAACCAGGCGCCGTCGCCGAGGACATTGGCGGCGATCGAGGTGCCGATCGCGGCGACGACCGACATCTGTCCGGCGACGACCAGGCTGCCGGCGACGACGAGCAGCGGCGATGCCGGCACCGGCAGGCCGATCCGCGCCGCCAGGGTGGCGGCGAAGATGATCAGGGCGCCGTGGCCGAGAAGGAGAGCGACGAGCTCGTGCATCAGGGCGCCAGTGTGCGGTCGGTCGGACAACCGTGCTTCGGCAGTGCCATCCCGCGGCCCTGACCAGACCAGTTTCTTTACGCGGCGTTGACGCTGGCGCAGCGACCCGGGCGTGCCCGGTGCGTTGAATCTTCACGTGCAGCGCCGCGGATCCTCCGCAGGGCACGATTCAAGGAGCAACGCATGAACGCCAGCAAGCTCGCCATCGTTTCGGTGGCATTCGCCGGAGTCCTCGCCGCCGCATCGGTCGAGGCGCACGGCCGCGACGACGTCCAGCTCTCGGTCACCATCGGCGGCCCGGCCTGGTCGATCGCGCCGACGCCTTTCTACGGCGCGGTGCCCGTGGTCCAGTCCTACGATCGCTACGAGCGCGCCTATCGCGAGCCGACGCGCTGGGATCGCGACGGCGACGGCATCCCGAACCGCTACGACCGCGTCTACAACCCGCGCTGGGACCGCGACGGCGACGGCATTCCCAACCGCTACGACCGCTACGACAACGCGCGTCGCGACCGCGACGGGCGCGGCGGCTCGCGCTGGTAGGCGCATCGGTCGAGAAAAGAAAGCCCGCGCGCGTCGAGCGCGGGCCCTTTGCACGGCCGGGTCGTCACCGTCCTTGCAGACGAAGTTCTCGACTTGAGATCGGCCCGGTCCCGCGCTGTGGCAGCATGCCCGGAGCTCACGACCTCACGAAGGGCCCTGCATGGCAGCGCGCGCTCCCTCGACCCCCGACCCCGCCCTCGACGGCCGCACCGCCCTCGTCACCGGCGCCTTCAGCGGCCTCGGGCTCCACTTCGCGCGCGTGCTCGCGGCGCACGGCGCGAAGGTGGCCCTGGCGGGCCGGCGCATCGAGCTCGGGCGCACCGTGGCCAGCGAGATCGGCGCTGACGTCGGCCGGCCGGCCGACGTGCGTGCCTACGCGATGGACGTCACCGATGCAGCGAGCGTGGCCCACGCCATCGCCGCCATCAGCGCCGAGCTCGGCGCCCCGGCGATCGTCGTCAACAACGCCGGCACCGTCGCGCGTGCGCCCAGCCTCGCGCTGAGCGAGGCCGACTGGCGCGCCGTGATCGACGTCAACCTCTCGGGCGTGTTCCGCGTCGCGCAGGCGAGCGCGCGCGAGATGGTGCGCACCGGCGCGCGCGGCACGATCATCAACATCGCCTCGATCCTGGGCTTGCGCGTGCGCGCCCAGGTCGCGGCCTACGCCGCGAGCAAGGCGGCCGTGGTGCAGCTCACGCAGGCGCTGGCGCTCGAATGGGCCGAGCACGGCATCCGCGTCAACGCCGTCGCGCCCGGCTACTTCGAGACCGACATCAACCGGGACCTGCTGCGCTCGGCGGTCGGCCAGGCGATCGTCGCGCGCATCCCGCAGCAGCGCGTCGGCCAGCTCGCCGAGCTCGACGGCCCGCTGTTGCTGCTGGCCTCGGATGCATCGTCGTACATGACCGGCACGGTGATCCCGGTCGACGGCGGGCACCTGGTGAGCACGCTCTGACGACCTCAGGCGAACGACCGGAGGCCCGATGGCCACGACCCGCGCCGCTTACGGACCGGCGGTCCTCTAGCGCTTGCCGATAGAAGCCGAAGGGGGTGCCTTCGCTGGACGGGTCGAGCGCTCCGGCCAGTCGACCGCGCGAGTTGTGGATGGGCGCTGCCGCGCGGTGCATCGTCGCCGAAGAAGTTCTCGCCGCCGCGCACGACGCTCGCTTGCCCGCTGCGCGCGGCGATGCCCGGCGCCGTGGTGCCCACGACCTCCTCGAACAGGTTGACGCCGATGCGCGTGCTGATTGGCATCGGCGCTCGTGGCTGCACGGCTGCGTGAAGGTCGAGCCGATGATCACCCCGTCGGCCTGGGCGAGGAGCAGCAACCTGTCTTGCAACGGAACAGCGGCACCTGCGGGTTACTCCCGAAGTGGCCGGACGTGAGACATGGCACTAATGTCGCTCCGTCCGGACACACGGATGAACGAGGAGACGACATGATCAGAAGAATCACGCGCGGCCTGGCCGCGACGATGCTGAGCGCCGTGGCCGCCGCGGCGACCGCGCAGACGGTGGCCGACCTGCGCGACGACGCGGCAAGCCCGGGCGACGTCACGACCTACGGGATGGGATGGTCGCAACAGCGTCACTCGCCGCTCACGCAAATCGACGCCGGCAACGCTTCGCGACTGCAAGCAGTGTGGAATCTGAGCCTAGACAATTCGGCGAACGCGTCGAGCCAGCCGCTGGTGATCGGCGGCACGATGTACGTGGCCTCGCACACCCACACGATCGCCGTCGACGCGATGACCGGCCGGCAGAAGTGGAAAGTGGCGATCGAGCTGCCGCCCGACATCACCGGGTACCTCTGCTGCGGCATCCAGTCGCGCGGCATGGCCGCGCTCGACGGCGTGCTCTACCGCACGACCATCGACGCGCGCGTGATGGCGATCTCGATGGTCGACGGCAAGACGCTCTGGACGCAGAAGGCCGCCGACTACAAGGACGGCTATTCGATGACCCACGCGCCGCTGATCGCCGGCGGTGTGCTCATCACCGGTATTTCCGGCGGCGAGTACGGGACGCGCGGATTTCTCGACGGATGGGACCTGAAGACCGGCGAGAAGAAGTGGCATCGCTTTACGACGGCGGCGCCCGGCGAGCCCGGAGGCGACACCTGGAAGGGAGAGGCGTACAAGACGGGCGGGGCGCCTACTTGGCTGACCGGCACCTACGACCCGGAGCTCGACCTGGTCTACTGGGGCACCGGCAACGGCGGCCCGTGGAACGCCGCCACCCGCGGCGGCGACTCGCTTTACATCGGCTCGGTGCTGGCGATCCGGCCGGCGACCGGCGTCGTCGTCTGGCACTACCAGTTCTCGCCCGGCGATCCCTACGACTACGACGGCACCAACGAGCTCGTTCTGGCCGAGCTCCCCGGCCTTCCCGGCGCGGCCGGCAAGACAACCAAGGTGCTCATGCAGGCCAACCGCAACGGCTTTTTCTACGTGATTGACCGGACCAGCGGCAAGCTGATATCGGCCACTCAGTACGCGCGCAAAGTCAACTGGGCCAGCAGCATCGACATGGCGACCGGCCGACCCGTCGACTCGCCGATGACGGCGATGGTGAGGAAGACCGAAGAGATGGCGGACTTCATCGAGGTCTGGCCCAGCGCCTTCGGCGGCAAGAACTGGATGCCGATGAGCTACGACCCGAAAACGAGGCTCGTCTACCTGAACTCCATCGACCTCGGCATGAAGGTGAAGTACGTCAAGCAGCAGCGTCCCGGCGGGCCGAACTGGTACCTCGGCATCGAACTCGGCGGCTTCGTGGGACCCGACGACGGCAACCGTGGCGCGCTCGTGGCGTGGGATCCTGCCGCGGGCAAGGCGGTGTGGCGCGTGCTGAACAAGTCGCCGTTCTGGTCGGGCGTGCTCAGCACCGATGGCGGTGTCGTCTTCACCGGGTCGCAGAACGGGCAGTTCATCGCCTTCGAGGCGAAGACCGGCAAGCGGCTCTGGTCCTTCCAGACCGGCTCCGGCATCACCGGCCTGCCGATCACGTGGGAGCGCGACGGACGCCAGTACGTCACGGTCCTCAGCGGCGCCGCCACGGTCTACGGCGCGCTCGCGGGCGACCCGGATCTGGCCAACGTGCCGGCCGGCGGGTCGGTGTGGACCTTCGCGCTGCCCGCTGCACGATGAGACGACGACGGCGACTCACGCTCACGCTCACGCTCGTTGCGGTGCAGGTCGGGGCGGGTGCACAAGAGGCCACCACGGCCAGCGCAGCCGACGTCGACGCCGGAAGAAGGCTTTACGTCAGCTCGTGCCAGCGTTGCCACGGCATCAACCTCGCGACCAGCGGCATCGGCTTCGACCTGCGCACATTTCCTCAGGACGACAAGGAACGTTTTGTGCGATCGGTGACCAACGGGCTGCGGGCGATGCCGGCCTGGAGCGCAACGCTGCAGGCCGAGCAGATCGATTCAATCTGGGCCTACGTCGGCGCCGTCAATGGCTGGAAGACCACAACGCTGCCGCACTGACGGCCGTCATGGTGCGCGGCAACGGCGTCTTCAGCGGCGCTGTCCTGATCGACGAGATGGAGCGGCGCGAGTCGAAGGCCGGCCTGCGCTTGACGCTCGTCGTCGATCGCGTCCAGGCGCTTGGGACCCGATGCCGTGATAGCAACCGGACGCAAGGGCCACCGGCCGCCGCGGCCAGCCCGGCATCGTGACGAGCGCCATGCGAGCCGGCAGCGTGATCAATCGTCCAAATGCGTAGCTTCACTCATCAGCTCGAACTGGACAAGTACTTGTGATCACAACTAGCGAGATTGCGTCGCGACCTGCTCACACAAGCGAGCCTCAGGGACGACGGACGCTGGTCACATTGAACGGCACCTTTGGTACGGTGAGTCCCAACGTTTGACCGGCCGCTCGGGGTCGATTCTGTTGAAAAACTCGAGGGACTCGCGCCAAGACGCCTTCGCAGCGGTCACGCAACCGTTGACGAGGTCGCGATCGTCGATTCTGGGTCGGTCCGCGGTCCGGCTGAAGGGCTCGGTCGCGAAGCTGTTGGTCGATGTACTCGACGTTGCACGCCCCCGGCGCCCGTCAGCGATCAGACTGAAGCGGCGTCCGCGATCAGACTGAAACAGCAGTCCGCGATCGCTGAAACACGCACTTCGCCTCGAAATGTGCGGTCATGTCGGCCACTGGCGTCGGGGCCATGGAGAAGCGCTGCCAAGGAACTGCTGAGTTGGGCAAAGACTGAGTCGACGGCAAGCAAAGTGGCGCTCATGGGTGTGCCGGAGACGACAAAGGTCTGCGACTTCGCTCGCACCGCATCAGCGTGTCTGTACCCAGCTCGCGAGTTGAATTGAGCCATCCAGTAGGCGACGCGCATCCTGTTCTCCTAGTTCAATCAAGCGGCGCGCATTGTTTGCGCTGAAATTCATGGTCCCGCTGAGAAACGTACCCAACGACTCTGTCGGCACCACGTGCACGAATTCGACGCTCGACCGCCCGTAGTCCTGCGCCACGTGGGCCGATCTTTCCTTCCGTTGCTCATCGGGCGACCATGCTTCACGCAAGCGTGCCTCATGAACGAGGCTCTCGAACGTGTGGTCACGACCCAGCCCGGCGAGCCGGCGAAGTTCGCGAAGCGCGCCGAGGCGTGTCCACAGATCGTCCGGATCGGTCAGGCGCCAGCCGTCACACGCGGCGTCGTGGTTCAGGTGGACGACGATGATGCGCGTGCAGCCCGCGTCAATGAGAGGCTGGATGGGCACGTTGTCCGTGACCCCACCGTCCACGTAGCCGGAGTCTCCGATGCGGCGCAACGGAAACACGCCGAAGGGAATCGCGGCGCTCTGCAGCACGATCCGCTGGATGTCGTTTGGGGACTCGTCCTGGAGGCGCCGGTACTCCGGCACATACGGCTGCCGCGCCACAAGGGTCCGCTTGCTCGAGTCCAGCCAGTGGGGACTGTCGGGATCGACGATGCTCCGCCGCGCGGCCACCGTCACATAGAGCGGTGTTCGGGCGGCCCGAATGCGCGCGGGCGGGACCTTGTCCTGAATCTGTGCGGCCAGCGGTGCATTGTTCAGGAGCGCGAGCCCGAGTCGTCCGACCAGCGGGTTCGCCAAATAGCCCAACGTGACCACGGCGGCACACCCGACGACGCTGCCCACCACGACGAGTACCGAGGCCCCGAGGAAGATTGCCGTGATGTTCACCGGCACGAGGGTGGCGTAGAAGCGGAACAGGATCACCCGTCGCATTCGCCCGTCGACGTCGTCCCAGCTGCCCCCTGTGATCAGGGCAAACACGAGGAGCGGTGCCGCCGCGAGATTCGCCACACCTACCTTCGCCACTTGCCAGAACGACACCTGACTCCAGAAGTCCGCAGCGACCTCGAGGTCATCGAGGCAGAGCAAGGTCGCATTGATCGCGCCGACCGACGTTCCGGCGATGGCGTCGGGCCGCAGGCCTGCAGCGCGCAACACCCGCAGCACGCCAACTTGATATGCCCCCTTGCCTCCACCACCGCTGAGCGCGATGCCCAGCTTGGGCGAGAGCCGCGCGTCGTTGTCGTTCGGCGCTGCAGGGGGGAGTTCACCCAGCTTGGCAAGGATGGACCGCTGGTGGGCCTCGATCCTCGCGAGGACAAGCGCGTCTCTGGCCTTGGTGCGAGCGAGTTCTCGTCGGGCCACGCGCCCATTGGCAGCTAGCCTCCAGGTCCAAATGCCAATCAGACACTGCAAGAACAGGAGCAGCAGAACACCGATGAGGACGTGATATCCGGAGGTGCTCACCCTCCGGATCATGCATGAATTTTCAGGCACGCGATCCTCGGCAGGACTACCTGAACATGCCGTCGTTCGTTCGGTCGCGGTGTCGACGAAGGTAAGTCCGACCTTGAGGCGCCGTAGAGACGTCCAGCATCGGATCACGACTTCGAAGTAAGAAGCGTCGCCGCCTGCCGACGAAAAGCTGTGTGCGTCTTGGAATTCGGCCCGCTCGCGGATTTCGCTCCGGTGATGCGCCGAGTCTCCGCGATGCCGCAACCCGTCGTGCGACAAGGTGTCTTGAAGCCAGCTGTCGCATCCACTGTCAGGTGACTGACCTTTTGCGAGGAACGTGCCGTTCGAACCTGATTCCAGACCAGCAATCGCAATCGGCCAATCTAACGCTCTCAAAGGAACTTCGACATGATCAAGTCAGGGATTTCAATTTGCGTAGCGGTCCTGCTCTCGCTTGCGGCGAGCACCGCAAGTGCGCGTGCAGATCACGAAAGCAGTCCGCTTGCGGTGGTCATGACCAACGACCGGGTGTCGAACGAGATTCTGGTGTTCGACACGCGCACCAGAGCGCTGCTGCAAAGGCTTTCGACTAAGGGCCTGGGCGGCGTATCGGGCAACGCGCGAGGCGTGAAGCAGCTCAACGGCAACCTGGTCGCTGTCGTCAACTACGGGTCGAATTCCGTCTCGCTGTTCAAGCGCAATGGAAACGGATTCAGACTCGATCAGATCGTCGCTACCAGCAGCGCGCCAGTGAGCATCGATTTCGGCAACCATCACATGTACGTCGCCGGGGCGACGACAGTCGATTCGTTCGAGATGCAGGGCGGCGATGTCTGGAGGGACGGCTCGGCCCCGCTGCAGCTGGTGGGCGGGGCGACACCGCCGTCCGGGAGCACGGCGCAAGTCGGCGTGCTCGACAAGAACACCTTGCTCGTCACGCTGAAGACGGACCCGAACCCCGGCAGCGTCGATGTCGTGACGTTGCGGAACGGCGCGGTGAGCAGCGCCACGCCGCAAGTAGTGTCCGGGCCAGCGGGATCGCTGACGCCGTTCGGATTCTCGGTCTATTCGGATGGCACCGCGATCATCACGCTCGCGCACACCAGCCAGGACGGTCTGTTCCGCAACGGTGCGTTCACCGATGTCGTGTCGTCAGGGGCGGGGGCCACGGCGCCCTGCTGGACGACTCGCGTCGGCAAATATGTCTTCACTGCGAACACGGGCAGTGGAACCATCAGCCGCCTGGTCGGAACCGGCAACAACATCTTCATCGACAGCGGCGTGGCGGCGACCCTAGCGGCCGGAGTGACCGATCTCGACGCTGATGACGGCGTCATGGGCGTGCTCCATGGCGGTTCCCAGCTGTATTTGCTGAGCTATGACAAGTTCGGTACGCTGACTCCGTCCGGACTCATCAGCCTCGGTGTGTCGACTGCGAACGGCGTGGCTATTCTCGATTCGCAGCATCGGGACGACTGAAGCTTCGGAATCTGACGCTTGACGGGCAACCGCGATCGCCCGTCGGGTGCAGATTACATGGCGGCCGCTTGGGGCGGCGGAGCAGGACACTCCTTTTGCCCCAGAAGCTGTCAAGTTAGCTAACCGCGAATGCCTGCTTCAGACCGGAACGGTCTTTGCAGCCGCCTGGGGACTGGCAAGGCGGAGGTCGGCATTGGTGCCCGCCCTGCTCACACGTCATTTCACCGGCACCGCGGCTGGCGATGGCAAGGGTACCGGCAAGATATTCGCGATGCGCCAACCCGCAGCCGTTTTGACCAGTGTCTGATTCATGAGGAACGGAGCGTCCGGTGCGGATTGTCCCGGCGGCCCGATGTTGAAGGTGATCGGCACATAGAGTTGCGCCGTCGTGTCGTTTACCAGGACAGTTTTCAGGCTGCTCGTGTCGGGCGACAGCTTCCAGGTGCCTTGATACAGGGTTTCAAACCGCTTCAGTGCGGCGTCGCGGCCCCAGATCGGCGCGCCACGAGTGACCCAGAGGAAGTTCGGCGAATCGAGAAGGACCTCGCCAACTGCGACAAGGTCGTGCGCGTTCTGCGCGCTGACGAACCGCTCGAATACCAGGCGCACGTCGTCCTCAGGCGCTGCGGTCGCCGCTGTGGCCGACAAGGTCAGAAGGCCCGCCAGCAACACGGCTTCGAGAAGACGGTTGCGACGGTGCGGGAAGACGGTCAATGGATTCATGGGTAGCTCCGGGTGGGTTGAGAACTGGCCGTGCCATGATCTCGACCGGTGATCGGCCGGTCCCTGCGAAGCCACTGGATTTCCCTTGCAAATCTCCTAAAGGCAGCATGAAGCCTCACGAGCAGGCGATCTACCGCTTTGGCGAGTTCATCCTGATGCCGAGCGAGCGTCGGTTGCTGCGCCATGGCAAGCCCGTCGCCTTGACAGGCAAGGCGTTCGATCTGCTGGTCGTCCTCGTCCGGCAGTCTGGACACCTCGTCACGAAGGACGAACTGTTGCGTGCCGTGTGGCCCGCGGTCGTGGTCGAGGAGGTCAACCTGAGCGTGAACGTCTCGGCGCTTCGCAAGGTCCTCGGCGCAGCTCCCGAAGGTGAATGGATCGAGACAGTGCCCAGACAGGGCTACCGCTTTCAGGCGGCGGTCGAGCTCGCTGACGGTGCCACGGCCCTCGAACCGGCACCGCTCCGCGACGGTCTGATCGCGCGCGCGTCGACCGGCCTTTCCCGTGATGCCGACGTTGGCTCGATGTTTCCACGCCGAAGAGCCGCTTTGCTCTTGGCCGGCATGTCTGCCGCCGCGCTCGCGATCCTGGGCGTGTCCCGCTGGCAAAGTCGCTCCGGGAGGGCACCCTATCCGTCCGTCGCGGTGTTACCGTTCGGTGCGGACGAGGGTCAGGGCGCTTATCTGACGGACGGCGTCGCCGAGGCGGTGATCAACGGCCTGACCCGATTCCCAGAGTTGCGCGTTTCGCCGCGTGCCTCGGCTTTCCGCTTCAAGGATGCACTCGGCGACCCGGCTGCTGCTGGCCGCGCGCTCGATGCCGCCGCTGTGGTGACCGGCTCGCTTTCGCAGACGCGGGACGCCATCAGGCTGCAGCTCGAGCTGGTCGACGTTGCTCGGAACGCCCAGGTGTGGAGCAAGGCGTACGAGGTCGCGCCGGGAGATCTGCCGAAGCTGGAAGCCCGAGTTCTCCGGGATCTTGCGGGCGCCTTGCAGGTCGGGGTCTCGACCGGCGTCGATGAGGCGACGACGTCGGGTGAGCCGACGGCGAGCGCGCCGGCTTACCAAGCCTATCTGCAGGGCCGCTTTCTTTGGAACCAGCGCTCCGAGGCGAGCTTGCACAGCGCGATCGTTCAATTCCGCCGCGCCATCGAGCTCGATCCGCGCTTCGCGCTGGCGCATGCTGCGCTGGCCGACGCGCACACGACGCTCGGCTATCTCGGTTTCGTGGCGCCGGCCGGCACGTTCCCGGTCGCGCGTCCGTACGCATTGAAAGCGCTCGAGCTCGACCCCTCACTCGCGCAGGCCCATGCCTCGCTCGCCTACATCAAGTTCTATTTCGACTGGGACTGGGAGGGGGCGCGCGACGAGTTCCTGCGCGCGATCTCACTCAATCCGAATGATGCGGTTTCGCACCAGTGGTACGCGGTGTACCTGCTGGCGAGCGGTCGACCGGATCATGCGTTCGGCGAAATCCAGACGGCCCACAGGCTGGACCCTCTCTCGCTCGCAATCAACACCGACATCGGCTTTCACCACTATTACAACGGCCGGTATCCAGAAGCAGTCGCGCAGTTCCGAGCAGTGCTCGACATGAAGAGCGACTTCATGCTGGCTCACCTCTGGCTCGCTCGCGCGCTTCTGGAATTGGGCCGTTTCGACGCCGCGTTGGCCGAAACGGCCGTCGCGGAAGCGAAGGCACGCCAATGGTCGGTTCTCGTGGCGGCACGCGGCTTCACATACGCAATGGCGGGGATGACCAGCGAGGCGCGCATGGTGCTGCGCGAGATGCAGTCGCTCTCGGCCGAGCGCTTTGTCACTGCGTACGGCATCGCGCTGGTGCACGCTGGCCTCGGCCAGTCCGACGAGGCTTTCCGCTCGCTCGAAATGGCATTCGAGGAGCGCTCGCACTGGTTGGTGTGGCTTCGCCTCGACCCTCGCTGGAAGAGCTTGCGCAACGATCCCCGGTTTGCGGCCTTGCTGACCCGGCTCAAGTATCCCGTCTAGTCCGAGCACCAAGATGCAGCTATGTCCACTGGCGCGTGGTCCAGGCTTGACGGCGGCCCGCGCCTGAAGGGAGCCGTCCAGCCGTCCCTTTACCTCTCGAACATGCGACTCGCGGAATAGCAACGCTGACGCGTAGAGCGTCGGCTACAAGCTGCTCTCGAGTCGCCGAACTGTGCAGTAAAGTGAGGCATGCTCACGAAGCCCTACCTGCGAACACTACGCCCCGAAACCACCGGCGTGTTCTCAATGGACTACGTGAAGGACTTGCGCTTCGCCAAGGACGCGCTACATCTAATCAGGTCCTTCAAGCTACTGCAAGCCGATTTGGTCGAGCTATTTGACTTCATCGAGCCCGCGGACTCGAATCTCGCTACTTACTCGTTTCGTCTCCACTCCCTTTTGGCGCGCGCATGCATGGAAGCAGAGGCCAACTGCAAGGCAATCTTGCGAGAGCACGGCTACATGAAGGCGGGCGGTGGCGATTGGAACATGCAGGACTATCGGAAAATCGAGGCTACGCATCGGCTATCAGAATTCGAAGTCTTGTTTCCGATATGGACCGGCTCGCAGAACGCAAGGAAGCCGTTTAGCGCTTGGTCCGGCACACAGAGCTTGAGCTGGTATCGGGCCTACAACGACTCAAAGCACGACCGGCACAAGGAGTTCTCCAACGCCTCGTTGGAGAACGCGATTGACGCCGTGACGGGCGTCCTGGTCCTGCTGTCCGCGCAATTTGGCACTGAGGACTTCATGCCGTCGCCGGGGATGTACGCCATTACGCTGGGGTCGGGACCGCGTAGCGACGGCGCAGGGCTAGCGATCGGGGACTATTTCTCCGTCCGCTTCCCGGAGTGGCCAACCGCCGAGCGCTACGACTTCGACTGGTCAAACTTGAAGTTGCAAGACGATCCCTTCGAGAGGTTCACATACTAGGTCCGGCTGCTGTAGCTATCAACGGCCGCGGTCGCTCTGGGCCCGTCGCGGTTCTTCGATGTCCGGGTCTCGAACAACTGCTTCTGCCGCGGAGCAGTGATTCGTCCGACGGATGTGAACGACCGCTCAGGGTCGACCCCGTGTACGACCGAGGTTGCCGGCCGTTGCGCCCCGACCCGAGGGCACCGCCCGAGAAGCATAGGTAGAAGGACCTCACGCCGCTTCATTCGGATCATTGCAATCCCTATCCGCCGTTTGGCCTAACGCTCCGCGTTCCCATGCGCTGTTTGATGGCGAAACGCGTCTCGCAGGCGGCTCTCGGCTCGGAACGCGCGGCGCGATTTACCTGTGGAGCGCGAGGCTTTTGACTATTGTTGGTCGCCGAGACTGGAACGCATTGCCCTATAAGCACAAGATTGCGACCGCATCAAGCGACGAGGGGAGTGGCACTCGCAGCTAGGGTAGGAGCGCTTCGCCAGCTGACCCGGTTCTGCGGCGATGATTACACGGCGCCGCGCGATCTCGATTTCGATCGTGATGCGGCGCTCGCTGGACGATGCGAGTCGGCTGGCTCGAAGCGGTCAGTGCAGCGAGCGCTGCTCCTGCACGATCAGGCTTTCGATCCAGCGGCCGGTCCGCGATGTGCGCAGCTCGGCAGCCATCGCATCGAACGACGTGTGCGCCTCGCCCAGCAGCACGCTTGCCTGGGCCGGGTTCGCCGCACCCGAAGCCACCAGCGCCATCGACAGGCCCAGGTGGCGGACCTGATCGTCGCTCTCCATGGCCTGCAGTCTGCGCTCGAACGCCAGTGCCAGCGCGGCCTCGGCCCGCGCTTCATCGCCGGCACCGACGCGCGCCAGCGCCAGGGCCGTCAGCGCATGGGCCATGGCTTCATCGCGCTGCGTTTCAATGCCGACGGCCGGTGTCTCCTTCTGCAATCGGGCCAGCGCGCGGGCCTGCTGGGCGGCGCCCGGAAGATCGTTGGACTCGACGTCGGCACGAACCAGCGCCATGAGCAGGCGGCGCTGAATGTCGGTCTTGAAACGCCGTCGACCCGGGTCCGTGCCGGGGTCGAGCTGCTCGAAGCCCGCGCGCACGCCTGGGCCGGCTTGTCGCGCGGCGGCGAAGTCGCCGCGCGCGACGGCGTGCTCGATCGAGCTCACCGGTTCGGTCAACTCCCATAAGCGGCGCGCGAAAGAACCTCGCGGAAACGACTCGAGCCAAGCGACGTAGAGGCGCTTCGCCTCAGCCAGCTCCCGGTCGCCTGTCGCAAGCTGCCCGGCTTCTATATCGGCGAGCGAGGCGAGGAAGGTCAGTCGCGAGAGCGTGCCGCTCACCATGCCCGAGCGCGCTGCCGCCGACCGTTGAAACTCAGCGCCCTGCAGGAATTTCTCCCTAGCCGCGCCGGCATGTCCGAGGTTCCACAGCGCGCTGCCAGCATTCATGTGCGCGACGCCGAAATTGTTCACGGTGATGACGTTGGACGGATCGACGCGTGACAGCGTGCGCCAATCCTCGGCGGCGAGATCGGCCGCCTCGATCACGCGCGCCCATTGCAGCTGCTCGCCGTAGGCCGAGGCGGTGTTCGAGGCGAGGAGTGCGCGGGCGCGGAGGGCGAGCATGTGCGTCGGCTGGCGCTCGAGGATGGCGGACGCCACGGCGCGCCCCTCGGCGGCGATGCGCAAGGCATCGCCCGGGCGCCCCAACACGGTCAGGGCATCCATCATCCACGCCGAGGTCACCGCGAAGTTGGCTGCGGCGTCGTCGTCGCCCTTCAGGCCATCGACGCTGCGGTAGGCGTCGAGGCCCGCCTGCAGGCTCTTCAGCGCCTCTTCGTCGCGGCCGCTGCGCTGCTCGAGAAAGCCCAGCTGGGTCCACGCGGTTCCGAGCGCGCGGCGAAGGGCAACGCTCTGGTCGGCCGGCGGCGCGGCCGCGCGCAGCAGCTCGACCGCGCGGCGCGCCGCGGCCAGCGCCTCGCCCCGATCGCCTTCGGAGCCGAGGCGGGCCTGCCCGACCAGACCCATCGCCAGGCCGATCGTCGTGGGCTCGCTCGCATCTCCGTGCGAACGCAGGCCGTCGAGGGTCGCGACGGAAGCGCCGAGGGCCTTGGACGCTTCGGCGGCGCGGCCCTGGTTGCGCAACACCACGCCGTAGCGCACCTGCGCGAGCGCCTGATTGCGCATCGTCTCGGGCCCGCGCAGCTCGGCCGGGAGTCCATCGTAGTAGGCCAGGGCGCGCTTAGCGAGCTCGCCGACGATCTCGAGCCGGCCCACAGGCTCGAGCTCGCGGTAGAAGTCATCGAGCAAATAGACGATCAGCCGCTCCGACTCGCCCCGCGCCGATTCGGCGAGGGTGCGCGTCTTCTGCGCCTCGTACATCCCGTAGATGCCGAACGCCGCCGCGGCGGCAGCGACGAGCGCGAGCACGATGCAGACCGAGGCGATCTTGCGCGCCCGGACCAGCGCGCGCCGGGTCTGCGTTTCGCGCTCGCGCTGCGACGCGAGTGCCGCTTCGGCCGCGTCGCGCGACTCGCGCTCATGGCGAGCCTCGCGGCTCGCCGCCACGACGCCGCAGAGGACGTCGTGCGTGAGCTCGACGCGGCGCAGGTCGAGCCGCTCCTCGATGCGCAGCAGGCGTCGATCGACGAGGGTGGCGAGCGC
Organism: Caldimonas sp.; assembly: GCA_035995885.1. Classification (GTDB taxonomy): domain Bacteria; phylum Pseudomonadota; class Gammaproteobacteria; order Burkholderiales; family Burkholderiaceae_C; genus Schlegelella_A. Next base: position 33,784 of record DASYKC010000210.1, on the reverse strand, counting down.
AGCGGGCGCGGCGCCGGCTTCGGCGAACGCCTTCTGCACGCGCTCTTCGGCGATGTTCTCGCGAAACGCCGATTCGGTGAGCAGCTGATCTTCGATGAAGTGGCGCACGCCCGGCGGCTGGTCGGCCAGTGCGCGCTCGTAGAACTCGGCGAGGATCGTCGCGTGCGAGCCGGCCAGCAGGTCGGCCGAGATCTCGGGCTTGCCCTGGGCCATGCGCGCCGCGTTGAGCTCGCGGCAGATCAGGCTCAGCAGCGAAGGCTCGACCTCGGCATTGCGCAGCTCGGCGCCGCCTGCGACGAAGCGCACGATCGCCTCCGCCACCTCGCCGGAGACCAGCTTGCCCCCGGGCTTGACGACCGCATCGAGCGCCTGCTCGCCGGTCATGCGAGCCAGGCGCATGCGGTTTTGGGTGATGCTCGGCATCGTCGCTTTGAGCGACTCGAGGTGGGCGAGATAGTCCTCTCGAAGCGCGATCAGGATGCGGTAATCGGTGCGAGCGAAGTCGAAGCGCTCGGCGATGCTGTCGTCGGCGTCGAGGCGTGCCTCCAGGGCGCGGGGCGGGCGGTTCTCGGCGAGGTCGGCCAGCTCGGCGATGAACTCCGCGGCGCGCGCCCGGCCGAAGTCGTTGCCCTGGGCCAGGGTGAAGATCTCCTCGAACTGGTCGAAGATCAGGAGCGGCACGAGCGGGCGGCCTTGCGCGTCGAGCAGAACATCGTCGCGGTGGTGCAGGAATTCCCAGAGCGATTCGTCGGCCTCGGAGGCCCCGGTCTGCGTCCACGTTCCCGATGCCAGCGTCTCGCGAAACACGGCCTGCTTGATCTGTGCGGCGGGCGAGGGCGAGTCCGGCCCGTAGTCGATCCGGACGTAGACGGGGCAATGGCCGGCGGGCCGCAGCCGCGGCACCAGGCCGGCGCGCAGGATCGAGGTCTTGCCCAGGCCGCTCTGGCCGAAGAGCACCGTCAGGAGCTTGCGTTGCACGCGGCGCGCCAGCTCGGCGACTTCGTCTTCGCGCCCGTAGAAGAAGCCGCGCGTCGATTCCGTGAAGGAGTTGAGCCCAAGCCAAGGCTGCTCCGGATCGACGGCGGGTTCGGTCATGGGCGCGCATCTTCACACCCAACGCGCTCGCGCGCCAGCCCCGCGACCCGGGTTTGACCGCCCGCGGGCATTCGCGGAAACTCGGCCGCCATGCCCTTGCCGCTCGTTCCTTCACCGACATGAGCGCCGTGCTGAAGCCTCATGGCCCCGCGGCCACCTTCGACGAGGACGGCTGGAACGACCTGCTCGATTACATCGAGGACCGCCGCGTCATCCCGATCGTCGGCCCCGAGCTGCTGCGGGTCGAGACGGACACGGGCCCCCGCCTGCTCTACGACTGGCTGGCCGACAAGCTCGCGGCACGCCTCGGCGTCGACACCGCCCTGCTGCCCGAGTCGTACACGCTGAACGACGTGGTGTGCTGGTTTCTGTCGTCCCGCGGTCGTCGCGAGGAAGCGTATTCACGCCTGCGCGGGGTGCTTCGCGATAGTGTTTTCGCGCCGCCGCGCGCGCTGGCGCAGCTCGCGCAGATCACCGACTTCGATCTGTTCGTGAGCACCACGTTCGACCCGCTGCTCGAGCAGGCGATCAACGCCGAGCGCTTCGGCGGCGCGGCGCAGACCGACGTGGTCGCCTATGCGCCCAACCGCGTCAACGACCTGCCCACCGAGCGCGAGCGGCTCACGCGCCCGCTGGTGTATCACCTGCTCGGCCGGGTCTCGGCCTCGCCGACGTACGTGCTCTCCGACGAGGACCTGCTCGAATTCATCTGCGGCCTGCAGAGCGAGCACCTCGCGCCCGAGCGGCTGTTTCACGAGCTCGAGCACAACCACCTGCTACTGATCGGCGGCAACTTCAGCAACTGGCTGGCGCGCATGTTCCTGCGCATGACCAAGCGGCGCAGGCTCTCGGATCCGCGCGATGTCGGCGAGGTGCTGGCCGACGGCCACAGTTCCGACGACCGGAAGTTGATGGCGTTCCTGCAGCAGGTCAGCGTGCGCACGCGGGTCTTCGCGGGCGCGGCCGAATTCGTCGACGAGCTGCATGCGCGCTGGCTCGCACGGGCGCAGAAGCGACCCGGCTGGAAGGAGGGCCGCGCAGCGGCGCCGGGCGACGAGCGCAATCTCGCCACAGTGCTCTTCGCCGACATCGTCGGCTCGACGGAGCTGGCAGCGCGGCTGGGCGATCGTGCCTGGCGCGAGATCCTGCAGCGCTTCATCGGCCTGGCCAGCGCGCAGATCGCGGCGCATCGCGGCCGCTTGGTCGACACCGCCGGCGACGGCATCTTCGCGACGTTCGATGCGCCGGCACGCGCCGTGTCGTGCGCACTGGCGCTGACGCGCGACGCGCATTCACTCGACCTGCAGATTCGCGCCGGCCTGCACACTGGCGAGATCGAGGCGAGCGGGGACAAGGTCGCCGGCATCGCCGTTCACATCGGCGCGCGCGTGATGAGCCTGGCGGCTGCCGGCGAGGTGCTGGTGTCGAGCACCGTCAAGGACCTGACCGCCGGCGCGGGGCTCGGCTTCGAGCCGCGCGGCGCACACGCACTGAAGGGCGTGCCGGGGGAGTGGGCGCTGCACCGGGTGCTCGCGGGCTGACTCGCTGCAGCCCGGTCGGCGGAGCGAGAAACAGGGACTGCGCCTCTCGACGCAGCCCCTTGGATCCCAGCGGTTCTGGTCGCAGACCGAACCTGAACCGATCCCGCATGCTCGCTGGATGAAGCGCCGGGGAGCCATGCTTGGAACCGAGCCTTCTCAGTAAGTCAACTTTCGCTGTGCTCAGGATTGTTGGCTCAATGAAGGCGACGGTCCGAGTCGCCGATGTGGATCTCGGAGGATGCCGCCGCCGCGCGCTCCGAGGCGGCGAGCAGCGTCTTGCCTTCGATGCCGGCGAAGAGCTTGGCGGCTCGGACTTTGAGTTCTAGTAGCTCGGTCGGGTTGACGAAGTACTGTCCACGCATCACGTCAACGTCTATGCGGAATTCAACGTCCTTGCCGTCGTTGGACAGCACGCCGCTGGTGAATTCGTATTGCTCGTCGACCGCCGGCATGCCCATCAATCCAGGCCGATCAACCTCATAGCGGACGTCGAAGATCTCGCCGCTCGCCAAGTCGAGGGAACCGGTCGAGCGGATCACCGTCTCCGCTAGCTCGTCCAGTATCCCGATGGGTACTTTCAGGTTCATCGCAGTCCTCTCAAATTCCGCTCATTGGTGCTTGCGCGTGAGCACCTGCTGAACGAACCTGCGGCCCTCCCGCTCCCGCATTGATGCGGCCAGACCCACTCAGCTCCGGCCGACCGGCTTCTTGACGTGCGGTCGAGCAATGGGCCGACCGGCATCGGCAATGTCGCCACCCACAAGGAAGACATGGGGGACGGCCCACCGGCCAGACTCGCTGCAGATGATGTCTGTAGTCCGGATGCGACCTTCTGTGATCTGCGTAAACCCATGGGGAACGGCTTGCTGCTCGGTTTCGGTCATTTGCTGGAAGAGGGTGTATGGACATCGATTATCGGGCAACCCGTCGAGAGGCTCGAACCTGACTGCACGCTGGCGGCCACCACCAGCGGCTCGGGAATGTCGGCTTAGGGTAAGTTGCGGCACACCATTCAATGGGAGTTTGCATGTTCGATCACATCGGGGTCGTCGTCAGCGATTTCGCGAAGAGCAAGGCCTTCTACGCTCAGGCACTCGCGCCGATCGGTCATTCGAGAGTTGTGGAGATCCTGGTGGATGGCGGGCTCAAGCCGAGTGCGGGCTTCTGCCATGAGGACGGCTCGGATCTCTGGATCAGCCAGGGCGAACCGACGCGACCACTTCACGTTGCTTTCCGTGTCAGTTCACGCGCAGCGGTCAATGCTTTCCATGCAGCAGCGCTGGCCGCGGGCGGCCAGAACAATGGCGAGCCGGGCTTGCGCCCGCAATACCACCCGAACTACTACGGTGCATATGTATTGGATCCGGACGGCCACAACGTCGAGGCCGTCTGTCACGATGCGCCCGATGCTGCCGGATCGACGTGATTCGGCGGCGACGGCCAACAAGCAGAAGTTCATCGAGCACGCGCGTCATGAGCGGCGGTGGCGACACTGCAACTGGACGTGGACACGCCACAGCGGGCGTTTGGCTCAGGCCGTGGCCGCCCAGGCAAGTGGCGCGCCTGCCAGCGCGCAGCGTTCCCCTTCTGGGTCCATCCAGCGCCGCGCAACTCCCCGCCCGCGACGATGCAGGTCCGACTGGCCGCTGCGGGGCGCCGAGTTCAGGGCAAAGGATGTCGGTTCAGGGTCGTCTGCGGGTACTCTCACTTCCGATCGCCTTGCCTAAAGCCCGCCATTCGCGCTGGCCCGCCGAGCAGCTGACGTTCGGTCCGTTCCGCGCCCGCGCCGCGGGCGACGAGGAATTCGTCCAACTGCTCGAACGTCTCGGGCATCGCCTCGTCCATTCCCTCGAGGGCCATGTCGAGCGCTTGCTTCGACGGATAGAGCTCCCCCATCACCAGCAGCGTCTTGCCGTTCTTCTCCTCGAAGGTCACCGTCGTGACGGCGCCGCCGTCGCTTTCCTCGTTGGTCCAGACGAGGCGAGCATTCGGCACCACTTCAAGGTATCTGCCGAAGAACGCCATGGGCGCCGCGGCCGTGGGGTGAGCGAACTCCAGGCGGTAGCGGCCGCCGACACGGACATCCTGTTCGCACGAAAGCAGGGCCGCGCCGCTCGACTTCGGCACCCACCACTGCTTGAACAGCTCGGGCGTGGTCCACGCCTCGAACACGAGACGCGCCGGGGCGTCGAAGGTTCGGGTGATGATCAGCTCGCGATCGGACTTCCGTTCCGACGTGGTGCGGTTCCCCTCGGGGGCAGACTCACTCTCTCTTCTTGCCACCATCACGCTTCTCATTGCGTTTGAGTTTCTCGATGACCGTGTCCAGCGCGTCGGAGCGTGCGGCCCACAGTTGGCGGTAGTTCTCGATCCAGGCTGCCTCTTCCTCGAGCCGGCGCGGGCCGAGCTTGCAGCTCCGCACGCGCCCGACCTTCGTCGTGGTGACGAGCTCCGCCTGCTCCAGGACGCCGATGTGTTTCCTCATGCCCGTCAGGGTCATGTGAAACCGCTCGGCGAGGACCGTGACGGACGCGTCAACGCGCATCAACTGCTCCAGCACGCCGCGTCGGACGGGGTCCGATAGCGCTGCAAACGAGACGTCGAAACGAGCCTGAGAATACTGAGCCATTCGGTTCAGTATGACATGCGCATTGACGGCAGGCAAGCGGAAAATCGTCGCGCGCGGTCGTACACTGACTGCTGCATGCCCGACGGCGCTCGCCGCGCGCCCTGCTGCTCCTCGAGGAAGCGTTCCAGTCCCGGCCTACAGTTCGTCTCGAACTGCCGCACGCGCGCGCGCTTCGTGAGCGCGCCGAACAGCCGTATGTAGAAGAGCGAGACCACGATCATCAGCAGCATCCAGCCGACCACCGCGCCGGCGAGCATGGGGTTCGGGGGATCGAAGAACCGGAGGCAAAACATGCCGACCAGGACCAGCCCCAGCACGGCGATGACGATCATCAGCAGACGCAGAGCGCCCTCCTTGGCGCGGCTGATCCAGTCGATCTCCTGAGTCTGCGACACGCGTTGCGCCGAGTGGTTGAGGGCAAGAAGGATGTCGTACCCGAAGCTCACGAGCCCGATGGTGTGGCCTTCCCGCCAGCCGTAATCCGCCATCTCGAAGCGGCGTTCGATCTGGCGGCCATCACGCGTCTTCAACGCGATCGCCCTCCGGTTCGGCTTGACTGGCCGCGTGGCCGGATCCGACCAGTCGGTGCGGATCTCGTGGTAGCTGCCATCCGCGGATTGAGTCATTGTCATGCCGGTGGAGCGGCCGCCGCCGAGCCTGGATGGGTCGTAAATGTCGGTGATGGACGTCACCGTGCCGCAGTCGTAGTTGAGCTCGAAGCTCTGGCCGAACACCCGAGCGACCCGTAGCTCGGCGGGAAGCTGGATGGGAAGCATTGCCATGCGAATGTCGCCGGCCGGGACGAGCCGGTGCCCGATCGCCATCACGACGAATGGCGACGCGAACGAGGCCAGGCAGGCCAGCACCACTCCTGTCAGAAAGAAGGCGACGTTGTTCGACGCACCCTGCGCTTCGCGCTTGACGCCGACCTTTCGCGCTTCGGCCGGCGCGTACGCAGGCGCGAAGCGGGCCAATACGTCGAGTTTGAAGCGGTCGTCGAGCATGTGGCGATGCGCGGCCTCGAATACGCGCGGATCGCCACCGCGCGGCGGGTCGAGCGCCGCGATCGCGCGGCGATAGTCCATGCTTCGGGCGTTATCGGCCGGCGTCTTCGGGCGGACCTTGATCTCGAGCACGTCGAGCAAAATCTTGAGCGCAGCGAGTCGCTCGCCGTCGCTGGGGTAGGCGCGCACGATCACTTCCGACGCGGGCAGCCCCGTCGCGGCCTCGGGCGGCGATTGGGCCAGCGCGAGGCGCGCGATCGGCAGCAGGAAGACTGCGAGCAACACGACGGCGGGCTTGAGGAGCATTGCAGCGTTCTCCGGATCGTCATCTTTACCTCGACCCTCGATGTTGACAACCCGGGCGTTCACGCTCCGGCCGCTCGGTAGCGTACGTTGTACGTTGGCACCGGTCGCGGTTGCGCGCGGCAGATGGCCCAGCAAGCGTCCAACCACAGGCACGCGTCACTTCTTGGAAGCGACGGCCGGACTGCCATGGCGGTAACGGCGCAGTAACGCGGCCCATCTACCCTTCTCGCCGGTCGATCACGACCTTACGCAAGAAATGGAGATGGTGATGAGCCCAACTTGCCCCTTGCAGATGCGCGGTGCGCTGATCTCGTCCAGCGTTACCGCAACCGTCCGCACGATCCGGTCGATGAGAACGGCCCTGGGTTCATTTCTTGTCACGCTGCTGGCGATGGGTGCGCTCTGCCCCGGCGCGACGCACGCGATCGGTCGCATCCTTCCCCAGGACGTGAGGGACCTGAGCGCAGGTCCGCGAACCTGTACCGGTCGAGGCATCTATGCGTACACAGCGAGTTGGACGCCCGTGATGTTGAACGGTCGGCCGGTCATCAACTACACCGCCGAGGCGCACAACTGCGTGACGGGCCCGGTTCGTTGCACGGCCAGCCGCTGTACCGTCGAGGCCACGTCATGCAGGGTCGGCTCCCCGGGTCCTTGGTTTGCCTTGCGGACCAACGAAGGCATGGCTTCGGCCAGCGGTCCCCGGGTCGCGGCGGCGCCATCTTCGCGCTGCAACTGAGCGCGTGGTGGCCGTTCCGTGGCGTCGCGCCTGCGCGGTCGAGGAAGCGCCGGCTTGGATGGCGTGCCGCAGACCGGTCGTTCGGATTGCTATTTCTCATAGCCGACGCTCCCCAGGATGCAGAACGGCCATGCGCGGTCATTGATCTCGCGAACACCAAGGAGCCAACGCCATGAATACCTCACCGAACCGCAGCCAGCGCACCACGCTTGGCGAGTGGCGATGGGTCTGCGGCGCGTTGCTGGCCATTGCCTGCGGCTCACTGGCGTGGTCGCAAGGAAAGAAGCCCGATCTGTACGAACTCGATGCCAACCTCGTGTTGCTCAGTCCCAAGGTCAAACCCATCTACCTCAAGGCGCTCGGCCCCTTGGCGCACGAACAGTGGCTCGCGCGACTCGACGGCCCTGCCCCACAGAACAGACGCGTCACGGTGGCGGGCAGCGACTTCGTGCATATGAGTTCGTGCAAGAACCATGATTGCGCCGACAACAACGCGGTGTTCCTGTACTCCCCCGAGCAGGGCGTCCTGTATGGGACGGTCCATCAGAAGGGCAAGACCACCTTGATCGGCGCGCCGCCGCCCGCGGTGGCTTCTGAACTGCCGGCGTTGTGGAAGAAGCAATTTCGCCAGCAGCCGTGAGTCTCGAACGGGTAGCTGGCCTAAAGGAGGCTCCTCGAAGCCACGCCCAAATTACCGGTTCACGCTTGTTGACTCCCGACGAAACGGGCACGCGGCGATGTTGCTTCGGTTCATGCCACCAACGTCGGCTTTGGGCAAGAAATCAGCGACGCGACCGTCGCCAATGGGTCGGAAGCGGAAGTAGCCGCCACGGATCCGTCGCGACGTATGTAGGCCCCTAGCAGTAATGTCGCGTTTGCCCCCAATAGAGATGTCGCAGAGTGACCAGCCCACATTGAGGGTTGGCCATGGCGACAAGAACGACGGCGACGATCACGATGAGCATGCGCGAGGCGGATCGGCTCAAGGTCGTGCAGGCCGTCCTGGATCGAATGCTTCGCGTCGGCCCAGCCGTCAACCGGATCGGTGTCACGCCGCGCCAGCTTGAGCGACTGTTGATTCGCTAAAAGGAGGAAGGCCCGGCGGACCTAACCTCGAGTAAGCGTCTACGAGATCTTCGAGAAGGACGGCTACAACGTCATCGTCGTTCAGAACCCGACCACATCCCTGGCGGACGACGTGGCCTTCGCCAAGCGGGTGGTCGCTGCCCAGAGCGGCAAGGTTCTGTTGGTCGGCCACTCTTACGGCGGCGTAGTGGTCACCGAGGCCGGCAACGATCCCAAGGTCGCCGGTTTGGTCTACGTCGCCGCCTTCGCGCCCGACGCGGGCGAGTCTGTCCAGTCGCTCATCGCCAATCCCGTGCCCGGCGCCCCGGTGCCGCCGATCCTGCCGCCGCAGGACGGCTTCCTGCTGCTGGACCAGTCCAAGTTCGCGGCCTCGTTCGCCGCCGACGTGGACGAGCGGCAGGCCAGCTTCATGGCCGCGTCGCAAGTGCCGTGGGGCGTCAACGCGCTGAGCGGCGCGGTGAGCACGCCGGCTTGGAAGATCAAGCCGAGCTGGTACCTCGTGGCCACCGACGACAAGATGATCCCGCCGCCGGCGCAACGTGCGATGGCCGCTCGCGCCGGCGCACGGGTGACCGAAGTGCCTGGCAGCCACGCTGTCTATGTTTCGCGGCCGCAGGCGGTCGCCGATGTGATCGCCACGGCGGCGACATCGGTGACGAAGTAATAGCATCGAACCCGCCGCGGTCGGGCGCGGCGGTGGATCTCTCGCCTTGTCACTCGTTCGGTCGATCCTTTGTGTCGGCCGTCTTCCCGTTCAAGATCAGCGAATCCTCCCCTGCGAGAGAAGAGAGCATCACATGTGCCCGAGACGCACCTTTACCTCCATCCCAGCCACCGACACCGTCGTCGCGGAGCGATCGAATGGCACGACCAGTGCGGCCGGCGTCGAGGCGGAAAGCATCGACTCATCCGCGCATGATGAATGGCTGCTCGACGAGGCGCTGGCCGAAACGTTCCCCGCGAGCGACCCGATCTCGCCTTCGATCGGCGCCCTCCGCTGACCCTGGTGATAGGCCGCTTTTCGGCTGTTCAGCGGCTTCGTCGTCCGCTGGGCTTGTGGATGGGGCTGCGAAGAGCCGGTCGCGACCCCGCACCGACGTGGATAGCTGTGGCCGCGGCGCTGCTTTACACGCGCCAACCCGGTTGCAGCGAGCTCGGCCAGTAGATGCAAACGGCAGATTCGGCTCATGGAACTCAGGGCGGCGTTCCCGATCAGCCCTCGGCAGGCAGGCCCGGAAACAGCCCTGAGAGGCTCGCCGGGCGATACATTTCCGGTACCCCGCGGCTTGCGCAGATGCCCTTCATCAAGCTCTACCACGCACCGCGCACACGCTCGGTCCGTATCCTTTGGCTGCTCGAGGAGCTGGGCCTACCGTACCAGCTCGCCACGGTCGCCTTCAGACCGCCGCGCCTTTCGTTCGAGCAAGACACTCCGCTCGGGAAGTTTCCGGTGATCGAGGATGATGGCTTGGTGATGTCCGAGTCAGGGGCGATCCTCGAGTATCTGATCGAGAAATATGGCGAGCGACGGCTCGCGCCGGCTGCCGGCAGCGCCGCCCGTGCGCGCTACTTGCAATGGGTCCATTTCGCCGAGGCCACCGCGATGCCCCCCGTTAACGACATCACGCGACACACGCTGCTCCTGCCCGAGGCCGATCGCATTGCGAGGGTCGCCGACGATGGACGGGCGCGCGTCGCCAACGTTCTCAACGTCGTGGAGCGCGCCCTCGCCGGCAATGAATATCTGGTTGGCCACGAGCTTTCCGGCGCCGACATCATGATGGGCTATTTCCTCATGGCAGCGGCGATGCTCGGGTTGGTCGGTGCACCGCACCCGAACGTCGCTGCCTACTGGAATCGACTCGCGGCGCGCCCGGCGTTGCAAAGGGCACTGAGCATGAAATGACGTCTGAGCGTGCGCCTAATCACCGGCCGCCTCAGCGTCTTTCCGGACACGCCATGTCGACAGCCGTTCATAGCGGACTCCTCATTGGCATCGCGGCCGGATGTCAAGGCCGGCGCATGCGTTGATCGATTGAGCGCCGTCGTGTGAACTGGGCGATTCGTGCGCCGGCTGGAAGTTCCTGTTCGTGGCAGTGGAAGACCACGCGCGCCGTACCAGCAGCTGCTCGCGGCTGCGAAAGACCGTCAGCTGGCAACTTCGCAGCGCTTGACCACCCCGTAGATCGGGTCGTTGCCGAAGAAGGCGTTGCTGCACGTGCCGCTGCCGGTGACGCTCAGGGTGATCCAGCTCGAGCCGCTGCCGTAGCGCACGGTCTGCGTGCCGTTCACGGTGAAGGCTTGGCCTTCGTCAGCGATCTTGGTCCAACCCGGCGCGGGCGTCGGCGCGGTCGCGCTCACCTGGCATTCCTTGACGACGCCGTAGATCGGGTCATTGCCGAAGAAGTCGTTGGTGCACGAGCCGCTGCCGGCGATGGTCATCGTGATCCAGCTCGAGCCGCTGCCGTAGCGCACGGTCTGCGTGCCGCTCACCGTGAAGCCTTGGCCTTCGTCGGCGATGTGGGTCCATCCGGAGGGCGGCGGCGCCGGCACCGGCGCCGCGACGAGCGCGGCCAACGTCGCAGCGGCGTCGACGATGCCGGCGCCGCAGATCGCGGTCGTGCAGTCGGATCCGGTGCCGGTCGGGAACGCGCGCGCGGACTGGCGCAGGCGCGCGAGCACCTCGGCGGGCGTCATGGCCGGATTGACCGAGAGCATCAGCGACGCGACGCCGGCGACGTGCGGAGTCGCCATGCTCGTCCCCTGGAACCACGCGTAGCTGTCGGCCCCCGGCGTCGTCGCGCCGGTGTTCAGGGTCGACAGCACGCCGTCGTTGCCGCCGCCGCCAGGCGCGGCGATCGCGACCTTCGCGCCGTAGTTGCTGTAGCTGGCGCGACCGCCGTTCCTCGTCGTCGCGGCGACGGCGATGACGTTGTTGCAGCTCGCCGGCTGGGTGTTGGCGGCGTCGGCGTTGCTGTTGCCGGCGGCGACGACGACGACCGTGCCGCGCGCGACGACATCGTCGATCGCGCTCTGGAACGTCGCCGAGCACGCGCCGCCGCCGCCCAGGCTCAGGTTCTCGACTCGCGCCGGCGTCGGGTTCGCCGGCACGCCCGGGACGGCGATGCCCGCGGCCCAGCGCATGCCGTCGACGATGTCGGAGGTGTAGCCGCCACAGCGGCCGAGGACGCGGATCGGCTGGATTTTCGAGACCCAGTTGATGCCCGTGACGCCGGTGCCGTTGTTGCTTGCCGCGCCGATCGTGCCGGCGACATGCGTCCCGTGCCAGCTGCTGTTGGCGCCGTTGCAGCCGTAATCGCCCGGGTCGGCGGCGTTGCCGTCGCGGCCGTCGCCGTCGTTGGCGGCGGCGACGTCGGAGATGAAGTCGTAGCCCGCAACGACGCGGCCGGCGAGCTCCGAGTGCGGCAGCACGCCGGTGTCGACGACCGCGATTGTGATCGACGCCGAGCCGGTCGTAATGTCCCAGGCACCGGGCAGGTCGATGCCGCCCTGCGGTTCGTAGTAGTGCCACTGCTGGGCGTACATCGTGTCGTTGGGCACGAGGAGCGGATGCATCAGCTCGTCGGGCTCGACCGAGAGCACGCGCGGGTCGCTGCGTAGGAGGCGCGCGACCGCCTGCGCGTCGCCTTTCATCACGCGCCGGCCGAGGCGGGCGACGTGGGCGCCGCCCGACATCGCGCGCACGATGTCGAGCCGCTCTCCGAACGTCGCGCCGACGGCGGCGATGCTCGCGCGCGGATCGGCGCGGCCGTCGCGAAGCTTGACGATGAAGCGGTCGACGGTGTCGTTGGCGGAAGCCGTCGCGGCGGCGGTCGCCGCTGTTCCGGTAGCGACGTTGACGCCGGCGTGGGCGAGAGGAAGGGCGCAGACAAGGGCGAGAGCGAGCGGGAGAGTCGAGCGGAAGGACATCGGAGGCGGTGCGTTTGAAAGAACAAGGTCGCCATTGTCGATCGCGATGCGGCGATCACCCAAAAGTGCCGGCCGAGCAAATGCAAGCAGTCGTAACGGTTCCCCGGCGAGCGCCGGGCACGGCCGCCGCCTTGGTCGGCATGTCCTGGATCTCCGGGAGGTCTACATCAAGCGAAGCGCCTCTGCCGTCACTGCTCACCTCGAGCTTGACGCTTGTCTCTCTCGGCCAGACGACGTCATGCAGACTCTCCTCGAAAAGTCTCCATGGCGTCGGTGCTCTCGTAGATCAGCCGTTCAACCAAGAGCTTCCGTCTCGCGACTGCCTTGTTGAAATCCTCTTGCTGCCTCTGCCAATTGGCCAGCTCCTGGTCGTAGCGGCCGATGGCCTGGCGGCTCGCGTCTTCAATGCGCGTCTTGCGGCTGCTCAGCAGCTTGTCGAGCCACCCCAACTCTTTCGGCGCCGGCCGCTCCGGAGTGGGACGTCGAAGCGAGGTGCGGAAAACCGCGGCTTCCGGCAAAGCCAATCGTCTTGTGTCGTCCATCGAGGGTGTAGTCGAACCGCCAGCGGTGCGAGCCGCCCTTGACGAACAGCAGAAGACAGAATCCGTTGTCGGAATTTCCCGGGACGTCTATGGACAAGAAAAAAGCCCTGGAGCGTTGATTCTCAAGGGCTTTCTGATCTTCCCGGGACTGCTCGGGACCTTGCTGGACTTGTCGGATGGTGGAGAGGAGGAGGATCGAACTCCCGACCTTCGCATTGCGAACGCGACGCTCTCCCAGCTGAGCTACCCCCCCACTGCGGCGCGAGTTTAACAAACGTCGGCGGCTGAGTCGCTGCTTCGGGGCTGATCGCCGCAGCGCGGCTGGTCGCCCCTGAATGCATAGCCCGGCCCAATGCATCGAATTGATCCTCCGTATTGCTGCCGACGCGCGAAAGCGCTAGCGTCAGTCCGTTGTCCGCCGCCTCCGGCGGCGCCGACGTGACGCAACTCAGGAGATCGACATGGGTTTGAAAGGATCGAAAACCGAGCAGAGCCTGCGCGACGCCTTCGCGGGCGAATCGCAGGCCAATCGGCGCTATCTCTACTTCGCGAACAAGGCCGACATCGAAGGTCAGAACGACGTCGCCGCGCTGTTCCGCTCGACCGCCGAGGGTGAGACCGGCCACGCCCACGGCCACCTCGAGTTCCTCGAGCACGGCGTCGGCGATCCGGCGACCGGCCTGCCGATCGGCAGCAGCCGGCAGAACCTGATGGCCGCCGTCGCCGGCGAGACGCACGAGTACACCGACATGTACCCGGGCATGGCGAAGATGGCGCGCGAGGAAGGCTTCGACGAAGTGGCCGACTGGTTCGAGACGCTCGCCAAGGCCGAGCGCTCGCACGCCAACCGCTACCAGAAGGCGCTCGACGCGCTCGTCGACTGAAGCGCGATTGGAAGATGCGAACAAGGGCCCGCGCGGCCCTTGTTCGTTGATGGAGAGGCGATGACGCTGCGCGAAGGCAACCTCGAGGCGCCGACCCGACACCCGATCGACTGGCAGAGCGCCGACTACCGCGACGAGGGCCAGGCCTTCGCCGAGATGGAGCGCGTGTTCGACATCTGCCACGGCTGCCGCCGCTGCGTCAGCCTGTGCCAGTCGTTTCCGACGCTGTTCGACCTGATCGACGCGACCGCCGACGGCGAGGTGCACGAGGTCGACAAGAAGGACTACGCCAAGGTCGTCGAGCAGTGCTACCTGTGCGACCTCTGCTACATGACAAAGTGTCCCTACGTGCCGCCGCATCCGTGGAACGTCGACTTCCCGCACCTGATGCTGCGCGCCAAGGCGATCGGCTTCGGCAAGGGCGAGGTCGGCGTCGGCGCCAGGCTGCTCGCGTCGACCGACGTTCACGGCCAGCTGGCCGGCATCCCGATCGTCGCGCAGACCGTGAACGCCGCGAACCGCGCCCGGCCGGTGCGCAAGGTGCTCGATGCGGCGCTCGGGGTCCATCCCGACGCCTGGCTGCCGCCGCTCGCGACGCGGCGCTTTCGCGGCTCGGTGGCGAAGAAGCGGCCGGGCGCCGTCGTCGACGGCGAGCGAAGCCCCGGCAAGGTCGCGCTGTTCGCGACCTGCCTCGTCAACTACAACGAGCCGGGAATCGGCCGCGACCTCGTCGCCGTCCTCGAGCACAACGCGATTCCGTACGAGATCGTCGAGAAGGAGAGCTGCTGCGGCATGCCCAAGCTCGAGCTCGGTGACCTCGAGGGCGTCGCCCGCCACAAGGAAAAGAACATCCCCGTCCTCGCCCGGTACGCGCGCCAAGGCTTCGCGATCCTGACGGCGATCCCGTCGTGCACGCTGATGTTCAAGCAGGAGCTGCCGCTGATGTTTCCCGAAGACGCCGACGTCAGGGCGGTCCAGGAGGCGATGTTCGATCCGTTCGAGTACTTCGTCGCGCGCCATCGCGACGGCCTGCTCAAGACCGACTTCACGCGGCCGCTCGGCAAGGTGAGCTACCACGTGCCGTGCCACGGCCGGGTGCAGAAGATCGGCCGCAAGACCGAGGAGATGCTGAAGCTGATCGGCAAGACCGTGACGGTCGAGCTGACGACGGTCGAGCGCTGCTCGGGGCACGCCGGCACCTACGGCGTGAAGACCGCGACGCATCCGCTGGCGATGAAGATCGGCCGCCCGGTCTTCAAGGCGATGGCCGCGCCGACGCCCGACTACATCAGCTCCGACTGCGCGCTCGCCGGCCATCACATCGCCCAAGGCATGGCTCGCGAGGGCGCCGCGCCGGCCGAGCTGCGCCACCCCTTGAGCCTCCTGCGCCAGGCATACGGACTGGACTAGCCATGGCCATCAGCCGATCGAGCCTGCTCAGCCTCGAGGCCTACGCCAAGGTGCGCAAGGCCAACCAGGTCGAGGTCATCGCCCATCGAAAGCTGCGCACGGTGCGACTCGGCGAGCACCTGAGCGTCCTGTTCGAGGACGAGACAACGATCCGGCGCCAGATCCAGGAGATGCTGCACATCGAGAAGATCTTCGACGAGGCCGGGATCGAGAGCGAGATCGAGGCCTACGCGCCGCTCGTTCCCGACGGCACGAACTGGAAGGCGACGATGCTGATCGAGTACCCCGATCCGAACGAGAGGAAGCGCGAGCTGGCGCGCCTGATCGGCGTCGAGGACCGGGTCTTCGTCGAGGTCGAGGGCCATGACCGCGTCTACGCGATCGCCGACGAGGACCTCGACCGCGAGAACGACGAGAAGACCTCGGCGGTCCACTTCCTTCGCTTCGAACTTGCGCAGGCCGCGCGCGACGCGGTCCGGGCCGGCGCGAGCGTTCGTCTCGGCTGCGACCACACCAACTATCCGGCGCACACCGAGATCGGTCAGGAGACGCTCGCGAGCCTTGCCGGCGACCTGCGTTAGCTGCCTTGCGCCAATCGCCGATTTAGGGTGTTTCAATTGGACCGAGCGAGGCGATAGCCTAAACTACGTTTCTGTCGCGCCGCCCAGGCGCATCGATCAACCCACAGGAACCGTATGAAAACCATTGGCGACACCCTCGAATCCTTCAGCGTCACCGGCGTCAAGCCCGGCTTCAACCAGCACGAGGAAAACGGCGTCTCGGCGTTCGAGACGATCACGGAGAAGAGCTTTCCCGGCAAGTGGAAGGTCATCTACTTCTGGCCGAAGGACTTCACCTTCGTCTGCCCGACAGAGATCGTCGGCTTCGACAAGCTCGCCTCGCAGTTCGAGGAGCGCGATGCCGTCCTGCTCGGCGGCTCGACCGACAACGAGTTCTCCAAGCTCGGCTGGCGCCGCGACCACAAGGATCTCTCCAAGCTCGGTCACTGGAGCTTCGGCGACTCGAAGGGCTCGCTCGTCGACCAGCTCGGCATCCGCGACAAGGCCGAAGGCGTGGCGCTGCGCGCAACTTTCATCGTCGACCCGGACAACACGATCCAGCACGTGAGCGTCAACAACCTCAACGTCGGCCGCAACCCCGAGGAAGTGCTTCGCATCCTCGACGGCCTGCAGACCGACGAGCTCTGCCCGTGCAATCGCACGGTCGGCGGCGAGACGCTCTGAGCTGCGGCATCGACAACCGCCGGTGAAGCCCGCTCCGGCGGGCTTTTTTCCGACCTCTCTTCCTCAGGACCTCAGGAGAACACCATGGAATTTCTCGCTTCGATCAAGGAGCAGATCCCCGACTACGCGAAGGACATCCGCCTCAACCTCGACGGCGTGATCGCGCGCTCGAGCCTGGCACCCGAAGACGCCCTCGGCGTCGCCCTCGCGGCGGCGTTCGCGGCGAAGAGCAAGCCGCTGGTCGACGCCTTTCGTGCCGCCGCACCCGCCGCCGAAGCGAACGCCGCGCTCACCGCCGCCGCGCTGATGGGAATGAACAACGCCTGGTATCCATACCTCGAGATGGCCGGCGACGAGGAGCTGAAGACGCAGCGCGCCGAGCTGCGCATGAACGCCTACGCGACCTCGGGCGGCGTCGCCAAGAAGAAGTTCGAGGCCTACGCGCTCGCCGCGTCGATCATCGGCAAGTGCCACTTCTGCGTCTCGTCGCACTACGCCTTGCTGAAGAAGGAAGGCCTGACGACGCAGCAGCTCCGCGACATCGGCCGGATCGCCGCGGTGGTCAACGCCGCGGCGCAGGTGATCGTCGCGGCCTAGGGCCGACTCAGGGTGCCGCGGACTCGGGCGCGACGCCGAGCCCGCGCCGGCGCCAGCCGTCGAGGCTGTAGAGCGCGAGCGCGATCCAGATGAGGGCGAAGCCGGCGAGCCGCAGCGCGTCGAACGGCTCGTGGAAGAGCCAGATGCCGAGCAGGAACTGGATCGTCGGGCTCAGGTACTGGAGCAGGCCGAGCGTCGTCATCGAGAGCTTGCGCGCGGCGAGGGCGAAGAGCAGCAAGGGCACGGTCGTCGCCGGGCCGAGGCCGACCAGCCAGAGGTTGGTCGCGAGCGTCGGCGCCGGAAAGCTGGTCGTGCTGCCGCCCCACCACCACGCCACGGCGGCGATCGCCGCCGGCGCCAGGATCATCGTCTCGAGCGTCAGGCCTTCGAGCGCGCCGAGCGGCGCGACCTTGCGCAGCAGGCCGTAGGCGCCGAAACTGATGCCGAGGACGAGGCCGATCCACGGCAGCCGCCCGGCGCTCACGGTCAGCCAGACGACGCCCGCCGCAGCGACCGCCAGAGCGATCCACTGCGCGCGCCGCGGCCGCTCGCCGAGCAGGAAGAAGCCGAGGCCGACGTTGACGAGCGGCGTGATGAAGTAGCCCAGGCTCGCCTCGACGACATGGCCGTTCGAGACCGCCCAGATGTAGGTCATCCAGTTGGCCGAGAGCAGCAGGGCGCTGGCGACGAAGCTGGCCATCACGCGGCGCGAGCGCAACGCCGGACCGAGCCACGACCAGCGCCTTTGCCAGGTGAGGACGATCGTCACCAGCAGCAGCGACCAGACGATCCGGTTGGCGAGCACCTCGGGCGGAAAGACGCCGGGCAGGAGGCGGAAGTAAAGCGGGAAGAAGCCCCACAGCGTGAACGCGATCGCGGCCGCCCACACGCCCGCGTTGGCGCGCGCCGGCAGCCCGCGGCGAGCGGCGCTCAGGGCTTGTCGAGCAGATGCCGGCCGTACTGCTGGCGCAGTCGGTTCTTCAGCATCTTGCCGGTCGCGCCGAGCGGGATCGCCTCGACGAAGACGACGTCGTCGGGCGTCCACCACTTGGCGATGCGGCCCTCGTAGAACGAGATCAGCTCGTCGCGAGTCAGCTCCGCGTTCGGCTTCTTGACGACGATCAGGAGCGGCCGCTCGTCCCACTTGGCGTGAGTGGCGGCGATGCACGCCGCCATCTGCACGGCCGGGTGCGCCATGGCGATGTTCTCGAGGTCGATCGAGCCGATCCATTCGCCGCCCGACTTGATGACGTCCTTCGAGCGGTCGGTGATCTGCATGAAGCCGCTCGGATCGATGCTGGCGACGTCGCCGGTCGGAAACCAGCCGTGGCCTTCGCCGTCCTTGACGAGCGGATTGCCGCCTTCGCCCTTGAAGTACTGCGAGACGACCCACGGCCCGCGCACCATCAGCTCGCCCGAGTGCTTGCCGTCCCACGGCAGCTCGGCGCCGTCGTCGCCGACGACCTTCATGTCGACGCCGTAGACCGCGCGGCCCTGCTTGGCCTGGATCGCGAAGCGCTCGGCCGCGCCGAGGTCGACCTGCGATCCCTTCAGCGCCGCGACCGTGCCGACCGGGCTCATCTCGGTCATTCCCCAGGCGTGCAGCACCTGCACGTCGTAGCGCTCCTGGAAGGTCTTCATCATCGCCGGCGGACACGCCGAGCCGCCGATGACCGTGCGCCGCATGGTCGAGAACGCGAGGTCGTTCGCGTCGACGTAGCCGAGCAGCCCCTGCCAGACCGTCGGCACGCCGGCCGAGAGCGTGACGCGCTCGTTCTCGAACAGCTCGTAGAGCGACTTGCCGTCGAGGCCGGCGCCGGGGAAGACGAGCTTCGAGCCCATCATGCAGGCCGCGTAAGGCAGGCCCCAGGCGTTGACGTGGAACATCGGCACGACCGGCAGGATCACGTCCTTCGCCGAGCAGTTGATGGCGTCGGGCAGGGCGATCGCGAAGGTATGCAGCAGCGTCGAGCGGTGGCTGTAGAGAACGCCCTTCGGGTTGCCCGTCGTCCCCGACGTGTAGCAGAGCGACGAGGCCTGGTTCTCGTCGAAGCTCGGCCACGTGAACGCGTCGCTGCTCGCGGCGGCGAGCTCCTCGTAGCAGAGCAGGTCGGGGATCTTGCTCTCGGCCGGCATGTGGGCGCGGTCCGTCATCGCGACGAAGGTCTTGATCGTCTTGACGCGATGCGCGATCGCTTCCACCAGCGGCAGGAAGGTGAGGTCGAAGAACAGCGCCCGGTCCTCGGCGTGGTCGGCGATGTAGACGACCTGGTCGGGGTGCAGGCGCGGGTTGAGCGTGTGCAGCACGGCGCCCGACCCCGACACGGCGTAGTAGAGCTCGAGGTGGCGATGGCCGTTCCAGGCGAGCGTGGCGACGCGCTCGCCGCTCTCGATGCCGAGGCCGGCAAGCGCGTTGGCCATCTTGCGCGAGCGCGCGGCGAGCTCGCGATAGGTCATGCGATGGATGTCGCCCTCGACCCGTCGCGACACCACCTCCTGCTCGCCGTGGTGCCGCTCGGCATGGACCAGGAGCGAAGAAATCAGCAGCGGCAGCTGCATCATCGAACCGTTCATCTCGTCTCCGTCGTCAATCGTGGTGGGTCGCGGCGTGCGCCGTTCGGCGCGGGATCAGCGCTTCGGATCGAACGGCCTCAGGTCGCCGCAGTCGGCGCCGAGCCAGTGCGCCTTGATCGTCGTCTGCGTCGTCTTCGTCTCGCCGCGGAAGGAATGCGTCGACGTCGTGCTGACCGTGTAGTTCTCGGGATTGGCGAAGACCGCCTCGCCGTCGACGACGGTGCCCGACTGGTCGCAGGTCGAATGCCATTTCCATGCGCTCGCGCTGCG
This sequence comes from Caldimonas sp., assembly GCA_035995885.1. Taxonomy (GTDB): domain Bacteria; phylum Pseudomonadota; class Gammaproteobacteria; order Burkholderiales; family Burkholderiaceae_C; genus Schlegelella_A. The sequence continues at coordinate 13,933 of DASYKC010000210.1, read as the reverse complement.
CGTGCCGTAGGCGGTCTTGCAGGTCGCGTTGCTCTGCCAGCGGCCGGCGTCGAGCGAGTCCCGGGTGATGCAGATCCGGTTGGCGCCGCCGCTGTCGACGGCCATTCCCTTCTGCTTCATCATCGCCTCGACGCGGGCGCGCACCTCGGGCTTCATGTTCTTCATCGAATCGGTCGGCACGCCCGCGGCCTTGCCGTCGATCTGGCGATCGCTCCGCACTTCCCAGAGTCCCGGCTTGATCGGCGGCGTCTGCGCCGCGGCGAGGGCGCAGGCGAGCGTCGCCGCCAGCGCGGTCGTGAGGCAGAGTGCAGCGTGGGCCATCGGTGCGGCGTCCTCGAGGTCGTTCGCCGGGGGCGGCGAGCGGCAATGATGGCATCGCCCGGCCCGCTCGGAGCCTGTCGATTGCCCGCATTCAGGCGAGGCCGAGCTCCCAGGTCTCGCCGACGAGCGAGTGGCCGAAGCTCTCGTGCGGCTCGCTCGCGACGAGCCGGTAGCCGGCCTTGGCATAGATGGCGCGCGCCGCGACCAGGAGGCTGTTGGTCCAGAGGACGATGCGCCGATAGCCCTTGGCGCGGGCGAAGCGCTCGCACTCGTCGACGAGGCGCGCGCCGATGCCCAGGCCGCGCGCCGCCGGCTCGACCAGCAGCAGGCGCAGCTGCGCGCTGCCGTCGACGACGGCGCCGGTGGCGTCGTCGCGCGCCTGGACGAGGAAGACGCAGCCGACGTTGACGCCGTCGCGCTCGGCGATCCAGCACGCTTCGCGGCCGGCGTCGAAGCGGTCGACGAAGTCGGCGGCGATCCGTGCGACGAGCGATTCGAAGCGCGTGTCCCAGCCGTATTCTTCGGCGTAGAGGCGGCCGTGGCGGCCGATCGCCCAGCCGACGTCGCCGGGCTGCGGCGCGCGCAGCAGCCACGGCGCGGCAGCGCGCTCGCGCGCGCCGAGGAGCGCCTCGATCTCGGCCATCGCGCCGAGCAAGCGCTGCTGCGCGCCGTCGGCAAGCGCGGCGAGGAGGGCGGCGACGTCGGCCTCGCTCTGGCGATCGAGCGGTGCGAAGGCGCGTCGTCCGGCGGCGCTGAGGCTGAGGTGGAGATGGCGCGCATCGCTCGCCGAGCGCTCGCCGCGGATGAGCTTCCGGTCCTTCAGCGCGCGCAGGAGCCGGCTCAGGTAGCCGGGATCGAGGTCGAGGTCGCGCGCCAGCTCGGCGGCGGTGGTCCGGCCGCGATGGGCGAGCTCCCAGAGCAGGCGCGACTCGGTCAGCGAGAAGCGCGTGTCGGCGAGCTTCTCGTGGAGCACGCCGATGCGCCGCGTGTAGAAGCGGTTGAAGCGACGGATCGCGGCGGTGCGCGTTTCGGGCGGCGTCTCCATCGAGACATTCTGGATCAGGTGGTTGCCTGAAGCAACGAATCGATTGCCGATGGCAATGGCTTGGGACCAAGCCTGATCGACCCCGGCGACAGCCGGTCTTGCCGCCGATACTGTATAAACGTACAGTCATTTCAATGGATGCCGTTCCTGCCCCGGTGGCCGCGCCGCCGCGCCTGGCATTGCCAGCCGCCCAGCGCCGCTTTCCTCCTCCTGCGCCGTTGCGCGAGCCTGCCGGGCTCGCGCGCGAGGACGTCCGGCGCGCGCCCGAGACCGTGCACCCGGCGCTCTGGCTCGGCCACCAGCTCGGCCGCAGCGGCAGCGACGCGGTGGCGAGCGGCTTCGCCAATCTCGACGCCGAGCTGCCCGGCGGCGGCTGGCCGCGCCACGCCCTCACGGAGCTGCTGCTGCCGCACGCCGGCGTCGGCGAGATCCGCCTGCTCGCGCCGGCGCTGGTCCAGGCGCAGCAGGTGGGGCGGCTGGTGATGATCTTCGATCCGCCGGCGGCGCTGGCCGCGGCGGCGCTCGCCGGCCTCGGCTTCGACGTCGAGGAGCTTCTCGTCGTCCACACGCGCGTCCGCGTCGTCCCCGGCAGCGACAGCCTCTGGGCGCTCGAGCAGGCGCTGAAGAGCGGCCACGTCGGCGCCGTCGTCGCCTGGTTGCCGCCGCGCCTGCGCGCCGAGCGGCTGCGCCGCCTCCAGCTCGCCGCCCATAACCACGACGGTCCCGCCTTCGTGATCCGCGAGGCCGCCGTCGCCGGCCGGCAGACGGCATCGCCGCTGCGCCTCGGCCTGCAGGCGGGCGGTGCCGATCGCCTGCGCGTGCGCGTCCTGAAGCGGCGCGGCCCGCCGCTCGAGGCGCCGCTCTCGCTCGAGCTGCCGACCGTGCTGTCGGCGGCGGCGCGCCGCCGCGCCGGCAGCGATCACGAGCGCGCGGCGGCGCTGCACGCGGCCACCTTCGTCGATTTCGCCTGAGCCGCATCGAGCTCTTCGCGTTGCGTCTCGACCGCTGTTCTGCCGGGATCCCTCGTGCTCTGGGTCGCGCTGCATCTGCCTTTGCTCTCGCTCGAGTCGTTCGCGGCGACGTTCGTCGGCGCCGACGCGAACGAGGCGGCGGCGGAGGCGATCGCCCTCGTCGACGAGCACCGCATCTCGGCCGCCAACGCGGGGGCGCAGGCGCAGGGCGTCAAGCCCGGCCTGAAGAGGGCGACCGCGCTGGCGCTGGCGCCGCGCCTGACGCTCGGCCAGGCCGACGCGGCGCGCGACGCCGAAGCGATGCTGCCGGTCGCCCATGCGGCGCTCGCCTTCACGCCGCAGGTCTCGCTGCAGCCGGCCGGCGAGCCGGGCGCCGCGGCCGACACCGTGCTGCTCGAGGTGCAGGCGAGCCTGCGCTACTTCGGCGGCATCGATCGCCTCCTGCAGCGCCTGTGCCAGGCGATCGATCCGCTCGGCCACACGGTTCGCATCGCGACCGCGGCGACGGCGCAGGGCGCGGCCGTCCTCGCCCGCGTCGAGCCGCCGCCGCGCTGCCTGAATCTCGCGTCGACGCGGCAGGCGCTGGCCGCGGCGCCGGTCTGGCTGCTCGGCCCCGGCCGCGAGCACTGGGAGGCGCTGCAGGGAATGGGGCTGCGCCAGGTCGGCGACCTGCTCGGCCTGCCGCGCACCGGGCTGGCGCGCCGCTTCGGCGAGACCCTGCTCGCCGAGATCGACGCTGCCTTCGGCCGCCGCCCCGATCCGCGCGAGGCGATCGTTCCGGCGCGCCTGTTCGAAAGCCGCCTCGAGCTCTTCGCCCGCGCCGACAGCACCGAGCAGGTCCTGCACGGCGCCTCGGTCCTGCTCGCGCGGCTGGTCGCCTGGCTCTCGGCGCAGCATTCCTTCGTGCGCCGCTTTCGCCTGCTGATGCACCACGAGACGCGCTGGCAGCAGGGGGACCGCACGCCCCAGGCGACCGCGCTCGAGATCGCCCTCGCCGAGCCGTCACGCGAGAGCGAGCATCTGCTCGTCCTCTTGCGCGAGCGCCTGGCGCAGGTGCAGCTGCCGGCGCCGACGCTCGAGATCGCGCTGCAGGCCGAGGACATCGTCAAGCGGGCCGCGCCGAACAGCGAGCTCTTCGCGACGCGGCAGAGCGAGAACGAAGGCCTGACGCGCCTGATCGAGCGGCTGCAGGCGCGTCTCGGCGTCGACCAGGTGCAGCGCCTCGGCGCCGTCGAGGACCATCGGCCCGAGCATGCGAGCCGGTTGCAGCGCGCCGATGCAGGCGTGCGCCCGGCGCGCTCGGCGCGCGGCACGAGCCGGGGCGCGCGCGTCGTCGCGAGCGAGCCGGCGCCGGTGCTCTCCTCGTCGTCGCGGCCGGTCTGGCTGCAGGCGGTCTGCGAACCGCTCGCCGAACTGCGCTCGCGGCCGCTCCTCGACGGCCGGCCGCTCAGCCTGCTGTCAGGTCCGGAGCGGATCGAGGCCGGCTGGTGGGACGCCGAGCTCGCCGAGCGCGACTACTTCATCGCCGAGGCCGCCGACGGCGCGCTGGTCTGGATCTACCGCGCCCGGCTGCCGCTGTCGGCGGCCGGCGCGAGCGAGAGCGGCTGGTTCCTGCACGGCCGCTTCGGCTGACGCCGGCGACCGCGCGGTGCGATCAGCGGCGCTCTTCGCCGACCAGCGTGAAGCCGCGCCGGCGCAGCGAGTCGCTCAGCCAGCGGTTGCCGTTGACGCCGCAGAAGAGCATGTAGACGGCATAGAAGCCGAGCGCGGCGAGGGCGACGCCGAGCGTGCGCGAGGTCGGCGTCGGCGCGCCGTTGTAGAAGGTCTCGCCGGCGTAGTAGAGCGCGCCGACGACGGCGAGCAGCCAGGTGCGCCGCACGACCGCCGAGAGCGAGCCGATGAAGAACGCCTGCCACGAGAAGCCCATCTTGACCCGGACGATGTCGCCGTTCGGCGACTTGTACAACCTGTACGTGCTCATTGCTCTGCTTCGCTCCTGCGACTCCGTCTTCGAACCCGGACCGTACCGCGTCAGCGATCGTTTCGATCGACGGACGCGGCCGCAGCCGGTACAAAGTCTGCTTCGGCAGGTTTGCGTCGCTTCCGGAGAGGGCGATCGTTTCGATCGCGTCAGCTCGGTAACGAGATGTTTGCGGCGAACGTCACCGGACGTGTCGCGATCCGGTCGGCTTGCGCTAGGCGATCCGCCCGAACCACCACACCGAGAGGCCCGCGGCGAGGACCACGAGCGCGGCGCCGATCACGGCGAGCAGGGCGCTGATCTCGGTCTCCTTCTTCTCGACGATGAGGCGCGTGCTCAGCCCCTGGTAGACCTTCTTCAGGTCGGCCGCGGTGCCGGCGTAGAAGTAGTCGGCGTTGGTGAGCTTGGCGACAGCCTTGAGCGTGTCCTCGTCGAGACGGACGCGCATCGACCAGCCCTCGAAGCCGATCGTCTCGCCTTCCTTGGTGCCGATGCCGACGGTGTAGATGCGGACGCCCCGGTCGGCCGCCATCTTCGCCGCCTCGAGCGAGTCGGGGCCGGTGGTGCGCTGGCCGTCGGTGAGCAGGATGATCGCCGCCGACGAGTACGAGCCCGGCGCCACCGGCTTGAAGTCGGGCGGCGGCTTGTCGTTCGGGCCCGGCGGCATGGCGCGGGCGCCGGTGATCTGCGAGAGGTCGATGCCGGCTTCGGGAAAGATCGTCGCCAGCGAGAGGACGATGCCGCTGCCGATCGCCGTGCCGCGCTGCAGCTGGAAGCGGTCGATCGCGGCGTTGACGTCGTCGCGGCTGAGCGTTGGCGCCTGGACGACTGCGGCGGTGCCGGCGAAGGAGACGACGGCGATCTTGACGTTCCGCGGCAGGTCGGCGACGAAGGCCTTGGCCGCTTCCTGCGAGGCGACGAGGCGGTTCGGCTGGACGTCGGCGGCGCGCATGCTGCCCGAGACGTCCATCGCCAGGACGATCGTCTCCTGCGCCGACGGCAGCGTGATCAGCGCCGCCGGCCGCGACGACGCGAACAGCAGCGCCGCGAGCGCCATGAAGAGCAGCACCGGCGGCACGTGGCGGCGCCAGGCGCTGCGGCTGCCGAGCGCTTCCTTGACGAGGCCGAGGTTGGCGTAGCGCAGGCTCGTCTTCCTGCGCCGCGTGATGAGGAAGACGTAGAGCGCGATCAGCAGCGGCAGGGCGAGCATCGCCCACAGCATCGACGGCCAGAGGAAGGTCATCCAGGGCGAGGACGCGTTCATCGCACGCTCCCGGCGGCCGCGGCGGGCCGCACGTGGGCGATCGAGCGGTTCGCCGGGCCGGTCCAGTTGGCGAGCCGGCTGCGCTGCTTCTTCAGGTCGGCGAAGCGCAGCACCGCGTCGACGAGGTCGTCGTCGGTGCCGAGCTCGAGGGTGTCGACGCCGGCGCGGGCGAGCGCCTCGCGCAAGGTCGTCTCGCGCCGCTCGGCGGCGGCGGCGAAGCGCTCGCGGAAGCGCCGGTTGTGGGTGTCGACGACGATCTGCTCGCCGGTCTCGGCGTCCTTCATCGTCACCAGTCCGATGTCGGGCAGGTCCATCTCGAGCGGATCGAACAATCGCACCGCCGTCACCTCGTGGCGCTGCGCCAGCTGGCCGAGGGCGCGCTCCCAGCCCGGCGCGCTGACGAAATCGGAGACGACGAAGAGCGTCGAGCGGCGCTTGACCGTGCGCTGCGCCGCGAGCAGCAGCTCGCGCAGGTCGGTGGCGCCGGCGGCGGCCTGCGCCGGTCGGGCAGCCATCCGCTGCAAGAGGTTCAGGACGTGGACGCGGCCGCCGCGCGCCGGCAGCACGGTGTCGACGCTGTTGCCGTAGAGCAGGGCGCCGACGCGGTTGCCGTGGCGCGTCAGCAGGCGCGCCAGCACGGCGACGAACTCGCGTGCGACGGTGCGCTTGGTGAAGCGGTCGGAGCCGAAGTCGACGCTCGCCGAGAGGTCGACCAGGAACCACGCCGACAGCTCGCGATCCTCGGTGAACTGGCGCACGTACGGCGTCTGCAGGCGCGCGGTGACGTTCCAGTCGATGTGACGGACGTCGTCGTGGTGCTGGTACTCGCGCAGGTCGGCGAGGTCGAGGCCGGCGCCGCGCATCAGCGTGCGGTGGTCGCCCTGCAGGACGCCGTCGAGGCGGCGCAGGACCGTCCACTCGAGCCGCTTGAGCAGCGCCTCGGCGCTGTCGCGGTCGACCAGCGCGGCGGGTGGATCAGCTGCGGCCATGGACGCTGGACTCGGGCGCGAGCGGCTTTTCCGGCACCGGGATCTTGCGCATCACCTTGTGGATCACGCTGTCGGCGTCGACGCCCTCGGCGAGCGCCTCGTACGAGAGGACGAGGCGATGGCGCAGCACGTCGCCGACCAGGCCGGTCATGTCCTCCGGCAGGGCATAGCTGCGGCCGCGCATGAAGGCGAGCGCGCGCGCGCCCTCGATCAGGCCGATGGTCGCGCGCGGGCTCGCGCCGAAGGTCAGGTACTTGGCGATGTCGGGAAGCTCGTAGCGCTCGGGCCGGCGCGTCGCCGCGACCAGCTTGACGGCGTACTGCATCAGCGACGGATCGACGTAGACCTTGCGGCATTCCTGCTGCAGCTCGGCGAGCTGGCCCATGCTGGCGACCGGGCTCATCGTCACCGGCGGGCCGGTGACGCGCTGGGCGATCACGAACTCCTCTTCCTCGCTCGGGTAGTCGACCAGCACCTTCATCATGAAGCGGTCGACCTGCGCTTCCGGCAGCGGATACGTGCCCTCGGTCTCGATCGGGTTCTGCGTCGCCATGACGAGGAAGGGCTCGGGCACCTTGTGCGTCTCGCCGGCGATCGTCACCTGGCGCTCCTGCATCACCTCGAGCAGCGCGCTCTGCACCTTGGCCGGGGCGCGGTTGATCTCGTCGGCGAGCAGCAGGTGGGTGAAGACCGGGCCGAGCGAGGTCGAGAACTCGCCGGTGCGCGGATTGAAGATGCGCGTGCCGACCAGGTCGGCGGGGACGAGGTCGGGCGTGAACTGGATCCGCTTGAAGGTGCCGCGCAGCGTCTGCGCCAGCGTCTTGACGGTGAGCGTCTTGGCCAGCCCCGGAACGCCCTCGACGAGCAGGTGGCCTTGGGCGAGCACGGCGACCATGACGCGCTCGAGGAAGTGATCCTGGCCGACGACGACGCGCTTGACCTCGTAGAGGACGCGCTCCATCAGCGTCGCGGCGTCGCCCGGGATGGAAGAGGTGTCGGTCATCGTGGGCTCATGAGGGTTGTCATCGTGAACGAAGTGAAGGATCCCGGCCGGTGCGATGACGCGATCCTTCGCTCGCGCTCAGGATGACGAAGGTCAGAACGGCGGCATTCCCGCCGCCGCGGCGGCGTTCTCGATCGGCACGGCGAAGCCGATGCCGATGAAGACGCGCTGGCGGTTCGGGTTCAGGATCGCGGTGACGATGCCGACCACCTCGCCGTCCATCGTCACCAGCGGGCCGCCGGAATTGCCGGGGTTGGCAGCGGCGTCGAACTGGATCAGGTTGGTGAGGGTCTGCTGCCCTTCGGGCGACTTGAACTGGCGCTTCAGGCCCGAGACGACGCCGGCCGACGCCGACGGGCCGATGCCGAACGGGAAGCCGACCGCGAGGACGTGGTCGCCCGAGGCGAGGTCGGCGGTCGAGCGCATCGTCGCCGCCTCGAGGTCGTCGGGGATGGTCTTGGCGCGCAGGACGGCGAGGTCGTTCTCGGGCTGCGTGCTGAGGACGACGGCGTCGGATTCGGAGCCGTCGAAGAACGTGACGCGGACCTTCTTGGCGCCGCTGACGACGTGCAGGTTGGTCAGGATCGTGCCGTTGTCGATGATGACGACGCCGGTGCCGATGCCGCGCTCGACGGTGCCGTTCTCCTTGTTGTCGGTGCCGTCGTCGCCCTCGGTCATCAGGCCGACGACGCGCACCACCGACGGGATGATCGCGTCGTAGGCGCGCGACTCGGGCGAGACGAGCGGCTTGTCCTCGATCGACTGGCGGATGCCGGCATCGATCTGCTCCATGGTCAGCGGCGGCTTGGCGCGAAAGGTCGGGTTCGACCACCAGAAGGCGACCGCGAGGATGACGATCAGGAGCGCCCAGAGGCGCCGCTCGTGGCGGGCGAGCACCGCCCAGCGGCGCGGCGCGGGCGCCGCCGCCGCGCCGCCGTCGGCCGCGGCCGGGCCCGCCGCCGGCTCGGCCGCGGTCTCGGTCGGACGGTGCGAACGGCTGTACAGCGGGACTCGTTTCATCGGGGCATCCGGGGGGCCGGCAAGGGCCGCCGGGTACGACGAGCAAGTTGCGCGCCGGTCTATCCGCAGGCCTTCGTCAATACGGTAGCACGCCGGCCATGACCTGTCACAGCGATGGCCGGCGCGCGCCTGCAGGCATCATCGACGCCGTGTGGATCGACACGCATTGCCATCTCGACGCCGCGGAATTCGATGCCGATCGCGACGAGGTCGTCGCGCGGGCCCGCGCCGCCGGTGTCGCCCAGATCGTCATTCCTGCCGTCGATGCCGGCAATTTCGAGCAGGTGCGCGAGCTCGCCCACCGGCATCGGCTCGCCTACGCGCTCGGCATCCATCCGATGTGCACCGACCGCGCCGGCGCCGCCGACCTGGCGGCCCTGCGCGACGCGCTCGCGCGCCACGCCGGCGACCCGCGTCTGGTCGCGGTTGGCGAGATCGGCCTCGACCATTTCATCGCAGGTCTCGACCACGGTCGGCAGGAGACGATGTTCGCGGCGCAGCTCGCCCTCGCCGCCGAGTTCGGCCTGCCGGTGCTCCTGCACGTCCGCCGCGCCGTCGACACCGTCCTCAAGCACCTGCGCCGCCGGCCGGTGCCGGGCGGCCTCGCCCACGCCTTCAACGGCAGCGAGCAGCAGGCCGGCGCCTTCGTCGAGCTCGGCTTTCGCCTCGGCTTCGGCGGCGCGGTGACGTTCGAGCGCGCCCTGCGCATCCGTCGCGTCGGCCGGGCCGTGGCGGAGAGCGCGATCGTGATGGAGACCGATTCGCCCGACATCCCGCCGCAGTGGCGCTACCGCACCGCCGAGGCGCGCGCCGCCGGCGCGACGATGCGCAACGAACCGGCCGAGCTGGCGCGGATCGGCGCCGAGCTCGCCGCGCTGCGCGGCGAAACGGCCGAGGCGCTTGCCGCGGCGACAAGCGCGAACGCGATCGCCTCGCTGCCGCGCCTCGCCGGCCTCGTCGCCGGCGCTGTCGATGGCTGAAGGCGCCGGCGACGAGCTGCCCGAGGTGACGATCTCGGAGTCGGCCGGCGTTCGCTACCTGCACCTCGGCACGCCGTGGGTCCAGGGCGCGATGCGGATCGACGAGCCGCTCGTCATCGAGCTCGAGTACGTGCGCCGGATGATGGTCTGGATGCTGGCGATCGATGCCAGGTCGCTCGCCGGCGCGAGCGCCGTCCAGCTCGGCCTCGGCGCCGGCGCGATCACGCGCTTCTGCAGCAAGCGGCTGAAGATGCGGACGACCGCGGTCGAGCTCAATCCGCGCGTGATCGGCGCTTGCCGGCACTGGTTCAGGCTGCCCGCGGCGGCGCCGGGGTTCGAGGTCCTCGAGATGGACGCGCAACGCTTCGTCGACGACGAGCAGCGGCACGGCACGGTCGACGTGCTCTGCGTCGATCTCTACGACCACGAGGCGGCAAGCCCGGTCCTCGACAGCGCCGCGTTCTATCGATCGTGCTTCGCGCTCCTCGCCGACGGCGGCGCGATGACCGTCAACCTGTTCGGCCACAACGCCAGCTTCGAGACCAGCATCGGCCGCATCGCCGCCGCGTTCGGCAGCGCGCACGTCCTGAGCGTTCAGCCGACGAAAGAAGGCAACACCGTCGTGCTGGCGATGAAGCATGTCACGTTACCGGCCCGGGACGAGCTTGCCCGGCGTGCCGAAAACATCGAAACTCGCTGGCAGCTTCCGGCCCGGAAGTGGCTGCGCATGATGCGCCCGGTGGCCTCTTCGGCCATGCCGACCCAACCGCCCTCCGCATGAAGACGAGAAGCGATCCGGAAATCAGCAAGGCAGCGGCCGCGGCCGGAATCCGCGCGGTGCCGCGTGCGCTCGAACCGGTAGGCACGCAGACCGGCGCCATTCGCGACGGCACGGCACGCGATGGCAGCGTGGCCCGCGACAGCACGCCGGAACGCGAAAGCGCCTTCGAGCGTTCGGTGTCGACGACGCGGCCGGCGAGCCTGCAATCGATCGACCTCTCGCTCAACGTCGTCTCGCAGGGCAAGCTCACGTGGCGCACCGTCCTCGCCTGGCTGCGCGAGGACAAGATCGTCAGCGGCGACGACGTCGAGCGCACGGCGCGGCGCTTTGCCGGCGGCAACAGCGCCCAGCATCCGCTGGTGCGGATCGGCAGCGCCGGGCTGACGCGAGTCGGCGACGGCAAGGTCCTCGACGCCGAGACGCTGACCGAATGGCTGGCCAAGCGCAGCAAGCTGCCCTACATGCGCGTCGACCCGCTCAAGGTCGACGTCGGCCGCGTCGCCGACGTGATGTCGATCCAGTACGCCGAGCGGCGCCACGCGTTGCCGCTCACCTTCGGCGTCACCGAGGTGATGATCGCCACGTGCGAGCCGCTCGACATCGCCTGGGTGCCCGAGATCGAGGCCCACACGCGCCGCCACGTCAAGCTGGTGATCGTCAACCCGATCGAGATCGCGCGCTACACGACCGAGTTCTACGCGCTCTCGCGCTCGGTTCGCAACGCGACCAAGATGGGCGAGTCGTCGGCGCTCGCCAACTTCGAGCAGCTGGTCGAGCTCGGCAAGAGCAACAAGCAGCTCGACGCCAACGACTCGGGCGTGATCCAGGTCGTCGACTGGCTCTGGCAGTACGCCTTCGACCAGCGCGCTTCCGACATCCACCTCGAGCCGCGGCGCGAGCGAAGCGTCATCCGCTTCCGCATCGACGGCGTCATGCACACCGTCTATCAGCTGCCGCCCGGCGTGATGAGCGCGATGGTCGCGCGCGTCAAGCTGCTCGGCCGGATGGACGTGATCGAGCGGCGTCGCCCGCTCGACGGCCGCATCAAGGTTCGCAATCCCGCCGGCGACGAGGTCGAGATGCGGCTGTCGACCTTGCCGACGGCGTTCGGCGAGAAGATGGTGATGCGGATCTTCGATCCCGACACCACGGTCAAGACGCTCGAGAGCCTCGGCTTCGGCAACCACGACGGCAAGCGCTGGGAAGACCTGGTCGCGCGGCCGCACGGCATCATCCTCGTCACCGGCCCGACCGGCTCGGGCAAGACGACGACGCTCTACTCGACCTTGCGCCGGCTCGCCACCGACGAGGTCAACGTCTGCACGATCGAGGACCCGATCGAGATGATCCAGCCGGCGTTCAACCAGACGCAGGTGCAGACCGGCATCGACCTCGGCTTCACCGAAGGCCTGCGCGCGCTGATGCGCCAGGACCCGGACATCATCATGGTCGGCGAGATCCGCGACCTCGCCACCGCCGACATGGCGATCCAGGCGTCGCTCACCGGCCACCTGGTCTTCTCGACGCTGCACACCAACGACTCGGCGTCGGCGATCACCCGCCTCAACGACCTCGGCGTCGCGCCCTACCTGATCGGCTCGACGCTGATCGGCGTGCTCGCGCAGCGCCTGGTCCGAACGCTCTGCCCGGCGTGCAAGACGCCCGACGCCGAGGTCACGCGCGAGACGCTGCACGAGGTCGTCAAGCCGTGGCGGCTGAACGGCGGCGTGCGTCCGTACAAGGCGGTCGGCTGCCTCGAATGCCGGATGACGGGCTACCGCGGCCGGGCCGGACTGTTCGAGCTGCTGACGGTGAGCGATGCGGCGCGTGCGACGATCCAGCCCGTCTGCGACGAAGGCAAGCTGCGCCAGCAGGCGCTGCAGGACGGCCTCAGGCCGCTGCGTCTCGCCGGCGCGATGAAGGTCGCCGAAGGCCTGACCACGCTCGACGAAGTGCTGCGCGCGACCCCGGCCTGGGAATAGCGCCTTCGCACCGAGTGCGCTCGGTGTAAACCACACATGGCCCGCTGGGGCCGCTGCCTAGAATCGCCGCTTTCGGCGCAAGAGAGCGAGGGTTCGTGAAGATCAAGAGCGAGCGCGACTTCTGGTCGGGTCTGATGTTCGTCGCCGTCGGCGTCGTCTTCGCGATCGGCGCGACCAACTACAGCATGGGCCCGTCGTGCCCGGCCAACGATCCGTGCGCCGCCGGCCTCTGGGCGCGGCTGTCGCAGCTCTCGGCGCACCCCGGCGCGGGCTACTTTCCGCTCGGCCTGAGCATCCTGCTCGCGCTGCTCGGCGCGATCGTCCTCTTCAAGTCGCTGACGATCGAGAGCGAAGGCGGCGACCCGGTCGGCGCGTTCGCGTGGCGGCCGCTGGTCGTCATCGTCGTCGCCATCGCCGTCTTCGGCGTGATGCTCGAGAAGCTCGGCCTTGCGCTCACCGTGCCGGTGCTGATCCTCATCTCGAGCCTGGCGGGCGACGAGTTCCACTGGAAGGGCGTCGTCGCCAACGCCGTCGTCCTGACCATCGGCTCGTGGGCGATCTTCGTGTGGGGATTGAAGCTGACGATTCCCATGTGGCCCTGGTTCTTCGGCTGAGGCTCGCGCCGCGCCGTCTCGTCATTCACCCCCGGTTCCCATGGATCTCCTCCACAACCTCAGCCTCGGCTTCGGCGTCGCGTTCACGTTGCAGAACCTCAGCTACGCCTTCTTCGGTGCCATGCTGGGAACGCTGATCGGCGTGCTGCCCGGCATCGGCCCGGTCGCGACGATCGCGATGCTGCTGCCGTCGACCTATGCGCTCGACGCGACGCCGGCGCTGATCATGCTGGCCGGCATCTACTACGGCGCCCAGTACGGCGGCTCGACGACGGCGATCCTGATCAACGTCCCGGGCGAGTCGTCGTCGGTCGTGACCGCCATCGACGGCTACCAGATGGCGCGCCAGGGCCGCGCCGGCGCCGCGCTTTCGGTCGCCGCGCTCGGCTCGTTCTTCGCCGGCTGCGTCGGCACGATCATCATCGCCGCCTTCGCCCCGCCGCTCACCGAGCTGGCGTTCAAGTTCGGCCCGGCCGAATATTTCTCTCTGATGGTGCTCGGCCTGATCGGCGCCGTCGTCCTCGCCTCGGGCTCGCTCCTCAAGGCGATCTCGATGATCATCCTCGGCCTGCTGCTGGCGCAGATCAACACCGACGTGATCTCCGGCACGGCGCGCTACAGCTTCGACATCCCGCAGCTCACCGACGGCATCGGCTTCGTCGTCATCGCCATGGGCGTGTTCGGCTTCGGCGAGATCATCTCCAACCTCGGCCAGCCGGCCGAGCATCGCGAGGTCTTCACGAGCAAGGTCAAGGGCCTCTGGCCGAACAAGCGCGACTTCATGGAGGCGTGGCCGTCGGTCCTGCGCGGCACCGCGCTCGGCTCGGTGCTCGGCGTGCTGCCGGGCGGCGGCGCCCTGCTGGCCTCGTTCGCGTCGTACACGCTCGAGAAGAAAGCGACCCGAAATCCCCGCGTGCCCTTCGGCCGCGGCGCCATCCAGGGCGTGGCGGGCCCCGAGTCGGCCAACAACGCCGGCGCACAG
>DASYKC010000209.1:0-4199 GCA_035995885.1 Caldimonas sp. | reverse complement strand
CATGAAGCCGCCGCCGCCGAGGTTGCCGGCGGCCGGATAGACGACCGCGAGCGCATAGCCGACGGCGACCGCGGCATCGATGGCGTTGCCGCCGCGGCGCAGGACGTCGACGCCGACCTCGGTCGCGAGGTGCTGCGCGGTTACGACCATGCCGTTCTCGGCCGCCACCGGCGCCACCGACGCTGCGTGGGCGAAGGCGACGAACGCTGTCGAAGCGACCGTCAGGCCGATGCGGCGCGCGAGCGAGCCCGGCCGGCCCGTTGAAAAAGTCCAACCCATGAATGTCTCCTGAGCGATTCGAAACTCGCCTTCGTGGCGGTGTCGGCGCACTGTAGCGCGCCCATGGGAGTCACCGATTCGCGACGCCGTGCACATCGTGTTACCAGTTGGGCAGAGATCGGGGGGTTTGTTCACAGACACACGCCGAGGGCCATGCCTAAGATCATCTTCCGCTCGTCCGCCGCGTGCATTTTTTATGCGCCGGGCAGCGCCACCCGCCCGACCCGTCCATGCTTCGCGCCCTCCGCCTCGCCGGCCCCCTCGCCGCTCTCGCGATCGGCGCGGCCGCGCTCGGCGGCTGCACCGCGCCCGGCCTCATCATCAGCGCCGCCGGCATCGCCACCGACACCAGCATGACGTGGGACATCGTCAAGCACTTCCACGGCAAGCTCACCGAAGACGACCCGACGCCGTGCGCGATGCTGAACAGCGTGCAGCGCGCGCTCAACGGCCGCTGCCCGTTCGTCGCCGGCAGCATCCGCACCGCCGACATCGCCCACAGCGGCCTGCAGTCGTGTCCGCTCGCCGTCGCGACGCAGGATGCGCAGCTCTGGCGCGCCCTTCCCGAGCTGATCGAAAAGGGCGCGAGCTACGAGCGCTGCGCGCGCTCGCCGCTGCAGGATCTCGCCGAGGTCGACGCGTGCCCGAACTTCCAGGCCGCGTCGCCCGAGGTCCTGAAGGCGATCGTCTACCTCGCCGACGCCGACCCGCGCTCGGTCCGCCACGACGTCTTTCGGATGTTCAGTTGCGCGCAGGCGCGCGCCGTCGGCCTCGACCGGGTGCTGGTCGGCTGGCTCGACCGCGGCAAGCTGAAACCCGGCGCGCTCTCGTTCAGCCCGCTCGAGGCCCTCGACCCCGACATGCTCGTCGGCCGCTTCGGCCGCGAGCTCGAGGTCGCCGGGCACGCGCCGAGCGCGGCCCTCGATCACTACGACGGCAACCTGCCGACGGGCTTCGAGGAGGCGCTGCGGACCAGCCACTGGGCCGCCCTCGAGTGGTGGCTCTACGAGCTGCCGCAGCTCGCCAACCTGGCGCCGCCGAGCCGCGGCGCGCAGATGTCGTGGGTGCCGCTGCAGCGCGTCCTCCTTCCCGGCTACCTCGCCAACCCCGACGCCCAGGCCGACACGGTCCGCTTCCTGATGGCGCACGGCGCCAATCCGCGCACCAAGCTGCCGTTCGATCCGGGCAAGAACGTGATCGCCTTCGCCGCCGGGATCAAGAGCCCGATGGTGGCGCTGCTCGACGCGCCGCCCGTGCCGCGCGCCTTGCCCGCGCCGACGACGCTGGCGCAGACCTCCGTCGGCGGCGATACGAGCCGCGGCGCCGGGGGCGCCAAGCTGCCGCGCGACGGCGGTTCGCGCACCTTGCGCCAGGCTGCCCGCTTCGATCCGAAGACGCCGACCAACGACACGACCTCGCGCTGAGCGAGGCGCCCCGCCGCCGCCTCAGTCGTTCGCGAAGCCGTACGGACCGCCGCGCTCGAGCGCGCGCTGGTAGGCTGGGCGGGCGTGGATCTTCCTGAGATAGGCGAGCAGCTTCGGCCGGCTCGCATCGAGGCCGGCGCGCTGCGCCGCCGCCTCAACCGGAAAGCTCATCTGGATGTCGGCGGCAGTGAACTCGGCGCCCGCGAACCATTCGCTCCGCCCGAGCTCGCCCTCCATGAAGTCGAGCTGGCGCTTCAGGTTCGGCTCGACCATCAGGCGCTTCACCTTGTCGGCGATGCCGCGGGCGATCGGCTTGACGAAGAACGGCATGCTCTGGCCCGAGCCGATGCGATCGAAGATCAGCTTCAGCAGCAGCGGCGGCATCGCCGAGCCTTCGGCGAAGTGAAGCCAGTAGGTGAAGCGGCGCCGCTCTTCCGTGCCCGGCCGCGGGACGAGGCGGCCGTTGCCGTAGGTCTCGAGCAGATACTCGACGACGGCGCCGGATTCGGCGACCGTGACGCCGTCGTCGGTGAGCACCGGCGACTTGCCGAGCGGATGGACGCGCGTGAGCTCGGGCGGCGCGAGCATGGTCTTGGCATCCCGCTGGTACTTCTGGACCTCGTACGGCACGCCGAGCTCCTCGAGCAGCCAGAGGACGCGCTGCGAGCGCGAATTGTTGAGATGGTGGACGGTGATCATCGGGCTCTCTTCCTGGCGCGGATCCAGCGGGCATTGTGGCGGCGGCGGGCATGCGGGCTGCCAACGACGAGAACCCCTTCCCGCAGGAGACACCCCCATGAGCAACCGTGATGCGATGAGCAACACCGAAGTGATCGACACCCTCAACACCCTGATCGAGACCTGCAAGGACGGCGAATACGGCTTTCGCGCCTGCGCCGAGCACGTCAAGTCGGCGCAGCTGCGCCAGATCCTCACCAGCCGCGCCGACGATTGCCGGCAAGGGGCGACCGAGCTGCAATCGCTGGTCACCGGCCTCGGCGGCAAGCCCGACACCGGCAGCAGCGTCAGCGGCACGCTGCATCGCGGCTGGGTCAACCTCAAGGCGCTCGTGACCGGCGACAGCGACCAGGCTGCGCTCAACGAGTGCGAGCGCGGCGAGGATGCGGCGCTCGAGCGCTATCGCGACGCGATCAAGGAGCCGTTGCCGGCCGATATCGCCGTCGTCGTCCAGCGCCAGTACGAAGGCGTCAAGCGCAACCACGACCAGGTGCGGACGCTGCGCGATCAGATGCGCTCGACGGCGTGAACGCGCGGCGCTGAGCCGAGGGCATGAGCACCCGCGTCGCGGGTGAAAGCGCGCGGCTGCGCCGGCCTCAGATCGACATGCGGGCGCGCACGCCCTCGCGCTCCATGTCGGCGCCGCGGCCGCGCTGGACGACCGCGCCGCGCTCCATGACCAGATAGCGGTCGGCGAGCTCGGCGGCGAAGTCGTAGTACTGCTCGACCAGGACGATCGCCATCCGCTGCGGCTTGCCGTCGACGGCCAAGCCCGTGTCGGCGAGCATGCGGATGACGCGACCGATGTCCTTGATGATCGACGGCTGGATGCCTTCGGTCGGCTCGTCGAGGACGAGGAGCGTCGGACCGGCGGCGAGCGCGCGCGCGATCGCGAGCTGCTGCTGCTGGCCGCCGGAGAGGTCGCCGCCGCGGCGATGGAGCATCTGCTTCAGCACCGGGAAGAGCTCGAACAGCTCCTTCGGCAGCGCCGTGCCGCCGCGCTTGTAGGCCAGGCCCATCAGCAGGTTTTCCTGGACCGTGAGGCGGCTGAAGATCTCGCGCCCCTGCGGCACGTAGCCGATGCCGCGGCGCACGCGCTGGTATGGCGTGTCGTTCGTGATGTCGCTGCCGGCGAAGGCGACCCGACCGGAGCGGACCGGAACGACGCCCATCAGGCTCTTCAGCAAGGTCGTCTTGCCGACGCCGTTGCGGCCGAGGATGACCGTGACTTCGCCGGCGACCGCCTCGAGGGCGACGTTGCGCAGGATGTGCGAGCCGCCGTAGTACTGGTTGAGCGCCTCGACCTTCAGGATCGGCGCGGCATCGGACGCGGCGACGCCGTCCGCATCGGCGGCCGGCCGGACGCTGGGCCGCCCAAAGCCCCGCCCCGCATCCTCGGCGGGCAGCGCGGCGGCGTCCGCCGCGAGCGCGGGGGCGCTATCTTCCAAGGTAGACCTCGACGACCTTCTCGTTCGCCTGCACGTCGGCGAGCGAGCCTTCGGCGAGGACGCTGCCCTCGTGCAGCACCGTCACCTTCTTGGCCGGGTTGCCGACCGTCAGCGCATGGATGAACTTCATGTCGTGCTCGACGATGACGAGCGAATGGCTGCCCTCGAGCGAGAGGAAGAGCTCGGCCGTGCGCTCGGTCTCCTCGTCGGTCATTCCCGCGACCGGCTCGTCGAGCAGGAGCAGGCGCGGGTTCTGGATCAGCAGCATGCCGATCTCGAGCCACTGCTTCTGGCCGTGCGAGAGCGCGCC
>DASYKC010000208.1:0-2098 GCA_035995885.1 Caldimonas sp. | reverse complement strand
GGCGAAGGCGATCCCGATCGTCCTCGCCGGCCGCGACGTCATGGGCGCGGCGCAGACCGGCACCGGCAAGACGGCGGCGTTCTCGCTGCCGCTCCTGCACAAGATGCTGCCGCACGAGAACGCCAGCATGTCGCCGGCGCGTCACCCGGTGCGCGCCCTCGTGATCGCGCCGACGCGCGAGCTCGCCGACCAGGTCGCCGACAACATCAAGGGCTACGCGTCGCACTCCAAGCTGCGCGTCGCCGTCGTCTTCGGCGGCATCGACATGAAGCCGCAGACGCTCGAGCTGAAGCAGGGCGTCGAGGTGCTCGTCGCCACGCCGGGGCGGCTCCTCGACCACATCGAGGCGAAGAACTGCGTCCTGAACCAGGTCGAGTACGTCGTCCTCGACGAGGCCGACCGGATGCTCGACATCGGCTTCCTGCCCGACCTGCAGCGCATCCTCTCGTACCTGCCCAAGCAGCGCCAGACGCTGCTCTTCTCGGCGACGTTCTCGCCCGAGATCCGGCGCCTGGCCGAGAGCTACCTGCAGGACCCGATCCTGGTCGAGGTGGCGCGCCCGAACGCGACCGCGAGCAACGTCGAGCAGCACTTCTACAGCGTCGCGACCGACGACAAGCGGCGCGCCGTGCTGAAGCTCCTGAAGGAGCGCTCGATCACGCAGGCGTTGATCTTCGTCAACTCCAAGCTCGGCTGCGCCCGCCTGGCGCGCTCGTTCGAGCGCGACGGCCTGCGCACCAACGCCCTGCACGGCGACAAGTCGCAGGACGAGCGGCTGAAGGCGCTCGAGGCGTTCAAGAAGGGCGAGGTCGACGTCCTCGTCGCGACCGACGTCGCTGCGCGCGGCCTCGACATCGTCGACCTACCGGCGGTCTTCAACTTCGACGTGCCGTACAACGCCGAGGACTACGTCCACCGCATCGGCCGGACGGCGCGCGCCGGCGCCTCGGGCCTGGCGATCACGCTTGTCTCGCGCGACGACTCGCGCTTGGTCGCCGACATCGAGAAGCTGCTCGGCAAGAAGATCGAGCTCGAGCCGCTCGAGCTCGACGAGCCGCAGCGGCCGCCGTTTCGCGAGCGCGCCCGCCGCGACGACGACGAGCCCCGTGCCGGCAGCAGCGACATCCGCGCGGCGCGCGAATCGCGCGAGCCGCGCTCCATGGCGCCGTCGCGTGCGCCGAGCCGCGAGCCGTTGCGGTCGAGTGACCCCTTCTTCGACAAGCCGTACGAGCCGGCCGCGACGGCGGCCGAGCCGGCGTGGGAGCCGCGTGCCGCGCCGGTCGCGCGCGGCCTCTCGCCCAACATCAAACCGAAGAAGAAGGTCGCCGCGCTGTTCGGCGGCAAGGTCCCGGAAGCCGCCGAGACGTGACGTGCGCCGTCAGCGCGCGAGGAACGAGAACACTGCCGGCACATCGGCGGGCAGGCTTTCCGGATCGGCGCGCCAGCGCTCGACCGGCTCGCTTCGCGTCGACTCCGCGGCGAGCGTCAAGCCGACGCTGACCGAGAGCACGGTCTTCGCCTGGAGCTGCGCGAGCAGGGCGGCCAGCAGCGCCGAGTTGCGATAGGGCGTTTCGATCGCGACCTGCGTCTGGGCCAGGCGCCGCGACGTCGTCTCGAGCTCGCGGATTCGCGCCGCGCGCGCGTCGGCTTCGATCGGCAGGTAGCCGACGAAAGCGAAGCTCTGGCCGTTGAGGCCGCTCGCGGCGACCGCGAGGGTGATCGAGCTCGCGCCGGGCAGGGCGACGACGCGAATGCCGGCGGCGTGCGCTGCGGCGACGAGCAGCGCCCCCGGGTCGGCGACGGCCGGAAGCCCCGCCTCGGAGATCAGGCCCAGGTCATCGCCCGCGAGTGCCGGGGCGAGCAATCGATCGCCTGCGAAGGTGGCCATGTCGGCGCGGCCCTTCGGCGGGCGCGGCAATTCGACGATCGCGATCTGCTGCAGCGGCCGTTCGAGCTGGCAGACCGCGTCGACGCGCTTGAGGAAGGCGCGCGTCGTCTTCGCGTTCTCGCACACCCAGTGGCCGAGCCGCGCCGCGCGCCGCAGCGTGCCGAGCGGCAGGCGCTCGCCGAGATCGGCGCCGGCGTCGCCGGTGCCGAC
>DASYKC010000207.1:0-48375 GCA_035995885.1 Caldimonas sp. | reverse complement strand
ATCAGGGCGCCGCTCCGGCGTAAGCTCGCCGTCCTGCCACCACGCCATCCCCGGAGACGCCCGATGTCCGTCCGCCCCCTGATCTCTCCGCGCGTCGCCGACGCCGTCGCCGAAGCCCGTGTCCAGCTCGCCGCCGCGCATCGCCTCGCGGTGCTGCACGAGCTCGAGGAAGGCATCGACAACCACTTCACCGTGACCGTTCCCGGACGCGAAGGCGAGTACCTGATCGTGCCCTACGGCCTGCACTGGTCGGAAGCGCGGGCGAGCGACCTGATCGTCTTCGACGAGCAAGGGCGCGTGCTCGAGGGCAACGGCTCGCTCGAGCTCTCGGCGCATTGCATCCATGCGCCGCTGCACCGCATCACCGGCGCGCGCGTCGTCCTGCACACGCATCAGACCTGGGCCATGGCGCTCAACATGCTGAAGGACAACCGGCTGCTGTCGGCGAGCCAGACCGCGGCGTTCTTCCACGGCCAGATCGCCTACGACGACGACTACTGCGGCATGGCGGCCACGTTGTCGGAAGGCGAACGCCTGGCCGCGGTGATGGCCGGCAAGCCCGTCGTCTTCATGAAGAACCACGGCGTGCTCGTCACCGGCGCGACCATCGCGCAGGCGTACCGACGGCTCTATCGGCTCGAGCGCGTCTGCCGCAACCAGATCCTGGCCCTCAGCACGGGCCGGCCGCTGGAGGTGCTTCCGGACGAGATCGCCGCCCGCGTCCAGGCGCCCAACCCCGACGACAGCCACCCGCGCGGCGAGCGCGAGCGCCTGTTCTTCGAAGCGATGATGCGCGTCGTCGACCGCGAGCTGCCGGGGTATCGCGACTAGGGCAGCCAGCGACGCTGCATCCTTTTTTCATCCGGTAGATCGGGTCGATCGGCCACTTGGATCGCGTCGATGCCATCGTCGTCGGCGCCGGCGCGGTCGGCCTCGCGGTGGCGCGCGCGCTCGCCCTGGCGGGCCGCGAGACGATCGTCCTCGAGAGCGAAGCGGGCATCGGCAACGGCATCAGCTCGCGCAACAGCGAGGTCATCCACGCCGGCATCTACGACGCGCCCGGCTCGCTCAAGGCGGCCCTCTGCGTCGCCGGACGGCGCCTCCTGTATCCATACTGCGAGGCGCACGGCGTCGGCCATCGACGCTGCGGCAAGCTCGTCGTCGCGGCGACGCCGGCGCAGGTCGAGACGCTGCGCGCGATCGAGCTGCGCGCCGTCGGCAACGGCGTCGAGGGATTGCGCTGGCTGAGCGGCGCCGAGATGCGCGCGCTCGAGCCGGCCCTGCACGGCGAGGCGGCGCTGCTGTCGTCCGCGACCGGCATCATCGACAGCCACGCGCTCATGCTCGCCTACCTCGGCGACCTCGAGAACGCCGGCGGCAGCCTGGTCGTGCGCTCGCCGTTCGAGCGCGCCGTCGTTGGCGGCGACGGCTTCGTCGTTCGCGTCGGCGGCGATGCGCCGAGCGAGATCGCAGCGCGCGTGCTGGTCAATGCCGGCGGGCTGCACGCGCAGTCGCTGGCGCGCCGCATCGACGGCCTCGACGCGAAGCACGTCCCGCGCGCCTGGTTCGCCAAGGGCAACTACTACGCGCTCGCCGGCCGCTCGCCGTTCACCCGCCTCGTCTATCCGGTGCCCGAGCCGGGCGGCCTCGGCGTCCACCTCACGCTCGACCTCGCCGGCCAGGCGCGCTTCGGCCCCGACGTCGAGTGGCTCGACGCCGAGTCGCCGGAGGCGATCGACTACGCCGTCGACCCGGCGCGCAGCACCGCGTTCTATGCCGCGATCCGGCGCTACTGGCCCGACCTGAAGGACGGTGCGCTGGCGCCGGCGTACAGCGGCGTCCGGCCGAAGCTGCAAGGGCCCGGCGGGCCGGCGAGCGACTTCCTGCTGCAAGGGCCCGAGGCGCACGGCGTCGCCGGCCTGATCAACCTGTTCGGGATCGAGTCGCCGGGATTGACGGCGAGCCTGGCGATCGCCGCGGAGGCGCTGCGACGGCTCGAGATCTCGGACCCCGTTCTTCGCGGCCAGCGGCGATCGCCGCCACGATCAGCAGTTGACCTCTAGCATCGGTGCTCGGCGGCCGACGCCGCCGCCTGCCTTGCCACCTTCCGGAGCCTTCGCCATGTCTCGCGTCATCAACTTCAGCGCCGGTCCCGCGGTCCTGCCCGAGCCGGTCCTGCGCCAGGCCGCCGACGAGATGCTCGACTGGCACGGCAGCGGCATGTCGGTGATGGAGATGAGCCACCGCGGCAAGGAGTTCATCGCCATCCACGCCGAGGCCGAAGCGCTGCTGCGCGAGCTGCTCGCGATCCCGGCGAGCTACAAGGTGCTCTTCATGCAGGGCGGCGCGATCGGCGAGAACGCGATCGTGCCGATGAACATGCTGCGCGGCAAGACGAGCGCCGACTACATCCACACCGGCGAGTGGTCGAAGAAGTCGATCGCCGAGGCGAAGAAGTACGCCGAGGTCCACGTCGCCGCGAGCGGCGAGGCGAGCCGATTCACCAGCATCCCGGCGCGCGAGACTTGGCAGCTCGACCCGAACGCGGCGTACGTGCACATCTGCGCCAACGAGACGATCGGCGGCGTCGAATACCACTTCACGCCCGACACCGGCGCCGTCCCGCTCGTCGCCGACATGTCGAGCAACCTCCTGTCGCGGCCGGTCGACGTCGCTAAGTACGGCCTGATCTACGGCGGCGCGCAGAAGAACATCGGCCCGGCGGGGCTGACGATCGTCATCGTCCGCGACGACCTGATCGGCCAGGCGCACCCGTTCACGCCCTCGGCCTTCGACTACAAGCAGCAGGCCGACAACGACTCGATGCTCAACACGCCGCCGACCTACGCGATCTACGTCGCCGGCCTCGTCTTCAAGTGGATCCAGGCGCGCGGCGGCCTGGCGGCGATGGCCGAGCACAACCGGGTCAAGGCCGGGCTGCTCTACGACTACCTCGACGCGAGCGCCTTCTACGGCAACCCGGTCGCACGCGCCGATCGCTCGCTCATGAACGTGCCGTTCCGTCTCAAGGACGAAGCGCTCGACGACGTTTTCCTGAAGGGCGCTCAGGCGCGCGGAATGCTCCAGTTGAAGGGCCATCGCTCGGTCGGCGGCATGCGCGCTTCGATCTACAACGCGATGCCGGTCGAGGGCGTGCAGGCGCTGGTCGACTACATGAAGCAGTTCGAGGCCGAGCATGGCTGAGCGGCTCGGCATCCTGGTGATCAACCAGATCTCGGCGTCGGGGCTGTCGCGCCTGCCGGCCGAGACGTATCGCGTCGGCAAGGACGTCGCCGACCCCGCCGCGATCCTCGTCCGCTCGGCCGACCTGCACGAGACGGCGATCCCGGCGAGCGTGCGCGCGATCGGCCGCGCCGGTGCCGGCACCAACAACATCCCGGTCGCGGCGATGAGCGCGCGCGGCATTCCCGTCTTCAACGCGCCCGGCGCGAATGCCAACGCCGTGAAGGAGCTGGTCCTTGCCGGCATGCTGATGGCCGCGCGCCAGATCGCGCCGGCGCTGCGCTTCGTCGGCGCCCTCGACACCACGGGTGCGGACCTCGACAAGGCGGTCGAGGAAGGCAAGAAGGCGTTCGCCGGCTACGAGCTCGCCGGCCAGACGCTCGGCATCGTCGGCCTCGGCAAGATCGGCTGCCTGGTCGCCGACGCCGCCATCAAGCTCGGCATGAACGTGCTCGGCTTCGACCCCGACATCACCGTCGACGCCGCCTGGAGCCTGCCGTCGCAGGTGCGGCGCGCGACCAGCGTCAACGACGTCCTCAAGCAGGCGCAGTTCGTGACCCTGCACGTGCCGCTCGTCGAGGCGACGCGCCACCTCGTCAACGACGCCAACATCGGCCTGATGCGGCCGGGCGCCGTGCTCCTCAACTTCAGCCGCGACGGCGTCGTGAGCGACAGCGCCGTGCTCGACGCGCTCGCCGCGAATCGCCTCGGCCAGTACGTCTGCGACTTCCCCGGCCAGGCGCTGCACGGCCACGCCCAGGTGATCGCCCTGCCGCACCTCGGCGCGTCGACGCGCGAGGCCGAGGACAACTGCGCGGTGATGGTCGTCGACCAGCTGCGCGACTACCTCGAGCACGGCAACCTCACCAACGCGGTGAACTTCCCGCAGGTGACGATGACGCGCGAATCGGCCTACCGCGTCGCGATCGCCAACGCCAACGTGCCGAACATGCTCGGCCAGATCTCGACGGCGATGGCGCAGGCCGGGCTCAACATCCACAACATGGTCAACAAGTCGCGCGGCGACATGGCGTACACGCTGGTCGACGTCGACAGCCCGGTGCTGCCCGAGGTGCAGGCCGGCCTGGCCGCGATCAGGGGCGTGCTCGCGGTGCGCTACCTGCCGGCGCCGTGAGCGTTCAGGCGCGCAGCAGGCGCGGCAGCGGCCGGGCGCCGGCGACGCGCGGGAACAGCTCGCGCGCGACCCGTTCCGGCTCGATCGCGAAGCACTCGCCGGTAGCGGCGGCGATGAGGGCGTCGAGGCCGGTCGTCGGCTGCAGGTCGCGGCCCTGGTAGAGCGCCGACGCGGCCAGACCGGGCCAGTCGGAGATGATCCGGCCGCCGTCGACCGAGCCGCCGAGCAGCATCGCCGCCGACGCCGTGCCGTGATCGGTGCCGCCGGTGCCGTTGGCTGCGGCGGTGCGGCCGAACTCGGTGGCGACGAGGACGGTGGTCTCGCTCCACGCGACGCCGAGGCCGTCGCGCAGCGCCGCGATCATCGCGTCGAGCGCCTTCAGCTGATTCGCCAGGCGCGGTGCCTGCGCGCTGTGCGTATCCCAGCCGTTGGTCTCGAGCATGGCGATGCGCGGGCCGTCGGGCCGCGCCAGAAAGCTCGCCGCGAGCCGGCCGAGCTCGGCGGGGCTCTGGCGCGGCGACGGGCTGGCCATGGCGCGCGCGTCCATCGCCGTCGACCACAGCGCGTGCAGCTGGGCGTCGTCGGCATAGAGCTGCTGGACGCGCTGGAGCAGGTCGTCGGGCGCCTGCTTCGACGCCGACGGCGCGTACGAGATCACTTCGGCCGGGCCGCGCAGCGCCAGCGGCACGGTCGGCGCGATCGCGATCGCCTCGCCGCCTTGCCGCGGCAGCAGCGCGACCAGGCGATTGAGCCAGCCGTCCTTGACGTCGTAGGGCGCGAGGCCGCCGGTCTCGAGGACGTTCTGGCCGTCGAAGTGCGAGCGGTCGCGGTACGGCGACGCGACCGCGTGGACGAAGAGTGCCTGCTTGGCCTCATAGAGCGTGGCCGTCTCGACGAGCGCCGGATGCAACGCGAACAGGCCATCGAGCCGCGTCGCCGTCGCGACGTCGATCGCGAGCGCGCCGCGCAGGCGCGCGTAGGCCGGATCGGCGTACGGCGCGACGATGTCGAGGCCGTCGGCGGCGCCGCGCTGGATCACGAAGACGAAGCGCCGCTCGGTCGCGGCGCGCGCCATGACGAGCTGCGGCAGGACCAGCATGACGCCGGCGCCGGCGGCGGCGAGCTGGAGAAAGCGGCGGCGTGAGTTCGGCGTCGAGGTCATGGCCTATCTCCTCAGGAATTCGGGCGAGGCGAGCAGCAGCGCGAGCGCGGTCGCCGGGCTTTCGGCGCGCGCGATCGCGGTCTCGGTGGCGGCGCCGACGCCGGCCGGCAGCAGCTGCGGCGCGAGCACGCGCGCATCGAAGGCGCTGGCGGATTGCGCGGCGAGGCGCTGCGCCAGCTCGACCCGGCGCATCAGCGCGTCGGGCGCGGCCCAGCTTGCTGCCGTGTCGTCGAAGCCGGCGGGCGACCCCGGCCGCCACGTCGGCTGGCCGAGCTGGGCCAGCATCGGTGCGAGCTCCTGACCGCGCAGGTCGCGCCAGCCGAGGCCGCGCAACGCCGAGAGCGTCCATTCCCACGGCGTCTTGAACTTGGCCGCCGCCGGCTGCCACGCCTCGGGCGATTCGATCAGGACGCGGTAGACGCTCGGCAGGTCGCCGCCGCTCCTCGTGAACGCGCTCGCGAGGCGATCGACGAGCGCCGGCGCCGGCGCGTCGCCGGCGACGTGGCGCGCGAGCTTGGTGGCGATGTGCCGAGCCGTGGTCGGCAGGGCGGCGAGCCGGCGCAGGATCGCCTCGGCCTGTGCCTCGCCCGCCTGCTCGTAGCGCTGGCCGAGAATGCTGCGCGCGCCCGGCTCGTGCAGCGCCGGCAGGAAGGCGAAGCGACCGGGCTCGACACCGGGTCGCTTTGCGTACGGGCCGTCCGGACCGCCGACGCTCCAGCCGGTGAGCGCGCGCGCGAGCTCGGTGACGTCGTCCTGGCTGTAGCCGCTGCGAACGCCGGTCGTGTGCAGCTCGAGGATCTCGCGCGCGAGGTTCTCGTTGAGGCCGCGCTTGCGCTCGGGCTCGGCGACGGCGGCACGCCGCGCCGCCGTGCTGTCCGGGCCGATCGAGCGCACCTGGTCGAGATACAGCAGCATGGCCGGATGGCGCTCGACGGCGAGGAGCATCGTCGCGAACGAGCCGAGCACGTTGGGGCGGATCGCCTCGGCCTCGAACGCGCCGGCGAGCGATCCGAGCGTCGGCTTCTCGATCGACACCGCGAAGTGGTTGGCCCAGAAGTGGACCATGCGCTCGGCGAACGGCGCGGGCGTGACGAGCGCGCTGGCGGTGCGCGCGTTGACGGCGCCGCGATAGCGGTCGCGCACCTCGCCGGCCAGCTTCTGGCGCGCCGGGACCTTGCTCGCCGCATCGGCCTGGCGCACCGCGCGCTGCAGCTCGGCATAGCCGACCACGAGCGACGCGCTCGACGGCTGCGCCGACCACGCCGGCGGAAGCGGCAAATAGCTGTCGAGCTGGTCGAGCAGCCAGCCCCTGGGGTCGGCCGGCATCGCTTCGTCGGGACGCACGCCCAGGCCGAAGCGGTTCAACGCGACGGCGGCGGCGATCTTGTCGGGATGGCTCATCGCACCTCCTGCAGCGAGCGTCGATCTCCTCAACGCCGCAGGCGGCGGCGCCGGCCGACGGCGGCACAATTCTTTGCTTGCGGATGCGCCCTGCGCCGTGCCGAGCCCGTCGGCGCGGCGCCGCCGAGGCCGACCAGAATAGACGAGATGACGCGAGCTGCCAGCGCTGCCGCCGGGGCGAACCCGATCACCTTCACCCGCGCCGGCGTCCGCCGCGGCTTCATCGCCGCTCAGCCGCTCGGCATCGGCGTGCTGGTCTACGGCATCACCTTCGGGCTGCTCGCGCTCGGCTCGGGGCTCTCGGTCGCCGACGCCCTGCTGATGAGCGCCACCGTCTACTCGGCCTCGGCGCAGGTCGCAGCGGTGAGCGCGTTGAGCCAGGGCGCCGGCCTGGTCCTCTGCGTCACGACCGTCGTCCTCCTCAACGCGCGCTACCTGCTCTACGGCGCGACGCTGCGGCCCTGGCTCGGCGCGGTGCCGCCGGCCGCCTCGTACGGCAGCCTCTACATCCTCGGCGACGGCAACTGGCTGCTCTCGATGCGCGCCCACGAGGCCGGAGAGAACGACGCCGGCTACGTCCTCGGCTCGGGCTTCGCGACCTTCCTGCCGTGGCTCGCCGGCACGCTGCTCGGCGGCGCCGTCGGCCACTGGATCCCCGGGCCGCGAACGCTCGGCCTCGACTTCCTCCTCGTCGCCTTCTGCGCAGCGATGATGGTCGGCATGCTGCGCACGCGCGCCGGCGTCTGGCCGGCGCTCGCTGCCTTCGCCGCGGCAGCAGCGGCCGATCGCTGGGCACCGCCCGGCTGGGCCGTCGTCGTCGCCGGCGTCGCCGGCGCGGCGGTGGCCGGCTGGCGCCACGGCGCCGCGCCGCGATCGCCGGCCGCGGCATGACGAGCCACGCCGACTTTCTGGCGATGCTGCCGGCGCTCGCGGTCGCCTCCTATGCGTGCCGCGCCGGCGGCTTCTGGCTGATGCGCTTCGTCACCGTCACGCCGCGCGTCGAGGCGGCGCTGCGCGCCGCGCCGCTGGCGGTGATGGTGGGCGTCGTCACGCCGACCGCGTTGCACGGCGGCGTCCCCGAGCTCGCCGGGCTCGCCGCCGTCGGCCTGCTGATGTGGTGGCGCGGGAACGACGTCGTCGCGATGCTCGCCGGCGTCGCCGTCGTCGGCCTGGCGCGCGCCGGGCTCGGCTGAGCCGACAACCGATGCGCCGACAACCGATGCGCCGACGACCGACGCGCGACGACCCCATGCGCCGATGATCCGACGCGGCGACGCGCCGGAGAGCTAGGCCTTGACGACGACGCGGCGCCGCTGCAGCAGCGCGTCGCCCTTGAACCCCGCCGCGTCGACGCGCTTCGCCGTGGCCGCGAACGGCACCTCGACGCTTGCGCCGTCGGCGACCGCGAAGCTGCCGACCGGATGGCCGTCGACGAAGGCGTCGACGCGGTCGAGGCCGCGCGTCGCGAAGCTCACCTTGCGGTTCGCCCGGTCGACCGCGCAGCCCATCGCGCTCAGCGGCTGCTTGCGCAGCAGCGCGACGCAGCGCACGAGCAGATCGCCGTTGCCGGCGAGGAGATCGTTGCGCGTCATCGCGTACGGCGTGCCGGCGACGCCGACGTCCTCGATCGTCAGCCCTTCGCTCGGGCCGGCGCGGGTGGCGCGGCGAAACGCGAACGACAGGCCGATGCCGCTGGTGAGCGCGGGCAGCGCCATCGGCGTGCCGACGAGCGCCTTGCGCAGCTCGCCGTATTCCCAGACGTTGGCGCCGCCGGCGCCGGTCGCCAGGCCGACGCAGAGGAACGGGCCGAGGTCGTTGTCGACGAAGCCGGCCGAGAACAGGTCGCCGGCCGAGTAGGTGTTGGTGTCGCCGACCAGCATCACCGGCCCGCCGTACTGCTGGCCGATCGCGTTGCAGTCGGCCGGGTCGGAGATCGGCACCGGCTGCGAATAGAGCTCGCCGTTTCGCACCGCGGCATCGAGCGATTCCTTCCACGGCGCGAGCTCGTCGCTCATCGCCGGCAGCGCCGCCAGGTCGCGCGTGAAGGTCGTCGCCAGCACCGAGAAGCGCACCGGGTCGATCGGCTTGGGCGTGAAGAGCTGCAGCGCCTGCTCGGCGGCGAGGATGTAGCCGCCCGGGTTGCCGCGCACGTCGATGATCAGCCCCTCCTGCGGCAGGAGCGGGATGACGCGCAGCAGCTCGGCGATGAACTTGTCGGGATCGGTCTCGAAGGCCCAGATGCGCAGGTAGGCGACCGGCGATCCGCCCGGCACCTGCAGCGTCTGGACCTTGAGCGTCTCCGGCATCGTCGTCGCGATCGTCGATGCGACGAGGCGCAGGCCGCGGCTGCGGCTCGAGACGACGGGCGCCGCGGCGGGCGGCGTCTCGCCGACCAGCGCCTCGGGCGCGAACAGCAGCATCTTCGCTAGGCGCACCGCGGCGGCGGCGGGATTGACGGCACGCGTCCGGCGCAGGCGCTTGCGCTCGCCCGTCGGCCCGCCGGCGAACAGGCCCGACGCGGCGCCCGGATCGACGACCTTCCACGGCACGCGCGCTTCCTTCAGCGCCCCGGTCGGCGCGCCGGCGGCGTCGCTCTTGCGATAGCCGACGACGACCCATTCCTCGTCGGGCGGCGGCCCGTACTCCATCGAGCGGAAGGTGAGGCTCTGCAGCGATGCCGAGCGCAGGCCGTCGGGCCGGCCGGCGCACTCTTCGTCGGCATGACGCACGACGGCGCGATCGATCGGCACGCCGTTCCACTGCTGCAGGAGGACGCCGGGAACGAAGCCGGCGTCGAGGCCCTTGCCGACCTTGGTGACGACGTAGGTCGGCGCCGCGTCGGGGCCGTACATCTCGACCAGGAACGGCAGCACCGCGACCTTGCCCGCGAACGCCGCGGGCCAGGTGTAGCGCGTGTGGTAGTCGCGCATCTGCGTGACGATCGCGGCGAGCTCGACGTGGAAGGCGTTGTTGTCGAACGCGCCGACCTCGGTGCGCAGGATGCGCAGCCGCTGCACCGGATCGAATCCGTAGCGCGCGCGCTTCAGCGGCAGGTGGGTGTAGACGCCGCCGATCACGGTCTCGAAGGCGTCGAGGAGGCGCAGCCGCTCGGCCGTCGACAGCGCCGCCGGTGCCGGCAAGGCCGGCGTCGTCGCAGTGCCGCCGGCGGCGGCCGGCCCACTTCGCGTCGCTTTCTTCGCGCCGGCGCCGGCGCGGCGCCGCCGCGCTCGCCCCGACTTGCGCGCCTCCTGCGCCTCGGCCGCATTGCGGTACGGCATCGCCTCGGCGAGGGACACGCCCTTCTGGGCGGCGGCGAAACGTTGATCGGCCACGGCGCGCTCCCGCTGTTCTCGAAGCCGCGACGATAGTCGCGCGGCGACGATCGCGGCGTCCCTCCGATGAATGACGCGCCGATCGTCGCGCGGCGCGCCGGTCCGCGCGCCGGCGCGCGCGCGGTCAGCGGTAGAACGCCTCGACCTTGCCCTTGAGCGTGATCAGCAGCGGGTGGCCCTTGCGGTCGAGCGTCTTGCCGGCGGGGACCTTGATCCAGCCCTCGCTGAGGCAGTACTCCTCGACGTCGTGGCGCTCCTTGCCGTTCAGGCGGATGCCGACGCCGTGCTCGAACACGGCGGCGACGTGATGCGGGCTGCGCGGATCGATCGACAGGCGATCGGGCAGGGGCGGCGGGGCAGGGGCTTCGTCCATGGCCCTATTGTCGATCGCCGTTCGTGAGCGGCGTCGTGGCCCTCAGCGATGCGGATCGAGCGCGGCGTCGGCCGGCATCGTCAGCACCGGCGCACGGCGGATGCCGCGCCAGAGGCCCGGCAGGTACATCCCTTTCTTCAGCAGACGAGCGGCCACCATCGCGACGATGCGGGCGGTGTCGACGACGGCGCGGAAATGGCTCGGCCGGGCATCGTGCGGATAGCGCCCGGGAATCGTCACGGCGAGCGTCGGATGGCCCTGATGCGCGGCCTCGATCAGGATTTCGCTCTCGAGCGTGAAGCCGCTGCTGCGCATCCGATCGCTGATGGCGATCCGCATCACGTCGCGCGAGTAGACGCGAAAGCCCGACTGCGAATCGGCGATCGGGTGTCCGGAAGCCCACGAGATCCAGAAGCAGGCGAAGCGGTTCGCCGCATAGCGCCCGGGCGGGAAGCCGGCCCGGTCGTGGAGGCGCGAGCCGATCACGAGCCGATCGGGGCGGCTGCGCCAGAGCGCGAGCAGCTTCGGCGCGTCGCGAGGATCGTGCTGGCCGTCGCCGTCGAGCGTGACGACGCAGGCCGCGTCGTGCTCGAGGGCGTGCCGGAACGCGGTGCGCAGGCTCGCCGCCTTGCCTCGATTGGACGCGTGCCGCAGCAAGGTCAGCGGCAGATCGACGAGCTGGGCCGCGGTCGCGTCGGTCGAGCCGTCGTCGACGACGACGACGCGCGGACAGAGCGCGAGGCTCGCCTGCGCCAGGTCGCGGATCGTGCGCGCCTCGTTGTAGGCGGGGATGGCGATCCATGCGCCGTCCCACGCCGACGCTGCCTTGCTTCTGTTCACGAGCGCTGCCAGTAGGGAAAGAAGTTGAACCAGTTCTTCGGATAGCGGGCGGCATAGCTCTCGAGCAACGCGACATAGCGGTCCACCGCCGGCTGCAACGCGGCGCCCCGGCTTCCGGGGGGCGTGGGCGCGATGCCGAACTCGATGAATTCGATTCGATAGCGCGCGCCGCCCTCGAAGAGGCCGAAGCCCATGAGAACGCTCGCACCGGCCCGCGCTGCCAGTGCATGCGGTCCGACCGGGAACGCCGCCGGCCGGCCGAAGAAGGCGCTCTCGAGGGCCGCCGAGTTTTCGGTGCGGTCGGCGAGCGCGACGACGACGCCGCCTTTCTTGAGCACCTCGTACGCGCGCAGATAGCTGTCGAACCGGCCGAGGGGAATGATCGAGACCTGGCTGTCGTCGATGCCGGCGATGCGGCGAACGCGCGAGCGCTCGTCGACGCGCATCAGGATCGTGATCGGCCGGTTGTTGAGGACGCGGTTCTTCAGCATCATGAAGTCGAAGCTGCCGAGGTGCGAGCCGAGCAGCACGCAGCCGTTGCCGGATTCGAGCGCGTCGCCGACGAGCGAATCGCCTTCCACCGTGACGTCGAAGCGGGCGAAGTCGCCGCTGGCCATGTAGACGCGATCGAGCAGGGTCGTCGCGAAGCAATGGAGGTGGTCGACGACGTCGAGCCAGGTCGCCGGGCGACGACAGGCGAGGCCGAGGAATTCCCGCGACGCGCGCCGCGCCGTCCGGTCGGTGGCGACGAAATAGAGAACGATCGGATAGAGCAGGACGCGGCACACGGATCGACCGGCCGCGCGGGCGAGCCACGCGATCAGATGGATGAGCCAGGCGCTGCCGCGCTCGGCCTTGGCTTTCCAGGAGGTCATCGGATCGCCGGAATCATCGACGCGGCCTCGGCCGATTGCAACAACGGCGAGGGAAATCGAGTCGTCGTTCTCCTTCTTCCAACACGCTCAGGGCACGCGCAGCTCGTCGTCGGCGCGCGCCGTCGAAACGACCGCTTCCTCGTCGACGCGGACGTGCCCCGGCAGCCCTGCGCCCAGGCCCTGCTGCGGCAGGAAGCCGCCCGACTGGTGCTTCCACAAGAGCGCGTAGTGGCCGCCCAGGCGCAGCAGCTCGTCGTGCGTGCCCTGCTCGACGATCTTGCCCTGCTCGAGCACGATCAGCCGGTCCATGCGCGCGATGGTCGAGAGCCGGTGCGCGATCGCGATCACGGTCTTGCCCTGCATCAGCGTCGCGAGC
Source organism: Caldimonas sp. (assembly GCA_035995885.1). Taxonomy (GTDB): domain Bacteria; phylum Pseudomonadota; class Gammaproteobacteria; order Burkholderiales; family Burkholderiaceae_C; genus Schlegelella_A. Next base: position 35,638 of record DASYKC010000207.1, on the reverse strand, counting down.
TGGTCCTGGATCGCGAGCTCGACCTCGCTGTCGAGGGCCGACGTGGCCTCGTCGAGGATCAGGATCGGCGCGTCCTTCAGGATCACGCGCGCCAGGGCGATGCGCTGGCGCTGGCCGCCCGAGAGCTTGACGCCGCGCTCGCCGACGTGCGCGTCGTAGCCGGTGCGCTCCTTCCAGTCGACGAGGTCGACGATGAAGTCGTGCGCCTGCGCCTGCCGCGCCGCCGCCTCGATCTCGGCCGGCGTGCTGCCCGGCCGGCCGTAGGCGACGTTGGCGGCGATCGAGCGGTGCAGCAGCGACGTGTCCTGCGTCACCATGCCGATCGCGGCGCGCAGGCTCTCCTGCGTCGCGTGGCCGATGTCCTGGCCGTCGATGCGGATCGATCCCTGCTCGACCTCGTGGAAGCGCAGCAGCAGGTTGACGAGCGTGGACTTGCCCGCGCCCGAGCGGCCGACCAGGCCGACGCGTTCGCCCGGTCGCACGACCAGATTGAGATCGTCGAGCACGCGCCGGCCGTCGGCGCGGCCGTAGGTGAAGGTGAGGTGCTCGATGCGGATCTCGCCGTTCGGCACGGCGAGCTCGCGCGCCTCCGGCCGGTCGACGAGCCCGTGCGGCACGGCGATCGTCTCCATGCCCTCCTGGACGATGCCGATGTTCTCGAAGATGCCGGTCACCTCCCAGCTCACCCAGCCCGAGACGTTGGCGATCTGCCAGGCAAGCGGCAGCGCCGTGGCGACCAGGCCGGCGCTGATCGCGCCCTCGCTCCACAGGACGATGCCGATCGCCGCGGTCGAGACGAGCAGCAACGCGTTCATCGCCGAAAGAACGAGCATGAAGCGGGTGATGAGCCGCATGTGCGCCGCCATGGCGCCGGTGTGCTGGTCGATCACCTCGCGCACGAAGGCGTCCTCGTCGCGGGCGCGCGCGAACAGCTTGACCGTCAGGATGTTGGTGTAGCTGTCGACGATGCGGCCCATCACGTGCGAGCGCATCTCCGACGAGGTCTTCGCCAGGTCGCGCATGCGCGGCACGAAGTAGCTCAGGAAGAAGACGTAGCCGGCGACCCAGAGGGCCGTCGGCACGGCGAGGCGCCAGTCGGCGATCGCCATCAGCACGAGCGCGCTGATGCCGTAGATGGCGATGTACCAGATGGCGCGGATGCTCGAGACCACGCATTCGCGCACGGCGTTGCCGGTCTGCATGACGCGGTTGGCGATGCGGCCGGCGAAGTCGTTCTGGAAGAACGGCCAGCTCTGCCGCACCACGTGCCAGTGGCTCTGCCAGCGGATCAGGCTGGTCACGCCGGGAACGACGGCGTTGTTGCGGACAAGGCTGTCGGCGAGGAGCGCCAGCGGACGGCCGATGACGACGAGAAGCGCCATGCCGATGAGCGCGGGCAGCGCGTGCCGGAACGCGGCGACACGATCGTTCGTCTCCATGAGCGCGACGAGGCGGCCGATGAAGACGGGGATCGAGGTATCGATCAGCGCGACGGCGAGGCCGGTCGCGAACATCGCGGCGTAGAGGCCACGAGTCTGGCGGACGAAGTGCCAGTAGAAGGCGAGGAGGCCGGGTGGCGGCGGCGTGCCGGCGACGAGCGTGGGGCGGATGCGGGTTTCGAAGAAGGCGAACATGGCGAGCATCGCCAGCGTACGCGAAGTGGAGGATTGCGGTCGGGCCAAGACGCGCGGGTCGGGAGACTCTCGGAACCCGGGGGTGGACGCAGCGACACTTCGGACCCGCTCGCTACCTGCCGACCAGATCCGAGACGACAAGGATGAGCTCGCCCACATCGAACGGCTTCGCCAGGTGAGCCTGATAGCCCGCCACCAGCGAGCGCTTCCGGTCCTCCGCCCGCGCGAACGCCGTGAGGGCCAGCGCAGGAATCCTGCCGAGGCGGGGCTCGCTGGCGCGCAGCGCGCGCATCAGCTGATAGCCGTCCATCTCGGGCATGCCGATGTCGCTGACGATGACGCTCGGCTTGGTCGTCTTCAGCGCGGCCATCACCTCGTCGGCGGAGCTGAAGCTCGTCACCTGCGCGCCCTGATCCCGGAGCACCTTTTCCAGGATCTCGCGCGCGTCGGGCTCGTCGTCGACGATGAAGGCGTGAATGCCGTCGAGCTTGGGCAACGGCAGCAGCTCGCTCGGCTGGGTCTCGGCCGTCGGGTGGATGCGCAGCGCGTTCTCCTCTTCGATCTGCACGATCGAGAGCGGCAGCTCGACGAAGAAGGTCGAGCCGCGGCCTTCGCCTTCGCTCGAGACCCTGATCGAGCCGCCGTGCAATTCCACCAGCTGCTTCGAGATCGCCAGCCCCAGCCCGAGCCCGCCGAAGACCCGCGTGGTCGAGCTGTCGCGTTGCGAGAACCGGTCGAAGACGTGCGGCAGGAAGCTCGCCGGAATGCCGACGCCGGTGTCGCTGACGCTCAGCTCGATGTGCGAATTCACGCGCTGAAGCAGCACCTGGACCTGGCCTCCCTTGGGCGTGAACTTGATCGCATTGGTGAGCAGGTTCCACACCACTTGCTGCAGGCGGGTGCTGTCGGCGTTCACCGTCGCGCGCACGGAATCCAGGATCGCCTTGAGCCGGATGTCCTTGGCATCGGCCGCCGGCTTCGCCGAGTCGACGGCGGCCTCGACGATGGCCAGCAAGGAGACCTGATGAAGGTCGAGCCGGATCTTGCCGGTCATGATCCTGCTCAGGTCGAGGAGATCGTCGATCAGCTGCACCTGCGCGCGCGCGTTGCGGTCGATGACTTCGATGGCGCGCCGCTGCTCTTCGGGCTTCGCCGCCCCGCCTCTCAGCAGCACCTGCGTCCAGCCCAATATCGCGCTCAGCGGCGTGCGCAGCTCGTGCGACAGCGTCGCCAGGAATTCGTCCTTGACGCGGGTCGCGCGCTGCGCCGCCATCCGGGCGCTGCGCTCGGCCTCCAGCAGGTGGTCGCGCTCCTGGCTGGCGAGCTCGGCCGCCTCGATCCGCTTGCTCTCGGTCAGATCGCGGGTGAGCTTGGCGTAGCCGACGAGGCGGCCGGTCTCGTCGCGAAGCGCGGTGATCGTGACGTTGGCCCAGAGCATCGTGCCGTCCTTGCGCACGCGCCATCCGGTGTCGACGAAGCTGCCCTTCTCCGCCGCGACCTGCAGCTCGTGCTCGGGCCAGCCGCTCTCGTTCGCTTCGGCGGGATAGAACATCGAGAAGTGGTGGCCGATGGCCTCTTCGGCCGTGTAGCCCTTGATCCGTTGCGCGCCGACGTTCCAGGTGGCGATCTTGCCGTTGACGTCGAGCATGAAGATCGCGTAATCGGCCACGCCTTCGACGAGCAGGCGAAACCGCTCTTCGCTCTGGCGCAACGCGTCCTCGTGGCTGCGTCGCTGCGTGAGGTCGCGCGTGACCTTGGCGAATCCGAGCAGCTCGCCTCGCGCGTCGCGAATCGCGGTGATGACGACGTTCGCCCAGAAAAGCGAGCCGTCCTTCCTGACCCGCCAGCCCTCGTCTTCGAAGGCGCCGCTCTCCGTTGCGGCTTCGAGCTCATGTTCGGGCAGGCCGCGCGCGAGCGCCTCGGCAGGGTAGAAGCGCGAGAAGTGCTCGCCGATGATTTCCTGCGACTGGTAGCCCTTGAGCCGCTCGGCGCCGGCGTTCCAGGTGAGGACGCGGCCCTGCGGATCGAGCATGAAGATCGCGTAGTCGCGGATGCTCTCGACGAGCAGCCTGAAGCGCTCTTCGCGCGCTTTCTCTGAGTGTGGCAAGAAACCTTCCTGTTCATCCATCGGCACTCGACGCGCGAAGCCGCTGGCATCGACTAGCGACGGGCGCGGCGCCGGCAAAGATGATCGCCGAGCGGCGGATTGCGCTTGTAGGACGAAGCCGCGCCGCGCGGTCGAGGGGTTGAACGGCACGCTGGTTGCCGTCATGCTGCAGCACAACAATTTCCCCCTCTCGAGGAGCCCGATCGATGGAACTGGAAGAGTTGAACGGCAGATATCGCCACCTGCGCACCGAGCTCGACGCCGCCTACGCCGCGCCGGTCTGGGACAGCAACCGCATCAACCGCATCACCGAGGAAATGGCGCCGGTCGAGCTGGCGCTGGCGTCGCTCGAGTGCGAGCGCTCGATCGAAAGCGGAGGCTCGAATGTCTGACGAACAGGAGGCCGATGGCTATCACGCCACGCCGATCGTCGAGCCCTGGGGCGATTCGGGCTGGAAGGCCGGCGTGCTGCTGAGCGGCGACGACGCTCGCGGCAACCGCGCCGCCAAGAGCCTGGGCGAGCAGCTCTTCGCCTCGCGCGAGGACGCCTGGCAGTTCGCCGAATCCGAATACGGCTCGCTCGGCCGCAACTAGCGCTCGCGCCGACGCGCGCCCCGCGGCGGCAGCCGCACCCGCGCCGACGGCGTCGTCGGGATGTCGTGCGATTCGCTCAGCTGGCGCAGCGCGCGCGCGTTGCGCGCCGGCGTCTGCGCGGCGACGCAATCGCCCGGCACGATCACGTCATAGTCGCGTATCCGCGCCCCGGTGGCGCTGATGAGGATGCACTGGTCGCTGGCGACGCCGGTGACGAGCAGCCGGTCGGCCTGCAAGTGGCGCAGCAGCAGGTCGAGCGGTGTCGCGTAGAACGCCGAGTGCTTGGGCTTGAGCACCGAATAGTCTTCGTCCGTGGGCACGATGCTCCTGGCGATCGCCGCGCCGGCCTCGCTCTCGGCGATCGAGACGCGAACCAGCTCGCTGAACTCCGAGCGCCAGCGACCGCGGTTGTCGTTGACGTAGATCACCGGCACGCCGGCGCGAACGCAGCGGCGCTTGAGCGCGCCCAGGCGCGGCGCCATCGCGACCGCGGCCGGCGCGAGCTTGTCGGCATCGGGGAAGTCCCAGGTGCTGATCATGTCGACGACGACGAGCGCGAGGCCGCCCTTCGCCTGGCTGTCGGCGAGCGGCGCGCGGTCGGGCTTGACGGGCATCGGTGACTCGCGGCGATCTCGGACTAGCGGCCTGAGCGCCGGCGCGCCTGCGCGGCGCGCCACTGCGGGAAGACGAACCAGAGGGCGACGAACATCGCGAAGACGGCGGCGCCGATCGCCGCGCCGAGCGTCGTCGCGCCGGTGACGATGCGGGCGATCAGGTAGACGTCGAGGGCGAGGCCGGCCGCGAGCGGCAGCATCGCGCCGCTGACCAGGCGCGAGGCGAGCGTGAGGAAGGACTCGGTCGCGCGGCGCGGCTCGACCTGGCGGTGATATGCGGCCGGCGTCATGACGATCGCGAGCGCGATCGTGACGAGGACGATCGCGGCGAGGTGGAGCGACCGCTCGCCTTCGCTCAGAAGGCGCTCGAAGCCGTCGTTGAAGACGGCGATGAGCTGGAAGCCGAACAGCGCCTGCACGCCGGGCATCACCATGCGCGCCTCGTCGAGCGTCTGCTGCAGCGCGTGGTCGAGCGACTCGTTCCGATCGGGCTCGGGCGCTTCGCCGCGAGCGGCGGCGTCGGCGTTCATCGCTCGCTCGCGTAGCGGCGCCGGCCGCGCTCGACCAGCCGCGTCGCCGCCGCCGCGCCGCGCCGCGCCAGCGGCTGGAAGCGAACGCCCTTCTGGGCGTTGTAGGCGACGAAGAACTGCTCGACCTCGACGAGCACGCCGGCGGCGATGTCGCGCAGCTCGCGGCACTCGCGGTAGCGATGCGACGGCTCGGTGACGGCGAGCAGGCGGTCGTTGCGCTCGGCGCGCTCGCCTTTTTTCTGCTGCTCGGCCTCGATCACGCCGACGAGCCGGCACGGCGCGACGGTTCCCGGCGGCATCGCCTCGTCGGCGAAGACGAGGACGTCGAGCGGGTCGCCGTCGTCGCCGAGCGTCGACGGCACGAAGCCGAAGTCGTAGGGGAAGGAGAGGCCGAGGGGCAGCACGCCCGAGAGCACGAAGGCCTGCCACTCGGCCTTGTACTTGAGCTTGTGGCGCGTTCCCTGCGTCGCTTCGATGACCGCCAGCCAGGCGCCGTTGTCGTCGCGGCTGGGCAGCGCTTCGAGCGGGGTGGGATCGGCCATCGTGTCGGTCGCAAACGCCTGCTCGCAGCAAGCCACGTGCCGCGAATCGTCAGCGCGAGGCGTGGCGCGGCCAGAGTCGCGACGAGGCGAAGAAGACGAGCCCGCCGACGACGAGCGCGCCGGCGGCGATGACGAGCGAGAGCGTGAACGCCGCGCCGACATCGGTGGTGCGGCGCAGCAGCACGGCGACCATCGCCGGCCCGGCCGTCTGGCCGAGGCTCCAGATCGCCGTGACGAGGCCGGTCGTGCTGGCGACGTGCCGCGGCCGCAGGCGCCGCACCTCCTGCAGCGCGAAGTAGGTGAGCGCGGTGAACGGCAGGCCGAGGAGAAAGCTGCCGAGGGCAAAGCCCGCGGCAGTCGGCGCGGCCAGGCCGATGGCGATGCCGACCGCCTGGACGAGATAGGCAGCGCCGAGGAGAAGGCGCAGGTCGCCGCTGACGCGGGCGCGCGTCGCGAGCAACGCGCCGAGGATCACGCCGGCACCGAAGATCGGCCAGAACAGGTCGAACCAGGGCGAATCCGCCGGCAGCGCGGCGCGCGCGATCACCGGCAGGAAAGTCGCAGTGACGATGTAGCCGAAGCCCGAGATGCCGTAGGCGACGGCGAGCGCCGCGACTTCGGCGTGGGGGTGCTCGGGCGCGACCGGAGCGGTCGCTGCGCCGGCGGGCGTCAGTGTCGGTGTCGGTGTCGCTACCGATGCCGATGCCGGTGTCGATGCCCGTGTCGATGCCGCCGCCGCCGCGGCCGCCGACGCGGCCGTGGCCGCGGCGACGCCGGCCGGACCCTCGGCCGCGGCCGTCTTGAAGACGCGCCACACCGGCGCGCTCAGGAGGCACGCGAGGACGCCGAAGACAAGCCAGGCGTCGGCCGCGTGCCAGTGCCACGCGACCATCGCGCTGGCGAGGAGCCCGCTGGCGACGATGCCCGCGCCCGGCCCGGCGAACATCGCGCCGCCGAGCGACGCCTGGCCGCGCGCCGCGAGCTGCGCCAGACACCAGGCCGAAGAGAACACGAACACCATCGCGCTGGCGACGCCGGCGAGGAAGCGCAGCACCGGCCAGAGTGCCGGCGCCGGCAACGCCATCGCCAGCGTCAGGACGGCGGTCGCGGCGAGGCCGGTGCGAACGAGCGTCGGCCCGTCGATCGGCGGCAGGCGCGGCAAGCGCGGCCAGAGCAAGGGGACGAAGGTGCAGAGCAGCGCGCCGGCGAGATAGCCGAGGTAGTTCGCGCTCGCCAGCCAGCTCGCGGCGTGCAGGTCGACGACACCGTCGTGCAGCATCATCGGCAGGATCGGCGTGAAGGCGAAGCGGCCGATGCCCATCGCGACGGCGAGCGCGATCAGCCCGGCGATGGCGATCGCCGTGGCGCTCGGGCGCGGCTTCGATTCGCTCAACGCGGCAGCTCGACGATCTCGACCCAGTTCGGGTTGCGGCCGACCGCTTGCGATGCCGCGAGCGCAAGCTTGCCGGTCGCGGTGTCGATCGCGTAGCGGCTCAGGCGATGCGACGCCTGGCCGACGGCGACCAGGAAGCGGCCGTCGGGCGAGATCGCGAAGCCGCGCGGCTCGGCCTCGGTCGGCAGCGTCTCGATCGGCGTCAGCGCGCCGCTCGCGGCATCGACGGCGAACGAGGCGAGCGTGCTCGAGCGGCGCTCGCTCGCGTAGAGGAAGCGACCGTCGGGCGTCAGGTGCAGGTCGGCCGCCCAGGGCGCGCCGCCGGCGAAGCCCGCCGGCAGCATCGATGCGACGGCGAGGCCGCGCAGCGTGCCGAGGGCGCGATCGAGCGCGAGGACGTCGATCGTCGCGTCGAGCTCGTTGAGCAGGTAGACGAAGGGCGCGCTCGGGTGGAAGACGAAGTGGCGCGGTCCGGCGCCGGCGCGCGCGCGCCAGGCCGGCGGCGCGTTGTCGTCGAGACGGCCGGTCGATGCGTCGAAGCGCATCTGCCGCACCACGCCGCCGCCGAGGCAGGGCGCGAAGGCGAAGCGGTTGGCCGGATCGACCTGCACCGAATGCGCCTTCGCCTCGGTGGCGACGACCTGCTGCGCCGCGCTCACGACACCGTCGGAGCCGATCGGGCTCACGGCGACGAGACTCGATCCGTACGACGCCGAGAGCAGGAAGCGGCCGCTGCGGTCGGTCGAGATCCAGCACATGCTCGCCGGCAGCGGCGCGCTGCCGATCGCTTCGAGGCGGCCGCTCGCGCCATCGATCGCCAGGCTGAGGACGCGATACGGCTCGCTGCGGATCGACGCGTAGAGGAAGCGCCTGTCGGGGCTCACCGCGAGCGGCATGACGACGCCGCCGGCCGCGCAGCGATCGATCTCGGCCAGCGCGCCGTCGTCGCCGTCGAGGGCAAGAACGGCGATGTCGTGGCTGTCGGCGTTGGCGACGTAGACGACGGTGCGCGTCGACGCGCGCGTGCTGCGATCCGGTTCACTCATGGTGCGCCGGATCGTACCTATCGTTCGAACGGACCCTGCTTGACGAAAGCGCCGCCCTGGAAGAGCGTCGCGGGATCGCCGAGGTCGAGGCTCGGCTGGCGTGCCTCGGCCGCGGCGCGGAACCGCTCCGAGCTGTCTTGCGGCCGAAAGCCCAGATGCGACGCCGAGGTGTTGTCCCACCAGGTCGCGGTGTTGGCGGAGACGCCGTAGACGACGCTGCAGCCGACCACCGGCGCGGTCAGGCCGGCGACGACGAGGCGCTCGAGGTCGTCGTAGCTGAGCCAGGTGGCGAGCATGCGGCGGTCCTTCGGCTCGGCGAACGACGAGCCGATGCGCAGGCACACCGACTCGATGCCGTAGCGGTCGAAGTAAAAGCGGGCGACGTTCTCGCCGAACGCCTTGCTGAGGCCGTAGTTGCCGTCGGGCCGCATCGGGTCGGCGGGGGCGATCACCTCGTCCTGTCGATAGAAGCCGGTGACGTGGTTCGAGCTCGCGAAGACCACTCGCCGCACGCGATGCCGGCGCGCCGCTTCGTAGACGTTCCAGACGCCGACGATGTTGGCCTCGAGGATCGGCGCGAACGGCCCCTCGGTCGAGACGCCGCCGAGGTGGACGATCGCCTGGCTGCCGGCGACGATGCGGTCGACGGCAGCGCTGTCCTGAAGCGCCGCCGTCATCACCTCTTCGCCGGCGCCGGCCGCCGCCATCTCGGCGACATCGCTCGACCGGAGCACGCGCGCCAAGCGGCGCAGGCGCGGCCGCAGCTCGCGGCCGAGGCCGCCGGCGGCGCCGGTGAGAAGGAGCCGGTCGAAGACCGGCGGCGCGGCCGCCTCGTGCGTCAATGAAAGATCGGGGCCGGACACGCCGCGATGCTCGCCGATGCGGCCGGCCGCTCGCATCGGCGCATGCCCTCTTGCGGCAGCGCGGCGGTCATCGTACAACTCGCCGGCACTTGCTCATGCCGTCGCCGCGATGAACCTCTCCCTGCTTTCGCCGACCCTGCCGGCGCGCCGCCCGCGCAACCTCGCCATGGGCGTCGTCGACTCGCTCGCCGACCGCATCCGCGACGGCAGCCTGGCCTGCGGCGACAAGCTCGCGACCGAGTCGGCGCTGATGGCCGAGTTCGGCGTCAGCCGCACGGTCATCCGCGAGGCGCTCTCCAAGCTCCAGGCTGCCGCGCTGGTGCAGACGCGGCACGGCGTCGGCACCTTCGTCACCCACGGCGGCATCGACTCGGCGGTCTTCCGCATCCGCGCCGACCAGCTCGAGACGCTGCACGACGTCGTCGCCATGCTCGAGCTCAGGATCGGCGTCGAGACCGAGGCTGCCGGGCTCGCCGCGATGCGCCGCACGGCCGACAACCTGGCCGGGATGCGCCGCGCCCTGATCGCGTTCACGCAAGCGGTGGAAGCAGGCCGCGACGCAGTGGGCCCTGACTTCCAGTTCCATCTCGAGATCGCCCGGGCGACCCAGAACCCGCATTTCTCGACCTTGCTGCAGAGCCTCGGCACGGCGACGATTCCGCGCGCCCGCCTCGATCCCTCGAGCGCGTCGGCCGACGAGCGTCAGGCCTACCTGCGCCGCGTCAATGCCGAGCACGGCAGCATCGTCGACGCGATCGAGGTCCACGACGGCGAGGCGGCGCGCGCGGCGATGCGCACGCACCTGACCAACAGCCGCGAGCGGCGCCGCCGCGCCGCCCAGCTGGCGAACAGCTGAGCCGCGCGGTCGTACGATGACTGTCGATCCGACGACCGACACCCCGCGTGTCGCTTCGGTGCGCGTCGTCCCGGTCGCGGGCCACGACAGCATGCTGCTCAACCTGAGCGGCGCGCACGGCCCGTTCTTCACGCGCAACCTCGTCATCGTCGCCGACTCGGCCGGCCGCACCGGCATCGGCGAGGTGCCGGGCGGGGCCGCGATCCGCTCGGTCATCGCCGACGCGGCGGCCAGCCTCGTCGGCCAGCCGATCGGCGCCGTGCGCGGCCTGCTCGCCGCCGTGCAGCGCGACTTCGCCGACCGCGACGCCGGCGGCCGGGGCGCGCAGACCTTCGACCTGCGCACGACGATCCACGCCGTCGCCGGCCTCGAGTCGGCGCTCCTCGACCTGCTCGGCCAGCACCTCGGCGTGCCGGTCGCGGCCTTGCTCGGCGAAGGCATCCAGCGCGACGTCGTTCCCGTCCTCGGCTACCTCTTCTACGTCGGCGACCGCACCAAGACGAGCCTCGGCTACCGCGCCGACGGCGGCGCCGACGCCTGGCTGCGCCTGCGCGACGAGCCGGCCCTCGACGCGGCGGCGATCGTCCGCCTCGCCGAAGCGGCCGAGGCGCGCTACGGCTTCGTCGACTTCAAGCTGAAAGGCGGCGCGCTCGCCGGCGACGCCGAGGTCGAGGCGGTGACGGCGCTGCACGAGCGATTCCCGGATGCGCGCATCACGCTCGACCCGAACGGCTGCTGGTCGCTCGCCGAGGCGGTTCGGCTGATGCGCGATTGCCGCGCCGTCCTCGCCTACGCCGAAGACCCGTGCGGCGCCGAAGGGGGTTTTTCCGGGCGCGAGGTGATGGCCGAGTTCCGGCGCGCCACCGGCCTGCCGACGGCGACCAACATGATCGCGACCGACTGGCGCCAGCTCGCCCACGCGCTCGCGCTGCAGGCGGTCGACATCCCGCTCGCCGACCCGCACTTCTGGACGCTTTCGGGCTCGGTGCGCGTCGCCCAGACCTGCCGCGACTGGGGCCTGACCTGGGGCTCGCACTCGAACAATCACTTCGACGTCTCGCTGGCGATGTTCACCCACGTCGCCGCCGCGGCGCCGGGCCGCATCACGGCGATCGACACGCACTGGATCTGGCAGGACGGCGAACGGCTGACGAAGGCACCGCTGGCGATCGTCGGCGGCGCCATCCGCGTGCCGACCGGCCCCGGGCTCGGCGTCGAGCTCGACATGGCCGAGGTCGATCGCGCCCATGCGCTCTACCTCAAGCACGGTCTCGGCGCGCGCGACGACGCGGTCGCGATGCAGTCGCTAATCCCGAACTGGCGCTTCGACCCGAAACGCCCCGCCCTGGTCCGTTGACGACGAACGCGAAGGACACGACGACGATGAAACGTTTCGCTCCCGCGCTGCTGCTCGCGCTCGCCCTCGTTCCGGCCGTCGCGCTCGCGCAGGCCTGGCCGGGCAAGACGATCCGGATCGTCGTGCCCTACACGCCCGGCGGCTCGTCGGACATCATCGCCCGCTCGATCGCGCAGCCGCTCTCCGACGCGCTCAAGCAGACCGTGATCGTCGAGAACAAGCCGGGCGCCAACGGCAACACCGGCACCGACGCCGTCGCCAAGGCGCCGGCCGACGGCTACACGCTGCTCCTCTGCGACGTCGGCGCGCTCGCAATCACGTCCTCGGTGTACTCGAAGCTGCCCTTCGATCCGAAGAAGGACCTGCGCGGCGTGACGATGCTCGCCTACTCGCCGCACCTGCTCGTCGTTCATCCGTCGGTGGCGGCGAATTCGCTCAAGGAGCTGGTCGCGCTCTCGCAGACGACCAAGCTCGACTTCGCCGTCACCGCGATCGGCAGCGCGCCGCACCTCGCCGGCGTCGCCGTCGAGAAGGCGACCCAGGCGAAGTGGCAGTACATCCCGTACAAGGGCGGCTCGCAGGCGATCGGCGACACCGTCGCCGGCCAGACGCAGGTGCTCATGAACGGCATGCTGGCGACGCTGCCCTTCGTGCAGTCCGGCAAGCTCAAGGTGCTCGGCGTCTCCAAGGCGACGCGCGTGCCGCTCCTGCCCGAGGTGCCGACGATCGCCGAGCAGGGCGTCGCCGGCTTCGAGTCGGGCACCTGGCAAGGCCTGCTCGTGCCCGCCGGAACGCCGAGCGACGTCGTCGCCCGTCTCTCGGCCGAGCTGACGCGGATCATCCGCTCGCCCGAGATCCGCTCGCGCCTGACGGCGCAGGGCGCCGAGGTCTACACGATGTCGCCGGCCGAGTTCGCGACCTTCTTCGACCGCGAGCAGAAGCGCTGGGCCGCGGTCGTCGCCAGCGGCGGCGTCAAGATCGATTGACGGACGGACGCGCGCCGCCGCCCACACAGGAGCAGAAGATGACATCGCCCGACCCGTACCGCGCCTTCCCGAACTCGTTCAAGCGGCGCCTGCTCGCCGGCGAGACGCTGATCGGCTGCTGGTGCTCGCTCGCCAATCCGATCACGACCGAGGTCCTCGGCATCGCCGGCTTCGACTGGCTGCTCCTCGACGGCGAGCACTCGCCCAACGACGTCACGACCTTCATCCCGCAGCTGATGGCGCTCAAGGACAGCGCCAGCGCGCCGGTCGTCCGGCCGTCGTGGAACGACGCCGTCGAGATCAAGCGCCTGCTCGACGCCGGCTTCTACAACTTCCTCGTCCCGTTCGTGCAGACCGTCGACGATGCGCGCCGCGCCGTCGCGGCGACGCGCTATCCGCCGGCCGGCATCCGCGGCGTCTCGATCTCGCAGCGCAGCAACCGCTTCGGCACCGTCGCCGACTACTTCCGCGACATCAACGCCCAGATCAGCGTCATGCTGCAGATCGAGAGCCGCACCGGCCTCGACGCGGCGGCCGAGATCGCCGCCGTCGAAGGCGTCGACGGCATCTTCGTCGGCCCATCCGATCTCGCCGCGGCGTTCGGCCACCTCGGCAACGCGAACCACCCGAGCGTGCAGGCGGCGATCGCCGCGGTGTTCGACGCCACCAAGTCGGCCGGCAAGCCGATCGGCATCCTCGCGTCGGTCGAGGCCGACGCGCGCCGCTACCTGGCGATGGGCGCGACCTTCGTCGCCGTCGGCAGCGACCTCGGTGTCTTCAGGAGTGCGACACAGCAGCTCCGCGATCGCTTTGCGCGAAGCGGTTGAGCCAGCCGAGCATCTCGTCGAGCTCGTTCGACTTGTCGAACACCTGGGTCGCGCCGAGCTGCCGGCACTTGACGCGGATCTCGGGCGTCGCGTGATTGCTGAGGACGATTCGCGGCGGCGCGTCGGGCATGTCGTCCATCGCCTTCAGCACGCCGAGGCCCGAGCCGCTCTTCAGGAAGATGTCGACGATGACGAGGTCGGACGCGTGGCTGCGGTCGCGCAGCCACGCCACCGCCGATTTCTCGTCGTCGGCCGTGCCGACGACCTCGACCGGCGCGTTCTCGTGCAAGGCCTCGATCAGGTTCTCGCGAATGATCGAGCTGTCTTCGACGATGTAGATGCGGGCGTTGTCCATCGGGGTCGGGCGGCAGGCTACTGGGGTCGATTGTCGCGCGGTGGTTGACCGGGCGGCGTCGGTGCCGACGCGGGCGCGGCGTCGGCAACGGCCCGGTTCGTGGTCGGACAGGTCCGACGCCTCGTCGGCCTAGCTGGCGCGGCCCTCGTAGAGATCACGTCCTTGCGCCAGCGCCCGGATCTTGGCGTCGGCGATCGGCCGCTTCAGCATCCAGAAGCCGCAGTCGGGGTGGATGTAGCGGACCCGGCCGCGGCCGAGCGTCTGCTCGGCGCGCTCGATCGCGCGCGCGACGGCGTCGGCCGACTCGATCTCGGTCGCCTTGATGTCGACGACGCCGAGGCCGAAGCCGATTTCGGGCTTCAGGTCCTTGAACACCGCGAGCTCCTCGGCCGGGCGGTGCGCGCACTCGAGGACGACGTGGTCGGCGTGGAGCGCGTTCAGGTAGCGCATGAGGTGCTCCCAGGTGCCGTGCTGGACGCTCTGGCCGCCGTAGTTGCCGAAGCAGAGGTGCACCGCCGGCGTCGTCCTGACGGCGTCGAGGACGCGATTGAGCGCCGACGCGGCCCACTCCCATTCCTCGGGATGGCCGGGCAGGTTGGCCTCGTCGAGCTGGACGATGTCGGCGTCGAGATGCTTCACCTGCTCGGCGAGAACGTCGGCGATCGCATGGGCGAGCGCCGGCGTGTCGGCGTAGTGGCGGTTGAGCAGCGTCTTGGCGAGCATGTGCGGGCCGGTGACGGTGAACTTGAAGGTCTTCGTCGCCAGCGCCTGGGCGCGCTGGCAGGCGAGCGGCAGGTCGAGCGTGCCGCTCGAGAGCTGTCCGTCGACGACGCCGGGCGGGCGGGTGCGAAAACGCATTCCCGGCAGCGAGCGGTAGGCGGTCACCTCGTCGAAGGTCATCTCGTAGCGAACGCCCTGCATCGGCCGGACGAAGTACTCGATCATCCCGTTCGTCTCGGGATGGTTGACGTCGAAGCGGTACAGCTCGCCGTCGCAGACGACGTCGACGCCGGCCGCCTCCTGCGTCGCGATGACGACGCGGGTCGCGTCGATCAGCGCCTGCTCGGACGGCGCGGCGACGAGCCACTCGGGCACGGGATACGAGCCGACGACGGTGGTCTTGATGTGAGGAGCGGTCATGGGGACACTGTCATGGCAAGCTGTTCAGAAGCTGTCGTCCTGAGCGAAGCGAGGGATCTCGTCGCTCCGCGCAGATCCTTCACTGCGTTCAGGATGACTTGCTCGCGCCGCGAGCAAGTCACTTCGGCATCTTGATCGAGCGGTCGAGGAACTCGTTCGTGTACGCGGCCTTCACGTCGTACGGCGCGTCGAGACCGATGTAGGTCTTGACGAGGTCGTAGTCGGCGGCCATGCGCGCGTCGTCGAGGATGCCGAGCGCGATGCCTTCCGAGTACTTGTCACGCATCAGCACCGTCACCAGCTTCCAGTTGGTCGCCTCGTTGTCGAGCTGGAGCGCGCCGTTGGCGTCGATCAGCGCCTGCACGCACGGCGCCGGCGTCGCGACGCAGGCGGCGAACGCGCGCTGCGTCACCTTGACGAAGGCGGCGATCACCGGCTTGTTCTTCTTCAGGTAGTCGCCGTTGACGATCACCGTGTTGCCGTAGGTGTTGAGGCCGGCGTCCTTCCAGGCGACGAAGCCCATGTCGTCGCCGAGCTCCTTCTGGAAGATGTGGTGGATGTTGTAGAACGAGGTCGTCGCGTCGATCGACTTCGCCTTCAGCGCGGCGAGCTTCGAGTTGGCATCGATGTTGACCCAGGTCACCGAGCCCGCGTCCATGCCGTTGGCCTTGGCGAGCGCCGGCCAGATCGTGCGCGCGCCGTCGCCGGCGGGGTTGCCGATCTTCTTGCCGGCGAGGTCCTTCACCGACTTGATGCCCGAGCTCTTCAGCCAGTACAGGCCCTGCGGCGAATTGGCGTAGACGTTGAAGACGCCGACGGTGTCGGCGCCCTTGCCGCGCAGCGTCAGCGCGTTCGGCATGTCGGCGAGGCCGACCGGATTGGCGCCGGCCGCGACCTTCTGCACCGCGACCGCCGAGCCCTTGCCGGGCTCGAGGTTGAGGTCGATGCCCGCGTCCTTGTACCAGCCCATCTTCTTGGCGTAGTAGTACGGCGCGTGATCGCCGCCCGGCACCCAGTTGAGGATGAAGTCGAGCTTGGTCTGCGCGAAAGCCGGCGCCGAGGCGAGGCTCGCGGCGGCGATGCCGGCGGCGAGGGCGAGGCGTGGGAACAGCTGCATGTCTTCTCCTGGAGGGTCCCGGCGGCGGGTCGCGACGAGTCTAGCAACGGCCCCCCGTGGCCGAGGAGAGCAATGACCCCGAGGCGCGGCCCTATCATCGGCGCGCTCGACGAACGCCACATCCTTCGACTCCGACCTGCCGATGCCCACGCTCGACGACCGCTGGACGCGAACGCTCATGGCGGTGGTCTCGCACCTGGCGCTGCTGCTCGTCTGGTACCTGTTCGTGAAGTTCGGCGACGTGCCGAAGTTCGTGATGCCGTCGCCGGTCGACACCGCGAAGACGATCTTCGCCGGCAACTACAACTGGTGGACCAACGCCGCGGTGACGGCGACCGAGATCTTCGGCGGCTACGCCTTCGCGCTCGTGGTCGGCGTGCTGCTCGCGCTCGCCTTCACCTGGTCGAAGCCGCTCGAGGCGCTGATGATGCCGCTCCTCGTCAGCCTCAACATGATCCCGAAGGTCGCGCTCGGCCCGCTGATCATCGTCTGGTTCAAGTACGGCGTCGTCCCGAACATGATGATCGCGTTCTCGATCTGCGTCTTCCCGATCCTCTTGACGACGGTGCGCGGCCTGCGCGAGGTCGAGCCCGACCTCCTCGACCTGGTGCGGACGCTGCGCGGCTCGCGCTGGCAGGTGTTCACGAAGATCCAGCTGCCGGGCGCGCTGCCGTACATCTTCTCGGGGATGAAGGTGGCGGCGATCCTCGCCGTCGCCGGCGCGATCGTCGGCGAGTTCCTTGGCTCGGACAAGGGCCTCGGCTACCTCATGCTGCAGGTGCAGGTGACGCTCGACACGGCGGCGATGTTCATGGCGGTGCTCCTGATCACGATGATCGGCATGCTGCTCTACGGCGCGGTGATCGCGCTCGAGCGCGCCCTCGTCGTCCCCGACGCCCGCGTGTCATGAGGCTCGACGGCGCCTCGCTGCGATGAGCACTGAGCCGTTCATCCACCTCGCCGGCATCGCCAAGACCTACGGCCAGGGCGCGAAGGCGCACCTCGCGATCTCCGACGCGACCTTCGACGTCATGCCGGGCGAGCTCGCCTGCCTCGTCGGCCCGTCGGGCTGCGGCAAGAGCACGCTGCTCAAGATCCTCGCCGGCCTGCACCCGCACGACGCCGGCACGGTCAAGATCGGCTCCGACGCCGTTCCCTTCGATCCGGGCAAGGACATCGGCATGGTGTTCCAGCAGCCGCTGCTGCTGAAGTGGCGAACGATCATCGACAACGTCCTCCTGCCGGCCGAGATCCTCGGCCTGCCGGCGAAGGCGAGCCGCGAGCGCGCCCGCGACCTGCTCGCGCTGGTGGGGCTGAAGGGCGCCGAGGACAAGCGCCCCTACGAGCTCTCGGGCGGCATGCAGCAACGCGCCGCGATCGCGCGCGCGCTCGTCCACGACCCGCGGCTCGTCCTGATGGACGAGCCCTTCGGTGCCCTCGACGCGCTGACGCGCGAGAAGATGAACCTCGAGCTGCTGCGCATCTGGAAGGAAGCCGGCAAGACGATCCTGTTCGTCACCCACGGCATCTCCGAAGCGGTCTTCCTCGGCACCCGGGTCGTCGTCTTCAGCGCCGGCCCGGCGCGCATGGCCGACGACTTCGCGATCGACCTGCCGCATCCGCGCACGCTCGACATGAAGACGCACGAGGCATTCGGCGTCTACACGCGACGAATCTACAAGTTGCTCGGCATGGAGTGAGCCGCTCGGCGGCTCGCTCCATGCCTCGCGGCACGGGATTGCTTCCTCCCCGCTTCGCTCCCCTCCCTCCGAGAGGGAGGGGCCGGCCCCGTCGGGGCCGCTTTCAGGTGATGCGCAGCTTCAACGCGTGGTCGTAGGGGAGCGCCGGGGTCGCGAACTCGACGCCGTTGCTGACGTAGTGGAGCGCGCAGGCGCGGCGCCAGCGCGTGCTGTGGTTCGGACCCGACTGGTGGAAGGTGTTGCCGTGATGAAAGCTCACGCCGCCCTTGCGAACCGGCGCCGGCGCCATCGGCTGCTTGTCGAGCACGGCCGGCGGCAGCTGCAGGTTGAACGGCTCGGCCGGCGGCGCGACGTGGTCGTAGACCGGGCCCTGGTTCGTCCCTTCGCCGAAGTAGAGGCATCCGTTCTCGAGCGTCGCATCGTCGAGCGCGATCCAGGCGGTGACGACGCCTTCGATGTCGGTCGGGCCGAAGTAGAAGTTGTCCTGGTGCGCCGGCTTCGGGCCGCCGCCTTCGGGCGCCTTGAAGAAGACCTGGCTGAAGTAGACCGAGACGCCGCGGCCGAGGACCTGCTCGACCAGCGCGACCAGGCGCGGGTCGCGCGCGAGCTTCTGCACCGCCGGCCGGTGCGCGTGCGGGTTGTCGAGCTTGCGCAGCACGGTGCGCGCCTTGACGCCGCCGTCGACGTACCAGACGCGCTGCTCGACCGGCAGCTCGGCGAGGAAGCTCTCGCCCCAGGCCTCGATGTCGGCGATGAGCGCGTCGGTCTCGTCGGCGGCGAAGACGCCGTTGACGGTCAGGTGACCCTGATGACGGTAGAAGGCGAGGTCGATCGCGTCCATCGCGAAGCTCCGGGCGGTGCCGCGGTCAGACGCGCGGTGGCGGCCAGTCGGCGCGCGGCATCGGCGCCGTCGTCGACAGGTCGGGAACGACGGCGCTGCCGAAGCCGGCGCATTCGAGCGAGCCGAGGGCGATGCGGCCGCGCTCGATCGTCAGGCGGACGCGCCGGTCGGCCTCGTGATAGAGGTCGGGGTGGGCCTCGAGAAAGGCGAGGCTCTCGCCTTGCGGCCGGCCGGCGAAGCCGTCGATGAAGTGGTGGCCGTTGCGCTCGACGTCGGCGAGGCCGAGCAGCGCGACCAGCGCCAGGTCCTGCTGCACCGAGAGCCCCGCCTGCGTCGTCAGGTCCTCGCCCGAGAGGAAGTACGCGCCGCCGTCGTCCTCGGCGTTCCAGACGCGGCAGCGCGCCAGGTTGACGATCGACTTGTAGAAGCCCTTGCAGTCCTTCGACGAGACGCCGCCGTAGCCGAGGGCGCGGGCGCGGACGAACGCGTCGAGCTCGCCGTCGGACTCGTCGATGATCACCGGCCGGAGGCGGGCCAGCGGCGCGATGCTGCGCGAGAGCGCGACCGCGCGCTTGATCGGCTGCTCGATGAAGAGCGTCGCCGCGCAGAGCTTGTGCAGCGCCGGCTCGGCCTCCATCGCCGTCCACAGCTCGACGACCGACTCGACGTCGTCGTACTGCTCGTTGCCGTCGAGGGTGACGTGGAGCGCCCCGGCGACGTTGTCGAGGACGCCGGCGATGCGGACGAGGCGGTCGAGGTCGGCCTTGCGGTCGCCGCCGACCTTGAGCTTGAAGCAGCGCTGGCCGTAGGTCGCGACGACCTCCTCGAGCGTCTCGGGCAGGCCGTCGTCGACGCGCGTTCCCGCAGCCTGATCGCTCGCGATGATCGGATCGACGAGGCCGACGGTGTGGCGCGCCTCGATGCTCGTCGCCGGCTGCAATCCCGCCAGGAACGACGTGAAGTCGAACGTGCCGAGATCGGGAACGATCGGATGCGGCACCATGCCCGGCAGGTTGCTGCGCAGCGCTGTCCAGAAGCTGACGCCGTGCAGCCGGCAGACGGCGTCGAGGACCCCGCGGTCGACGAGCGCGTTGCCGAAGCCGGCGGCGAGCGGCGGCAGGCCGAGCTCGCGGCCGGCGCGCAGCTGGTGGCGATAGTTGTCGGCGAAGAGGTCGAACGCGGTCGACAGCGGCGCCTCGCGGTACGCCGCGGCGGCGACCTCGATCGACTTGCGCAGCTGGTCCTGGTTCTGCGCGTCGCTCAGCGCCGCGCTCTTGTCGAACCACTTGGCGGCGAGCATCTCGGCGGCGTAGCCGAAGCCCTCGCGGCCGTCCTCGAGGCGGACGTGGACGCGCAGGAATGCCTGCACGCCCTCGGTGACGGTGATGACGCCGAAACGAAACGGCAAACGCAGGCGAAACGGCTGCTCGAACGCCTCGACGCCGAGCACCTTCAGCTTCGGGGCGAACGGCGGCGCGGCGGTCATCGGTGCGCTCTTGCGGGCCGGGCCGCGCTCAAGCGAGCCAGCGCTCGAGATGCGCGGCGACGAACGCGTCGTCGGCGAGGTCGGCGTGGTCGCGGCAGACGCGGTCGATCGCCTCGCGCTGGCCCGGGCTCAGGCCCTCGTCCGGATCGAGGCACCAGAGGCCCTCGAGCAGGCCCTGGCGGCGCAGCACCTCGTGGCAGCCGGCGATGCAGCCGCGGAAGTCGTGAGCGACGTCGAAGAAGGCGCTGTTGCAGTCGGTGACGCGGCTGTCGAGGGCGAGCAGCTCGCGGTCGACGGCGCCCGCATCGCCCGCGTCCTGCGCCGCGGCGCTCGCCTTGCAGCGCTCGAGCAGGTCGACCGCGCCCTTCGTCCACACCGACCAGTGGCCGAGCAGGCCGCCGCGGAAGCGCACCGTCACCGGCGCGCCGTCGCGCTCGGCCTGGAACGGCGTCACGAGGTCGAGGACGATGTGGTCGTCGTTGCCGGTGTAGAGCGCGACGCGGTCCTCGGCGCGCGCGGCGACGACGCCGTGGATCACGTCGAGCGTGCGATAGCGGTTGAACGGCGCGACCTTGATGGCGACGATGTTGTCGAGCGCGGCGAAGCGGGCCCAGAACGATGCCGGCAGGTCGAGGCCGCCGACCGCCGGCTGCAGGTAGAAGCCGATCAGCGGCAGCTCGCCGGCGACGGCGGCGCAATGGGCGACGATCTCGTCCTCGCTCGCGCCCTGCCAGGCGGCGAGGCTGAGCAGCGCGGCGTCGTAGCCGAGGCCGCGCGCCAGCCGCGCCTCGGCGCGCGCCTGCTGCGTCCTGCCGCAGGCGCCGGCGACGAGCAGCGGCCGCGGCGCATCCGCATCGCGGCCGAAGCGAGGCCAGTCGCGCGCGGTCTCGGCGGCGATCGTCAGCACCTCTTCGAAGAGCCCGGCCTCGCGGATCGCGAACTGCGTCGTGTGGACGCCGACGGCGAGGCCGCCGGCGCCGGCATCGAGGTAGTAGCGCGCGAGCGCGCGCTGACGGCGCCGGTCGAGCCGGCGCGAGGCGTCGAGGGCGAGCGGATGGGCCGGGATCGCGAGGCCGTCGAACAGGCGCTCGCGCAGGACGGCGATGCCCATCGGTGCGGTGCTCGTCGCCATCGTCAGCCGAACTCCGGGCCGGCGAGCGCGAAGACCGCGTCGCGCGCCGCCGCGGCGCGCGCGTCGCCGAGCGCCATGCGAACGAACGAGCGCTGGCGCATGAAGCCGCGCCGCGCTAGCTCGCTCGCGACTTCCGTGCAATCGACGGGAACGTCGATGAAGACGGGGCCGGCGACGTCGGCGAGCGCCGCGCCGACGAGATCGATCGCGATGGCGGCGTCGGTCGCGACGACCGGGCCGATCTGCGTGGCGCGGCGGCCGGCGCGGCGCAGCGCGAAGCCGTCGCCGCGCGGCGCGAGCCAGGCGCGCGTCTCGGGCCGGGCGAGGAAGGCGCGCCAGAGCGGCGTGCGGTCGACGCCGCCGGCGCGCCGGTCGAGGTCGATCAGGATCTCGGCGTCCGGCGCAGCCGCAACGATGCTTCGCGCTTCGTTCTGTGCGCCCACGCTGCCGCGCTCGTGGCGCGCGACCTCGCCCGCATTGCCGCGCTCATCGCGCGCCGCCTCGTCCCCCGCATTGCCGAGCTCATGGCGCGCGACCCGGCCCTCCCAGCGTTCGAACGCGAAGCCGGCGGCGAAGCCGATCTTCGCGTAGACGGCGGCGCCGGCCGGCGTCGCGTCGAGCACCGGCGTGCGGCCGCTGTCGCGCAACGACGCGACGCAGGCGTCGACGAGCTGGCTGGCGATGCCGCGATGGCGCTGCGCGGCGGCGACGAGGACCATCGAGATCCAGCCGGTCGCGGCGTCGTAGGGCAGCGCCGCGGCAGTGGCGACGAGCGTGCTTCGATCGAGGCGCATGCCGAACGCGGCGCCGGCGGCGATGAAGAACGACCAGTCGTCGGCGCTCTGGTTCCAGCCGGCGGCGTCGGACAAGGCGAGCCCGCCGGCGACGTCGCCCGGGCCGAGCCGCTCGAGCGCGAGCACCTCAGAACTCACCGCTGCGGACCTCGAACTTGGTCGGCTTGCCGAAGCTCGCGCCGCCGGCCTGGACCCAGGCGGCGACCCAGTCGAGCATGCGGCCGAGCGGCACCAGCGGATAGCCGAACAGCGCCGCGGCCACGCTCGTGTCCGAGAGCAGCGCCGTCGCCGCTTCCTGGCCGACGATCTTCGCCTCGGTGCCCATCCGCGCGGCGAGCTGCTGCGCGAGCCAGCGGATCGAGATCGTCTCCGGGCCGGTGACGTTGATCGGCGTCGTCGGCGCCGTGCAATGGGCGAGGCAGCGCAGCACCTGCGCGTTGGCGTCGCCCTGCCATATGACGTTGACGTGGCCCATCGTCACGTCGACCGGCTCGCCGCGATGCACCTTCGCGGCGACGTCGAAGACGACGCCGTAGCGCATGTCGATCGCGTAGTTGAGGCGGACGATGCGGCCCGGCGTGCCGTGCTTCGCCGAGAAGAACTCGAACATGCGCTCGCGGCCGAGGCACGACTGCGCGTACTCGCCGACGGGCATCGGCGCCGTCGACTCGCTCGCGCCGGCAGCGCCGACCGGCACCAGGCCGTAGACGTTGCCGGTCGAGAAGGCGACGATGCGCGCCGACCGATAGCGCTCGGCGACGAGCGCCGGCACGTGCGTGTTCATCGCCCAGGTCAGCGCCGGCGCGCCGCTGGCGCCGAACTTGTGGCCGGCGGCGAAGATCACGTTGGGCGCGTCGGGCAGCGCAGCGATGGCGGCGCGGTCGAGCAGGTCGCAGGCGATCGTCTCGACGCCGTGCTCCGCGAGCTGGTCGCGCACCGCGCCGTCGCTGAAGCGGGCGACGCCGACGACGCGGCGCGCCGGCGACGCGCGCTTGGCGAGGCGCGCCAGCGTCGGCCCCATCTTGCCGGCGACGCCGAGGATGAGAAGGTCGCCTTCGACCTTCGCGAGGTCGTCGACGAGGGCGCGGCTCGGCCGGGTGAGAAAGTCGTCGAGCGCAGTCACCGACGCAAAGCGATCGGGCAGATTCAAGGGGTCGAGAAAATCCAAGGGCACGTCCTGACAGGGTCGCCGTCAGTTTAGCGGCGCCTCGTGGCGCCGGCCGAGCGCGCGGGTTGCTACCCTTCGCGCACGGCAAAAACGGGAGACAGCGATGACGGCCGGGAAGATCGTTCGCATCGGCGGCGCGTCGGGCTTCTGGGGCGACAGCCGCGTCGCCGCGCCGCAGCTCGTCGCCTCGGGCCAGGTCGACTACCTCGTCTTCGACTACCTCGCCGAGACGACGATGGCGATCCTCGCCGCGGCGCGATTGAAGCGCCCCGAGCTCGGCTACGCGACCGACTTCGTCGAGGTGGCGATGCGCTCGGTGCTCGGCGCGATCGCCGCGCGCGGCATCAAGGTCGTGAGCAACGCCGGTGGCATCCACCCGCGCGCCTGCGTCGCCGCGCTCGAGGCGCTGATCGCCGAGGCCGGGCTGTCGCTGAAGGTCGCCGTCGTCGAGGGCGACGACGTCGGCGCGCAGGTCGCGGCGCTCGCCGCTGCCGGCACGCGCGACATCGACCGCGGCGAGGCGCTGCCCGAGCGCGTGCTGAGCGCCAACGCCTACCTCGGTGCGCTGCCGATCGCGCGGGCGCTCGCCGCCGGCGCCGACATCGTCGTCACCGGCCGCGTCGTCGACAGCGCGCTCGCGCTCGGGCCGCTGATGCACGAGTTCGGCTGGGCCGCGAGCGACCACGACCTGCTCGCCGCCGGCAGCCTCGCCGGCCACATCATCGAGTGCGGCTGCCAGGCGACCGGCGGCCTCTTCACCGACTGGGAGTCGGTGCCCGACTGGGCGACGATCGGCTACCCGATCGCCGAGTGCAGCGCCGACGGCACGTTCCGCATCACCAAGGCGGCGGGCAGCGGCGGCCTGATCGCGCGCGCCGCCGTTGCAGAGCAGCTGCTCTACGAGATCGGCGACCCGGCTGCGTACGTGCTGCCCGACGTGATCTGCGACTTCCGCCACGTCACGATCGAGCAGGACGGCGCCAACCACGTCCGCGTCGCCGGCGCGCGCGGCTTCGCGCCGACCGACACCTACAAGGTCTCGGCGACGGCGCTCCACGGCTTTCGTTGCGCCGGCACGCTCGTCATCGTCGGCATCGACGCGGTGAGGAAGGCCGAGCGCACCGGCGCCGCGATCGTCGAGCGGACGAGCCGGCTGCTGGCCGAGGCGGGCTTCGCTCCTTATGCGGCGACGCACATCGAAGTGATCGGCGCCGAGACCTCGTACGGGCCGCATTCGCGAACGCGCGGCAGCCGCGAGGTCATGCTGCGCATCGTCGCCGATCACGCCGACCGGCGCGCCCTCGAGCTGTTCGCGCGCGAGATCGCGCCGGCGGGAACGTCGTGGTCGCCGGGGACGACCGGCGCCGGCGGCCGACCGGCCGTCGCGCCGCTCGTCAAGCCGTTCTCGTTCCTGCTCGACAAGTGCGCCGCACCGGCGACCTTCGCGATCGGCGATCGGCGCGAAGCCGTCGCGGTTCCCCTCGCCGGCGGCAGCGTGCCGCGGTCGATGGCGGCGGACGTGCCCGCGGCGGCCGATGCGAACGCCGCGCTCGAGGCCGTCGAAGCGCTGCCGCTGATCCGCTTCGCCTGGGCGCGCAGCGGCGACAAGGGCGACCTCGCCAACGTCGGCGTCATCGCGCGTCGCCCCGAGTGGCTGGCGCTGCTCTGGGAGCGGCTCACGCCGCTGCGCGTCAAGGGATGGCTCGGCCATCTCGTCGAGGGTGAGGTCGAGCGCTTCCTTCTGCCCGGCATCGGCGCGATCAACTTCGTCCTTCACGAAGCCCTCGACGGCGGCGGACCGTCGTCGCGCCGGCTCGATCCGCTCGGCAAGGGAATGGCGCAGATCCTGCTCGACATGCCGATCGAGGTGCCGCGCTCGATCGCGCGAGCGGCACGTGAAGAAAGGTGAAGTTGCCGGGCAAGCAAGCGGTGTGCGCGCGGCTCTAGTGAGTAGTCCCGATGGCAGGCTGAGCGTGCGCTCATAAGCTGCCGCGCTCGCGTCGCCTTCGTCGACGCGATTTTTTCGCACGACTCGCCGGCATCGACCGGTGGGCAAACCGGAGACAAATCTTGAAGTTCCAGCGCTCCCTGGCGGCGTTTGCCGCTGCTTTCGCTTCGTTCGTTCTCTTCGGCTGCGGTGGCGACAACAACGGACCGCCACCGACCAGCGGCACGATGCTGACGACCTTGTCCAACCGCGCCGACCTCGTCAGCGGCGGCTCGGCACTGGTCGAGGTGCAGATGCCGTCGGGCTCCGTTCGTCCGGCCAGCCTGAAGATCGACCGCGACGGCACCGACATCACCGCGTCCTTCATCACCCTTGCGAGCGGCCGCATCGTCGGCCTCGTCACCGGGCTGAAGAACGGCACCAACACGATCAACGCGACCTTTTCCGACGGCACCTTCGTCGGTGCCTCGCTGGTCATCAACAACCATCCGATCGGCGGGCCGGTGCTGCTCGGTTCGCAGGCGGGTCCCTGGGTCTGCGCGACGCCGATCCCGGTCGTTGCGGTCGGCAACACGCCGGCGTCGAACGGCAGCGGTCTGTCGACGGCGGCCACCGACGCGCAATGCAACATCGCCACCGAATTCAAGCTCTGGTATCGAACCAAGACGCCGGTGCTCGTCACCGCGGGTGACGGCGGCTGCTCGTTCGTGCTGCCCGACCCGACGCCCTCGATCGCCAACCCGACCCCGGCGACGCCGGCCAATTCGTGCTTCCAGCCCTACGTCGCGGGAACGACGCCGGCGGCCTCGGTCGCCTCGACGACGACGACGACCGGCCGCACCGTTCCCTACATCGTTCGCGTCGAGCGCGGCACGATCAACCGCGGCATCTACGACATCGCCGTCCTCTTCGACCCGACCGCGCCGGCGTGGACGGCGACCGCGCCGCAGCCGCAGTGGAACGGCAAGGTGCTCGTCAGCTACGGTGCCTCGACGGGCCAGCCGCGCCAGCAGTTCCGGACCGAGCAGAACTGGGCCGACGACACGGCGCTGTCGCGTGGCTTCATGGTCGTCGACAACAGCCTGACGGACTCGCTCTACAACTCGAGCCGCACCCTCGCGGCCGAGACGACGATGATGATGAAGGAGCACATCGTCGACACCTACGGCGAGATCGTGTTCACGATGGCCAACGGCTGCTCGGGCGGTTCGATCGGCCAGAACACCGTGTCGTCGATCTATCCGGGCCTCCTCGACGGCATCCAGCCGAGCTGCGACTTCCCGGACTCGATCACGACCGGCATCGAGGTGACCGATTGCGTGCTGCTCGTCAACCTCTACGTCAAGCCCGAATGGACGGCGCTGATGGCCGGCCTGACGCAGGCGCAGATCAACGCCAAGAAAGCGGCCATCAACGGCCATCGCGACCAGCTCGGCTGCCATGGATGGAACAACTCCTTCGGCTTCAACAACAAGCCGGGCAACTACGTCCGCGCCCTCGTCGCCGACGCGACCGGAACGGTCGTCACCGACCCGTCGGGCCCTCGCAACAACTGCCTGCTGCCGGCCGCGCTGGTCTACAACCCGACGACGAACCCCGCCGGCCCGCGTTGCGGTGACCCCGACCTCGCCGCCGCGGTCTGGGGCACGACGGCCAACACGGCCGCCGGCGTCCCTGCCGGCAACGTTCGGGCGCAGACCACCGGCGACAACGTCGGCGTCCAGTACGGGCTGAAGGCGCTGCTCTCTAGCGCCATCACGGCCGAAGAGTTCGTCACGTTGAACGAGAAGATCGGCGGCAGCGACCCCGATTCCAATCTGTCGGCGAGCCGCTCGGTCGCCGATGCCGGCGCGCTCGACATCGCCTACAAGAGCGGCATCCTCTCGAGCGGCAAGAACCTGGGCATGGTGGCGATCATCGATTCGCGCGGCTACGACGAAGGCCCCGGGTCGACCGACATCCACTACAACTGGCGCAGCTTCGAGGAGCGCTCGCGCCTCGACACCCAGGCCGGCGACCACAACAGCCAGGTGATCTGGCGCTACGGCACGGCGCTGCTGCCGGCGACGGCGGCGCAGATCGCGGCGGTCACGACGAAGTCGTTCCTGACGATGGACACGTGGCTGACGACGCTGAACGCCCAGGCGCCGAAGCCGAGCCTGAACTCGGCGCGCACGCACGCCCAGGTCGTCGCCGCCAAACCCGCGGCAGCGATCGACTTCTGCTTCCTCACGGGCGACGTCAACTTCGCCACGCCGGTGACCGACCAGGCCGCCTGCGATGCCGATCTGCGGCTGAAGGTCTTCTCCTCGCCGCACCAGGTAGCCGGCGGTCCGCTGGCCGAGAACATCCTGAAGTGCCAGCTGAAGCCGGTGGTCTTCAGCGACTACACCGGCATCACGTTCACCGCGGGCCAGCAGGCGCGCCTGAACGCGGTGTTCCCGACCGGCGTGTGCGACTGGAGCAAGCCGGGCGTCGGCCAGCAGGACCCGATCGGACCGCTCACCTACACGGCCGGCCCTGGCGGCGTGCCGCTGCCGGCGGCGCCGACGTCGGTGCCGATCTGATCGACGCCTGACCGGGCGACCGACGCAAGTCGGTCACCTGGAAATGCAAAAGGCCGCAGCGGCAACGCTGCGGCCTTTTTTTCTCGATGTCGGAGTTGGTGCGCCCGGCAGGTATCGAACCTGCAACCCCTGCCTTCGGAGGGCAGTACTCTATCCATTGAGCTACGGGCGCAGCGGCTTTCCAGTCTACCAGCGGCGCTTGCGCGCCACCGCGGCGACGAGAGTGGCGCCCCTATAATTTCCGGCTCGACGCGAATCGATTCTTGCGGGCGGCGCATGCCGCCTTCTTCGCGCCGCCCACCCCCCGAGGACCGGATGACCGCAGCGCACGAACCCAACGAGACCGACGGCCCGCACGAAGGCCCCATCAAGACTCCTAAGCAGCTGATCCTCGCGGTCCTCTACGCGTTCGTGGTGCCGATCTTCGGCATCATCCTGCTCGTCACGTACGTCACCGCCGACCGGCGGCCGGCGGCCGGCAGCGACGCGCTGAGCCCGAAGGCGGTCGCCGAGCGGATCAGGCCGGTCGGCATCGTCGAGGTGAAGGACGCCTCCGACATCGCCTCGCTGAAGACCGGCGAGCAGGTGTTCGCGGCGCAGTGCACCGCCTGTCACGGCACCGGCGCGCTCGGCTCGCCGAAGCTCGGCGACGTCGAGGCGTGGGCGCCGCGCATCAAGACCGGCTTCGACGCGCTGCTCCATTCGGCGCTCACCGGCAAGGGCCAGATGCCGCCGCAAGGCGGCGGTGACTTCAGCGATTACGAGATCGCCCGCGCCGTCGTCTACATGACCGGCAAGGCGGGCGCCAAGTTCGCCGAGCCGGCGCCTCCGAGCGCGGCCGCGTCGGCTGCTGCGACGACGACCGCCGCGGCGACTGCCGCGCCGGCCATGACGACGGCGGCAGCGAATCCCGCGGCGACCACGACGAGCACGGCATCGACACCGGCCGCGAATGCCAAGCCGCTGGCGACGACAGCCGCCGCGGCCCCGGCCGCACCGACTCCGGCACCGACCGCCGCTCCCGCCGCTGCGACGACCCCGCCGCCGCTCTTCGCGCAGATCTGCACCACCTGCCACACGCCCGGCATCGCCGGTGCGCCGAAAGTCGGCGACAAGGCGGCGTGGGCGCCGCGCATCGCCGAGGGCATCGATGCGCTGACCGCGAACGCGATCAAGGGCAAGGGCGCGATGCCGCCGAAGGGCGGCTCGAGCGCGAGCGACGCCGACATCAAGGCCGTCGTCACCTACATGGTGAACGCGTCGAAGTAGGCGCGCGACGCGTCGCGATCAAGCCGGCCGCGCGCCGGCTTTTTCTTTTCAGCCCGACGCGCCGGCGCGGTCCGCGGCCGGGCTCAGGCGATAGCCGAAGCGCGCGACGAGCGCGTCGAAGGTCGTTTCCTCGGGGCGCCAGACGCCACGCTCGACGACATCGCTGGCGATGCCCATGTCGAGCGTGTGAACGATGCCGAGGCCGAGGTCGCTGGCGAGGAAGAGCCGACCCGCGTCGTCGACGAAGGTCGCGCCGGGCAGCACCGGCAGCCCGGTGTGGCTGGTGACGACGACGGCCGAGGTCGGGTCGGACTGCAGGCGCCAGATCCACGGCGCCGCCTCGAGTTCGACGTAGACGCGCTGCGGCCCGTTCTGGAAGAACCAGGCGCCGCTCGCGTCGGCGCTGTAGTTGCGGGCGATGAATTCGCGCAGCTTCTCGTGGTCGATGCGGCTGCCCTTGACGCGCGGGAACGGCCCGGTCGCCTGGATCCGGTCGTCGCGCATGTACCAGTCGCCGCGCGCGTCGAGCGCGAGCCAGGCGTAGCAGTGCGGCACGTTGGGCCACTTCTTGAGGGCGGCGGCGACGATCGCGTCCATGCGCCGATTCTGCGACTAGAGGCGATCGGCGAGCCAGCCGGCCACGCTGGCCGGAAGGGTCTTGAGATGACCCGGCCAGCGGCCGTCGGCGAAGCCGACATGGCCGCCGTGCGCCGGTTGCCAGAGCGTCACGCAGGGACCGACCTCGCCCGGCCGCGGCAACGCCGACGCCGGCAGGAACGGATCGTTGCGCGCGTTGAGCACCAGCGCCGGAATGCGGATGCGGTCGAGCTGCGATTTCGCCGAGCCGCGCGCGTAGTAATCGTCGGCACCGGCGAAGCCGTGCAGCGGCCCGGTGAAGATCTCGTCGAAGTCGCGCAGGTCGCGCGCCGACCGCATCGCGCGAGCGTCGAACAGGCCGGGGTGCTGGCCGAGCTTGACGAGCGCCTTGCGCCTCATCGTCCGCATGAACATGCGCGTGTAGACCTGGCGGCCGAAGCCGCGGCCGATGGCGCGGCCGCCGGCGGCGAGATCGAGCGGCGCCGACACGGCAGCGACCGCGCGAACGCGCTCGCCCGCGCTCGCGCCGGCCTCCTCGACGAAGCGCAGCAAGGCGTTGCCGCCGAGCGAGACGCCGACGGCGACGACCGGGCCGCCGTGCAGCGCGCGAAAGCGCGCCAGCATCCAGCCGACCTCCTCGTGGTCGCCGGAATGATAGGCGCGCGCGGCGAGGTTGATCTCGCCCGAGCAGCCGCGAAAGTGCGGCACCGCGAAGCGCCAGCCGCGCCGCCTCGCATCGGCGGCGAATGCTTGTGCGTAGTGGCTCGACGACGATCCCTCGAGGCCGTGGAAGAGAACGAGCAGCGGCCGCGCCGCGTCCTCGCCCTGCCAGTCGACATCGACGAAATCGCCGTCGGGCGTGGTCCAGCGCTCGCGCCGGAAGACCGGCCGCGCGCCGTCGAAGCGACGGCTGAAGAAGACCGGCCAGATCGTCTGCGCGTGGCCGCCGGGCAGCCAGCGTGGCGTGCGGAAGTCGTTCACCGGAGAGCGCAGCGCCCGCCGGGCCGCCTCAAGGGCGCTGCGACCCTCGCGGGCGGCAGCGAACGAAGAGAGCGTGGCGGCACGATGTCAATGCAGCGTCGACGCGGCCTCGGGAACGTCCTGGGATTCGATCGCGGTGCCGGGGCTCGCGTGATGCGCGACCAGGCGCCAGCCCTGCGACGACTTCAGGTAGACGTTGGTCGCGACCACCCAGGCGAACTGCTCGCCCTCGGGCGTCATGACGCGGACACGCTCGAGCACGCTGTGCACCGCGCTCGAGTGCGATTCGAGCCGGCGCACGCGATGCGGCTCGGCGTCGATCGTGCCGTTGCCGAACATCGCCTCGAACGAGGCGCGGATCGCCGGCGCGCCGAGCAGGCGTGCGCCGCCGGGGTGGATGCAGCAGATCTCGTCGTCGTCGGACCACAGGCCCATGAGGCGGTCGACGTCGCCGCGTCGCATCGCCTCGTAGAGCTCGAGCTCGATGTCGTCGGCGGAGACGAGGGTCGGGGCAGGTGGCTTGGGGCGGGCCATGTGAATTTCTTCGGTTAACCTTCCGGGCGCTGGAATTGTAGGAAGACACGCCGGGCGCGCGCCGCAGCCATGCTCAGACCCTCCGCCGACTGGACCGAGCGCAGCCACGATCTGTCGCGCCTGCTCGCCCGCGCCGGCCTCGGCGATCGTGCGGCTTTTGCCACGCTCTACGAGCGGACGAGCTCGCATCTGCTCGCCGTCGTGTTGCGTATCAACCGGGACCGAGCCCAGGCCGAAGACATCCTGCAGGAGGTGTACGTCAACGTCTGGCGGGCGGCGAGCAGCTTCGATGCGGCGCAAAGCCAGCCCCTCACGTGGCTCACCAGCATCGCGCGCAACCGCGCCATCGACAGCCTGCGCCGCCTGCAGACCCAGCCCCAGATGCGATCCGCCGGCGCCTCCACCGACGGCCGCGACCTCGAGGACGACGACGTGTACGACACCGTGGCAGACCCATCGTCCGGCCCGCTCGACCTCCTGAGCCAGGCCGCCGAGGCGCGCTCGCTCGCCGCCTGCATGGACAAGCTCTCGCCGACGCAGCGCCAGAGCGTCGCCCTCGCCTTCTTCCAGGGCCTGAGCCACGCCGAGATCGCAGCGCAGATGCGCCAGCCGCTCGGCACCGTGAAGTCCTGGGTGCGCCGCTCGCTGGCGACGCTGAAGAGCTGCCTCGATGCCGCCCTCAACGGCGCCGCGTCGCGGCGCCGCGACTGACATGGACTACGGCCGCAGCGACCGGGCCGACGCCCTCGCAGCCGAGTACGTGCTCGGCACGCTGCGCGGCGGTGCGCGGCGCCGCTTTGAGTCGCTGTTGCCGGCGCACGCCGTCCTGCGCGCGGCGACGCTCGCCTGGCAGGAGCGGCTGATGCCGCTCACCGGCGTCGTCGAGCCGGTGCAGCCCGCGGGCGAGGTCTGGCGCCGCATCTCGGATCGGCTCGATCGAAGGAAGAGCGCCGTCGCCGGCGCCTGGCAGCGGCTCTCGTTCTGGCGCGGTCTCACCGCGTTCGCGAGCATCGCCGCGATCGGCCTGGCGGTACTGCTCGCCACCCCGCGCGCGGTCGCGCCGCCGATCGTTGTCGTCCTCGCCGCGACCAATGCGGCGGCGAGCGGCGTTGCCGCCGCGCCGATCGTCGCCAGCATCAGCGGCGACGGCACGACGCTGGTGACGCGGCCGATCGTGCCGGTCGCGCTGCGCCCCGACCGATCGCTCGAGCTCTGGGCCGTCCCGGCGCAGGGCGCGCCGCGCTCGCTCGGCGTCCTGCCGGGCGGTGGCGGCGTCGTCGCCCTGCGCGCCAAGGTGCTCGCCGGTGCCGACACGCTCGCCGTCACGATCGAGCCGGCGGGCGGGTCGCCCACGGGTGCGCCGACCGGGCCGATCGTCTACGCGGGGAAGTTCACGCTGTAGGCGTGAGCTCCCTTGCGGAGCAAGGGAGTTTTCAGGATTGCTCCCTCCCCAGCCCCTGCCTCCGAGAGGGAGGGGTGGGCGACGTTGTCGCCCCGCTGGCGCTAGCCGACTGCACTAGCGCGGACTCGACGCGCTCGGGCGTGACGCTCGTCAGGCATCGGTAGTGGCCGAAGCGGCAGGTGCGGTCGAAGCACGGCATGCAGTCGAGCTGCAGCTCTTCCTTGAGCCAGAGGACGCGGGCGCGCTCGTTGAGCGGCGGCGTGTGCGTCGGGCTGGTCGAGCCGAAGACCGCGACCTGCGCCACGCCGAACGCGGCGGCGACGTGCATCAGGCCCGAGTCGTTGCTCGCCAGGCCGCGCGACGCGGCGATCAGCGCCATCGCGTCGATGAGCGACGTTTGTCCCGCGAGGATCCGGCACGCGCCGCCCGATTGCGCCGCGATCTCGGCGCAGAGCTCGGCTTCGCCGGGCGATCCGAGCAAGGCGACCGGCGTGCCGTCGGCGCCGTGCAGCGAGCGCGCGAGCGCCGCGTAGTGAGCCGCCGGCCAGCGCTTGGCCGGGCCGTATTCGGCGCCGGGCGCGAAGCTCCAGAAGCGGCCGCGTTGCAAGCCGTGCGTCGCGGCGGTCCGATCGAGCATGCCGGATTCGAGCCGAAGGCGAGGCCGTCGCGCCTTGTCGAAAGAGGCACCGGCGAGCGCGCCGTAGAAGGCGACCATCGGCGGCCGACCGCCCGGGTTGGCGATACGACGGTTGAGCAGCAGGTAGCGGCCCTCGCCGTGGTAGCCGACGCGCAGCGGAATTCGCGCCAGCCACGGCACGAGCGCCGACTTGATCGAGTTCGGCAGCACGTAGGCGACGTCGAAGCGGTCGCGCAGCGACGCCGCGAGGCGGCGCCGCGCCCGCCAGTCGAGGCGGCCGTGCGCGAACGGCAGATCGATCGTCTCGGCGACCTCGGGCATCGCCCGAAAGACCGGCGCGACCCACGGCAGCGCCGCGATCGTCAGGGTCTCGCCGCGCTCGGCCAGCGTCGCGAGCAGCGGCTCGGCCATGACGGCGTCGCCGATCCACTGCGGTGCGACGACGAGCGCGGAGCCGCTTGTCATGCCGAACGAAGTGAAGGATCCCGGCGCCGATGAGATCCTTCGCTGCGCTCAGCGTGACGAGTGGCGATCAATGCGAGTGGACGATCTCACCCGGCTTCAGCCGGTACTCGGTGCCGCAGTACGGGCACTTGCCGATGCCGGCGGTGGCGACGTCGATGAAGACGCGCGGGTGATTGCTCCAGAGCGGCATCTTCGGGTTCGGGCAGAAGACGACGCCCGGCCCCTGCAGCTCGGCTGCGCTGAGCTCGACGGTAGCGCGCGATCCATCGTGGGCCATGCTGTTCAGACCTTGGTGAGCCATTCGGCGTACTTCGGATTGCGGCCGTTGACGATGTCGAAGAACGCGCTCTGGATCTTCTCGGTGATCGGTCCGCGCGAGCCGGCGCCGAGCTCGATCCGGTCGAGCTCGCGGATCGGCGTCACCTCGGCGGCGGTGCCCGTGAAGAAGGCCTCGTCGCAGATGTAGACCTCGTCGCGCGTGATCCGCTTTTCGACCAGCTTCAGGCCGAGGTCGCCGCAGATCGCGAGGATGGTGTTGCGGGTGATGCCGTCGAGCGCGCCGGCCGAGAGGTCGGGCGTGTAGACGACGCCCTTCTTGATCATGAACAGGTTCTCGCCCGCGCCTTCGCTGACGAAGCCGCTCGCGTCGAGGAGCAGCGCCTCGTCGTAGCCGTCGTCGAGCGCTTCCATGTTGGCGAGGATCGAGTTGGTGTAGTTCGAGACCGCCTTGGCCTGGGTCATCGTGATATTGACGTGGTGGCGCGTGT
Organism: Caldimonas sp.; assembly: GCA_035995885.1. Lineage (GTDB taxonomy): Bacteria > Pseudomonadota > Gammaproteobacteria > Burkholderiales > Burkholderiaceae_C > Schlegelella_A. The sequence continues at coordinate 1,389 of DASYKC010000207.1, read as the reverse complement.
AGCTCGAGGTCTTGACGCGGATGCCGCGCTTCATGCCGTCTTCGCCGAGGTAGGCGCCCCACGGCCAGGCCGCGACCATCAGGTGGACGGTGTTGCCCTTGGGCGAGACGCCGAGCTTCTCGGCGCCGATCCAGGTCAGCGGCCGCAGGTAGCACGACTCGAGCTTGTTCTCGCGCACGACCGTGCGCTGCGCCTCGACGACCTCGTCGAACGAGAACGGGATCTTCATGCGCAGGATCTTGGCGCTGTTGAAGAGGCGCTGGGTGTGCTCGTAGAGACGAAAGATCGCGGTGCCGTTCACCGTGTCGTAGGCGCGGACGCCTTCGAACGCGCCGCAGCCGTAGTGCAGGGTGTGCGTGAGGACGTGGATCTTCGCGTCGCGCCAGTCGACGAGGGTTCCATCCATCCAGATCTTGCCGTCGCGGTCGGCCATCGACATGAGGCGCTCCATCGCTGTGATCGGGGCGCTGATTCTAGGCGGCCGGATCGGCGCCGCCGCCTTGGGGCCCCGGCTGTGCCTCGGCCGGCCGCTCGATCTGCCAGCGAACGAGGCGGCCGCGCTCGAAGTGGAGGACGACGCTCGCGCCGCCGTCGTCGCTCCAGCGCCAGTCGTCGTCGCGGCCCTGGATCTTGCGGCCCAGGCTCTTCGTCTGCGTCACGGTCTGCAGCATCGTCATGCCGCGCGCGAGCCGAGCCTGGAACATCACCGCGCTCTCGACGTGGCCGACCGGCGAATCGGCGGCGTTCCGCATCACCCGGACGGCGCGGTTGAACTGGAGCAGCAGCCAGAAGACGATCGTGCTCGCGGCGAAGGCAAGGCCGGCGAGGTCGTAGGCGCGCCAGGCGAAGAACGCGAACGCCGCCGCGAGCAGCCAGCCGAGGCGCGCGCTCACCGCCGCCTCACAAGGTGCGGACGAGGTCGATCGCTTCCTCGATGCGCTCGACCGGATGGATCGTCAGGCCCTCGAACGCCTTCGCGGCGGCCTGTCCCTTGGGGACGTTCGCCTTCGGCACGATCGCGATCGAGAAGCCCAGCTTGGCGGCCTCGCGCAGGCGCTCCTGACCGCGCGGCGCCGGGCGCACTTCGCCGGCCAGGCCGACCTCGCCGAAGGCGACGAAGCCGCGCGGCAGTGCCTTGCCGCGCAGGCTGCCCTGGATCGCCAGCAGCACCGCCAGGTCGGCTGCGGGCTCGACGATGCGCACGCCGCCGACGGCGTTGACGAACACGTCCTGGTCCATGCACGAGACGCCGGCATGGCGGTGCAGGACCGCCAGCAGCATGGCCAGCCGGTCGCGGTCCAGGCCGACCGACAGGCGGCGCGGGCTCGGGCCGCCGCTGTCCACCAGCGCCTGGATTTCGACCAGCATGGGCCGCGTGCCTTCGAGGGT
>DASYKC010000206.1:0-8935 GCA_035995885.1 Caldimonas sp. | reverse complement strand
TCGAGCGCCGATCTCGACGCTTCGGAGTCCGTCGCCGGCATGCGGCGCGCGCTTGCCGAACTCGATGCCTCGCGCAACGGCAGCTTCCTGAACCACGACGGCGCGTCGATCGCCTGGTGACGGCGCCGCCATTCCAAGAACGATTGAAGAGACAACCATGTACCTCTCCGAAGACCACCGCGCCGTGCAGGACGCCGTCCGCGCGTTCGTGCGCGACCGCATCGCGCCGCAGGCCGCCGCCTGGGATCGCCAATCGCATTTCCCGCGCGAGGAATTGCGCGGCCTGGCCGAGCTCGGCTGCTACGGCATCGCGGTGCCCACGGAGTGGGACGGCGCGGGGCTGGACTATCTGTCGGTGTCGCTGATCCTCGAGGAGATCGCCGCCGGCGACGGCGCCACGTCGACCGTGGTGAGCGTCAACAACTGCCCGGTGTGCTCGATCCTGATGGCGTTCGCGAGCGCCGACCAGAAGGAGCGCTTTCTCAAGCCGCTGGCGCGCGGCGAGCTGCTCGGCGCGTTCTGCCTGACCGAGCCGCACGTCGGCTCGGAGGCGAGCGGGCTGAAGACGACCGCGCTTCGCGACGGCGACGAGTACGTCCTCGACGGCGTCAAGCAGTTCATCACCAGCGGCAGGAACGGCGACGTCGCGATCGTCATAGCGGTCACCGACAAGTCGGCCGGCAAGCGCGGCATCAGCGCCTTCGTCGTGCCGACGTCGACGCCGGGCTACACGGTCGCGAGCCTCGAGACCAAGCTCGGCCAGCATGCGAGCGACACCGCACAGATCGTCTTCGAGAACTGTCGCGTGCCCGCGGCCAACCGGCTCGGCGAGGAAGGGCAGGGGCTCAGGATCGCGCTCTCCGGCCTCGAGGGCGGCCGCATCGGCATCGGCGCGCAGGCGATCGGCATGGCGCGCGCCGCTTTCGACGCGGCGCTCGCGTATGCGAAGGAGCGCGTCGCCTTCGGCAAGCCGATCTTCGAGCACCAGGCGGTGCAGTTCCGCCTTGCCGGGATGGCGACGCGGATCGAGGCGGCGCGTCAGCTCGTCCATCATGCGGCGAGCCTCAAGGACGCCGGGCGCCCCTGCCTCAAGGAAGCGGCGATGGGCAAGCTCATGGCGAGCGAGATGGCCGAGCGCGTCTGCAGCGAGGCGATCCAGATCTTCGGCGGCTACGGCTACGTCAACGATTTTCCGGTCGAGCGCATCTACCGCGACGTGCGCGTCTGCCAGATCTACGAGGGCACGAGCGACGTCCAGAAGATCCTGATCGCGCGGGCGCTCGCCTGAGGCCGAGTCGATGAGCCGCATTCCCGCCGGCCGCATCCGCGCTCTCGTCTTCGACGTCTTCGGCACCGTCGTCGACTGGCGCGGCTCGCTCGTCCGCGAAGGCGAGGCGATCTCGGCCGCGAAGGGCGTGCAGGTCGACTGGCCGGCGTTCGCCGACGCCTGGCGTGCCGGCTACCAGCCGGCGATGGAGCCGATCCGGACGGGCGCCGCGCCGTGGCGCAGCATCGACGCGCTGCACCGCGAGATCCTCGAGACGCTGCTGCCGCGCTTCGGTCTGTCGGCGCTGAGCGAAGACGAGCGCCGTCAGCTCAATCTCGCCTGGCATCGCCTCGATCCCTGGGCCGATTCGGTCGCCGGCCTGCAGCGCCTCAAGCAGCGCTTCACGATCGCGACGCTCTCGAACGGCAACGTCTCGCTGCTCGTCGACATGGCCAGGCGCGCCGGCCTGCCCTGGGACACGGTCCTCTCGGCCGAGCTGATCGAGCGCTACAAGCCCGACCGCGCGGTCTACCGCATGGCGGCGCGCCTGCTCGGCGTCGCGCCGGGCGAGGTCGCGATGGTCGCGGCGCATCCGAGCGACCTCGACGCCGCACGCCAGGCCGGCCTGCCGACCGCTTACGTCGCGCGGCCGCTCGAGCACGGCGCGACCGTGCGCCACGAGGCGGTAGCGGAAAATACCTTCGACTGGCAGGCGCGCGATTTCGCCGACCTGGCGACGCAACTGGGGTGCTGACCGTGGGCAAGGCCGCGATCGATTTCTACGTCGACTTCTCGTCGCCGTATTCGTACATCGCCTCGGAGTGGATCGAGGCCCTCGCGGCGCGCCACGGCCGGCCGGTGCGCTGGCACGCGGTCCTGCTCGGCGTCACCTTCCAGGCGGCCGAGCTGAAGAGCCCGGTGAGCCATCCGATCAAGCGCGAGTACTCGCTGCTCGACTTCGAGCGCTCGGCGCGCTTCGCCGGCGTCCCGTTCACCTTGCCCGAGAAGTTTCCGGTGCCGACGCAGAACGCCGCGCGCGTCTTCTGGTGGCTCGAGGAGAGCGACCCGGAGCGCGCCGCGAACTGGGCGCGCCATGGCCTGCGCGCCTACTTCACGCGCGCCACGGTCGATCTCTCGAACGCCCGCGACCTGAAGGCGCTCGCGAGCGAGTTCGGCCTCGACGCCGACGGGGCCGAGCGCGTCTGGGCCGAGCCGCGCTGGAAGAGCCGTCTCAAGTCGGCGTGCGATGACGCGATCGCGCAAGGCGTCTTCGGCGCGCCGTTCTTCGTCGTCGACGGCCAGCCGTTCTGGGGCAACGACCGGCGCGACCAGATCGAGCGCTGGCTCGAGCACGGTCCGTTCTGAGGCGTCGACGATGGAGCTGCTCGCCTTCCTGCGCACCCAGGCGCGCGCCAACCGGCTCGCCAACCACCGCCTCCACACGGCGATGGCCGCGCTCTCGCGCGACGACTACGAAGCGGCGCGGACCAGCTTCTTTCCGAGCCTGGCGAGGACGCTCGAGCACATCCTCGCCGTCGATCTGTACTACCTGGCCGCGCTGCGCGGCGCGGCCGACGCGGAGCGGCAGTGGCGCGAGGCGCCGAAGGGCGTTCCTCTCGCTGCGCTCGCCGCGGCGCAGGCGCTCTCCGACCGGCGCTTCATCGATCACGTCGACGCGCTCGCGCCGGCAGCGCTCGACGAGATCGTCGACCTCGACCGCGGCGCCGGACGGATCCAGCGCGAGCGCCGCGGCCACGTCATCGGCCACCTCCTTGCCCACCAGGTGCACCACCGCGGCCAAGCGCACGCGATGCTCGCCGGCACCCCGGTCGCGCCGCCGCAGCTCGACGAGTTCCTGATGCCGAGCGAGGCGCACCTGCGCGTCGACGACATGCGCGCGCTCGGCTGGAGCGAAGCGACCCTCTTTGCCTGACCCGGGCCGACGCCGCATGGACAACATCTACCTGACCCCCGAGCACGAGCTGCTGCGCGAGCAGGTCGCCCGCTTCATCGCGCGCGAGGTCGAGCCGCACGCGCTCGCCTGGGAAGACGCCGGCATGACGCCGCGCGAGGTGCTGAAAAAGCTCGGCGGCGCCGGCCTGCTCGGCCTGATGTACGGCGAGGCGCACGGCGGCGCCGACGCCGACGCGCTCACCAACCTCGTCTTCGCCGAGGCGCTGTCGCAGTCGACCTTCGGCGGCTTCATCATCACCGTGCTCGTCCACACCGACATGGCGAGCCCGCACCTGCACCACGCCGGCAACGCGGCGCAGAAGGCGCGCTGGATGCCGGGCATCACGGCCGGCACGACGATCACCGCCGTCGCGATCACCGAGCCCGGCGCCGGCTCCGACGTCGCCGGCATCCGGACGACGGCGACGCGCTCGGCCGACGGCAGCGAGTGGATCCTGAACGGCACGAAGCTCTTCATCACCAACGGCGTTCACGCCGACCTCTACTTCGTCGCCGCCAAGACCGGCTCGGGCCGGCACGCGATGTCGATGTTCGCGGTCGAGAAGGGAACGCCCGGCTTTGCCGTGGGCCGCAAGCTCGACAAGAGCGGCTGGCTCTCCTCGGACACCGCCGAGCTGGTCTTCGACGATTGCCGCATCCCGGCCGCCCATCTGCTCGGCGAGGAAAACCGCGGCTTCTATTCGGTGATGAAGAATTTCCAGACCGAGCGCATCGCCCTCGCGGCGATGGCGGTCGGCCACTCGACGCAGGCCTTGCAGGCGACGCTGGAACACGTGCGCGACCGGAACGCCTTCGGCGCGCCGCTCTTCGACAAGCAGGTCGTGCGCCAGCGCCTGGCGATGCTCGACGCCAAGGTCCGCGCCGCGCGCTCGTTCATGTACCACTGCGCCTGGCGCGTCACGCAGGGCCACGACGTCGTCCAGGACGTGTCGATGCTGAAGGCGCTCAGCGGCGAGCTCGTCAACGAGGTCGTGCAGACGTGCCAGCAGTTCCACGGCGGCATGGGCTACATGCGCGGCACGGTGATCGAGCGGCTCTGGCGCGACGCGCGCGTCCTCGCCATCGGCGGCGGCGCGACCGAGGTCATGCTCGATGAAGCGGCCAAGCGCTACTGAGGCGAACGCGGGCGAGGCGGCGGCGCTGCGCGGCTATTTCGCGTCGCTCGCCCGCTACCACGCCTGGGCGACGGGCAGGCTCTGCGAGCACGTCGACGGGCTGAGCGAGGCCGACTACCGCAAGGACGCCGGCCTCTTCTTCAAGAGCGTGCACGGCACCTGCAACCACCTGCTCGTCGCCGAGCACGGCCTCTGGTTCCCGCGCTTCGCCGAAGGCGTCTCGAACCAGGTCGCGCTCGACGCCGAGCTCGAGAGCGACCGCATCGCATTGCGCGATCGCCTGCTGGCCGCGGTGCCGCGCTGGCAGGCGCTGATCGCGTCGTTCGACGCCGCCCGCTTCGCCGGAACGCTCGACTACACGACGACCCGGGGAATCGCCCAGTCGCTGCCGTTCGCGCCGACGCTCGGCCACGTCTTCAACCACGCCACCCACCATCGCGGCCAGATCACCGCCGCGATCACCGCCATGGGCTACCCTTGCCCCGAGATCGACTGGGTATGGATGCTGCAGGCCGAGGGCAAGAAAGGATCGACATGACGAGCACGCTGCGGATCGAACGCGACGGTGCGGTGGCCCGCGTCTGGCTCGATCGCCCCGAAGTGCGCAATGCCCTCAACGGCACGCTGATCCGCGCCCTGGCCGAGGCGTTCGGCGCGCTCGCCGGCGCGGCCGACGTCCGCGCGATCGTCCTCGGCGGCAGCGGCAAGGCGTTCTGCGCCGGCGCCGACCTGGCCTTCATGCGCGAGGCCGCGAACTACACCTGGGAGCAGAACCACGCCGATGCCGCCGCCCTGGCCGAGATGCTGTGGGCGATGTACAGCTGCCCGGTGCCGGTGATCGCCCGCATCCACGGCGACTGCTACGCCGGCGGCCTCGGCCTCGCTTCGGTCTGCGACATCCGCGTCGTCGCCGACGCGGTGACGTTCTCGCTCAGCGAAGCCCGCCTCGGCCTGCTGCCGGCGACGATCAGCCCCTACGTCATCCGCGCGATGGGCGAGCAGGCGGCGCGGCGCTACTTCGTCAGCGCCGAGCGCTTCGGCGCGACCGAGGCGAAGGCGATGGGCTTCGCCCACGAAGTCTGCACGGCGGCGACGGTCGACGAGGTCGTCGGCCGCTTCACGGCGGCGATCGTCGCCAACGGCCCGATGGCGACGCGCGCCTGCAAGCAGCTCGTCCGCGACGTCGCCGGCCGCGAGATCACGGCCGAGCTGCGCGCCGACACGGCGCGCCGCATCGCCGACATCCGCGTCAGCGCCGAAGGGCGCGAAGGCATCCAGAGCTTTCTCGACAAGCGCGCCCCGGATTGGGTGGTGCCGGCGCCGACGCGGGCCGACAATGGACTCTCATGAACCTCGATCTGACCCAGCTCATCGCGATCGCCGCCGCGCTCGGCTGGGCGAGCGGCCTGCGCCTCTACGCCGTCGTCTTCATCACCGGCCTGGCCGGCTGGCTCGGCTGGGTCAGCCTGCCCGGCGACCTGCACGTCCTGGCGCATCCGATCGTCCTCGGCGCGAGCGGGGTGATGCTGTTCATCGAGTTCTTCGTCGACAAGATCCCCGGGCTCGACAGCGTCTGGGACGCGATCCACACCTTCGTCCGCATCCCCGCCGGCGCGGCGCTCGCCGGGGCGGTGTTCGGCGGCGATCAGGCGAGCTGGGTGACGGCGGCAGCGCTGATGGGCGGAACCCTCGCCGCGACCAGCCACGCCGCCAAGCTGACGACGCGCGCCTCCGCCAACACCTCGCCCGAGCCGTTCTCGAACATCGCCCTCTCGCTCTTCGGCGATGGCGCGGTGCCGTTCATCCTCTGGCTGTCGTGGGCGCACCCGGTCGTCTCGCTCGTCGTCCTGGCGGCGGTGGTCGTCGTCTCGCTCGTCGTCGTCTGGGTGCTGTGGCGCTTCATCGCCCGGCTGATGCGGCGCATGCGCGGCGGCTACGTCACAGCGATGGAATAGCAGCCCCGAACGGAGGCACGCCATGATCCCTTCCCGCGTCACCCTCGTCGACGTCGGCCCGCGCGACGGCCTGCAGAACGAGAAGCAGACCGTCGACGCCGCCGTCAAGATCGAGCTCGTTCACCGCCTGCAGGCCGCCGGCCTGCGCGAGATCGAGGTCACTAGCTTCGTCAGCCCGAAATGGGTGCCGCAGATGGCCGACAACGCCGCCGTCCTCGCCGGCATCGAGCGAAAGCCCGGCGTCCGCTACTCGGTGCTGATCCCGAACATGAAGGGCCTCGACGGCGCGCTGTCGGCGCCGCGCGCCGAGTGGCCCGACGAGATCGTCGTCTTCGCCGCCGCCACCGAGGCGTTCAGCCAGAAGAACATCAACTGCTCGATCGCCGAGAGCATCGAGCGCTTCCGCCCGGTCGTCGCCGCCGCGCACGGCCACGGCATCAAGGTGCGCGGTGCGGTTTCGGTCGCGCTCGGCTGTCCGTACCAGGGCGAGGTCTCGGCCGACGAGGTCGAGCGCGTCGTTCGCCTGATCAAGGAGATCGGCGTCGATCACTGCGGCGTCGCCGACACGATCGGCGTCGGCACGCCCAAGCGCGTCCAGGCAGCGCTCGAGCGGGCGCTGAAGCACTATCCGGTCGCCGAGGTGAGCGGCCATTTCCACGACACCTACGGCCAGGCGATCGGCAACGTCTACGCCAGCCTCGAGGTCGGCGTCGCCACCTTCGACGCCAGCGTTGCCGGCCTCGGCGGCTGCCCCTACGCGAAGGGCGCGACCGGCAACGTCGCCACCGAGGACGTCCTGTTCCTCCTCGACGGGCTCGGCATCGACACGGGGGTGTCGCTCGACGGCGTCGTCGATGCGGCGGCGTTCATCTCGGGCGTGCTCGGCAGGAAGCCGGTCTCGCGGTCGGGGAATGCCTTGTTGGCAAAGCGGGCGGCAGCCCAGGGCACTTAGCGTCGCCGCGGAGAGCCGAAAGCTCGACGTGCGCTTGCAGGCTTTCGAGAGTGGTTCGCCCTTGTAACTACAACGTAGGTACAATGAGTGCGTGGCCATTGCTTTTGAATGGGATGAGCGCAAGGCCGAGGCCAACCGGACAAAGCATGGCGTGTCATTCGAAGAGGCGCGGTCCGTCTTTTCCGACCAGCACGCACGGTTGATCGATGACCCCGACCATTCAGCCGAGGAAGAACGATTCATCCTCCTCGGTCTGAGCAGGACGCTGCGATTGATCGTGGTCAGCCATTGCTATCGAAGCGAAGGTGGCCTCATTCGCATCATCTCGGCGCGCAAGGCCACTTCAAGCGAATCGAAGTTCTATCCTTAGCAGGTGCAACATGCGCAAGGAATACGATTTTTCAGAGTCCAGAAGCAATCCGTACGCCCCCCAGCTGAAGAAGCAGATCACGATTCGGCTGGATGAAGAAGCCCTCGACTACTTCAAACGGATTTCAGATGAAGTCGGTGTGCCTTATCAAAGCTTGATCAATTTCTATCTGCGCGACTGTGCGGCGTCTCAGAGGAAGCTGAGCCTGGTCTGGAAGAAGACAGCTCTTTCCAAGCGAGGCGACAGAGCGGCGGGACGGGTCACCAACGGCTCGGGCGGCGGTAGCCGGCCGAAGAGCATGAGGCAGATCGTCATCGCCTCGATCAAGTCCAGGCGGACGCTCTCGTTCACGTACAACGGCAAAGAGCGGGTCGTGCAGCCTCAGTGCTTCGGATTGGGCTCAAAGGGCACTGAGCTGTTGCGGGGCCATCAGATCAGCGGCGGCAGCGAGCCCGAACCGCTGTTCGATCTGTCCCGGATTTCTGACCTGGTCATGCTCGATAAACGCTTTACCGAACCAGGGCCCAACTACAAGAAAAACGACTCGGCGATGAAGACGATCCTGGCCGAGCTGTGAGCGCGTCCGGTGCGATCGGACGCAGTCACTTCTCGACGAACGCCCGCTCGATCACGTAGTCGCCGGCCTGGCCGATCCCGGCCGAGATCGTGAAGCCGGCGCCGTCGAGGACGGCGCGCATGTCCTTCAGCATCGCCGGGCCGCCGCAGATCATGGCGCGGTCGGTCGCGGGATCGATCTGGGGGAAGCCGATGTCGCTGCACAGCTTGCCGTTGGCGATCAGGTCCGGGAGGCGACCCTGGTTGCGGAACGGCTCGCGCGTCACCGTCGGGTAGTAGACGAGCTGGTCGCGGACCTGCTCGCCGAGGTGGTCGTGGCTCGGCAGGTCGTGGGCGATCAGGTCGGCGTAGGCGAGCTCGTCGACCTTGCGCACGCCGTGGACGAGGACGACCTTCGCGAAGCGCTCGTAGGTGTCGGGATCGCGGATGATGCTCATGAACGGCGCCAGGCCGGTGCCGGTTGCGAACAGGTAGAGGTTGCGGCCGGGCAGCAGGTCGGTGAGAACGAGGGTGCCGGTCGGCTTCCTGCCGACCAGCACATCGTCGCCGACCTTCAGGTGCTGCAGGCGCGAGGTGAGCGGGCCGTTCGGAACCTTGATGCTGAAGAACTCCAGATGCTCCTCGTAGTGCGCGCTGGCGATCGAGTAGGCGCGCATCAGCGGCTTGCCGTCGACGACGATGCCGACCATGACGAAGTGGCCGCTCTCGAAGCGCAGGCTCGTGCCG
>DASYKC010000205.1:0-16566 GCA_035995885.1 Caldimonas sp. | reverse complement strand
TACCGCATCGATCCCGCCGGTGTCGAAACCGCGCTGCCGTCGATGGCGGTTTTCCCGGGGTTCGCGCCCAAGCGTGGCCAGACGACGGCGAGTTTTCCGGTGCAGAAGTTCTACTGGAAAGACCCGTATGCGCGCCTGGTCGCCGATCGGACCGGCAACCGGCGCTTCCGCTACAAGATCGTCCCGCTCGCCGGCAAGCCCGGCAGCCTGACGCCGATGACGATCGCCTTCCTGGTCTCCAACGAGATCGAGATCGGCCCGACCGTCGCACCCAAGTGGCGCGCCTTCTTCAACCGCGGCCTGATCTCGACCCAGCGCGTCTCGACCGCGCTCGGCGGCAAGCCCGCCAAGGGCGCGCTGCTCGCGGCGATCGCGCAGAAGGGCGGCAAGCTGCGCGTCAGCCTGGCCGGCGACATGATCGGCGCGCTGCTCGACTTCGTGGGCCGCGCCAAGGCGGGCGGCGCGCTCTACGCGGCGCTCTACGAGCTCGGCGACGACGAGCTGATCGCGGCGCTCGAGGGCGCCGGCAAGAAGCTGCACCTCGTGCTCTCCAATCCGGACGCGGGCGACGGCCAGAGCGCGAGCGCGATCACCGACGGCAACGCGGCGTCGCGGCGGCGCCTCGCCCGGACCGCGGGCTAGCTGCTCGACCGCATGCTGCCGAACAACCAGATCGGCCACAACAAGTTCGTCGTCCACGTCGACGCCCACGGCAAGCCGGCGGCGGTGCTGTTCGGCTCGACCAACTGGACCTCGACGGGCCTCTGCGCGCAGACCAACAACACCATCGTCTGCGACGACGCGCAGATCGCGCGCCGCTATCACGACTACTGGAAGCAGCTCGCCAAGGACACGGACGCCGCCGCCGGCGACGCCAAGGCGCTGCAGGGAACGGCGCTGCGCACCTGGGACGCGACGGCCAAGTCGTTCGCGATCGGCGCCGGGATGAAGGCGACGAGCTGGTTCTCGCCCAACACGCCGAAGCTGCGCGGATCGCTCGCCAACGAGAAGCGGCCGCCCGACATGGAAGAGGTGGCGCAGCTCATCGCCGGCGCCCGGCACGCCGTCCTCTTCCTCGCCTTCTATCCCGGCTCGCCGAGCCTCGCCAACTGGGCGGCGGCGGCGCAGAAGGCGAACAAGGATCTCTTCGTGCGCGGCTGCGTCACCCATCCGTCGGCGGCGGAAGCGTTCTTCTATGACCTGTACGGCACGACGCCGGCGCCCAAGCCGAAGGGCACGGCGAAGGCCGGGCGGCAGGACCCGCGCGTGATCCAGGCGCAGGCACTCGGCGACAACATCCCCGTGGGCTGGCAGAAGGAGATTCTGTCGGCCGGCTTCGCGGTGACGCACGACAAGATCATCGTCGTCGACCCGTTCTCGCCCGAGTGCGCGGTCGTGACTGGCAGCCACAACCTCGGCCACAAGGCGTCGTTCAACAACGACGAGAACCTGATCATCGTGCGCGGCCAGCGCGCCCTCGCCGAAGCCTACGCGACGCACGTGCTCGACATCTACGATCACTTCTCGTGGCGCTGGACGATCCATAGCCAGGGCAAGGCCCAGGCCGAGGCGATGCTCTCGGTCGTCCCGGACGAGTGGCAGAGCCGCTACTTCGACGCCAGCGGCAACATCAAGGTCGCGCAGCTGCGCTTCTGGCTGAGCGCGCTGCCCGCGTCCTGAGGCGCTGCCGCGGCGACGGGTGCTCAGCCGGCGCCGCCCCGGCCCGAGAGGCGCCCGACCGCGGCGAGCAGCTCGTGCGGCTCGATCGGCTTGGCCAGGTGCAGCTGGTAGCCGGCGACGAGCGTGCGGTCGCGGTCCTCGCTGCGCGCGAACGCCGTCAGGGCGATCGCCGGGATGGCGCCGCCGTGCTCGAGGCCGAGGCGGCGCACCTGCTCGATGAAGCGGTAGCCGTCGCACTCGGGCATGCCGATGTCGCTGAGCAGGAGGTCGGGCCCGAGCGACCTGACGAGCGCCAGCCCCTCTCCCGCCGAGGTCGCGGTGCGCACCTCGGCGCCGCAGTCCGCGAGCAGCTGCTCGACCAGCTGGCGCGTGTCGGCTTCGTCGTCGACGACGACCACCTTCAGGCCGGCGAGGTCGAGGTCGAGCGAGCCGCTCGGCGCGGCACGCTTGGGCGTCGTCCGCGGCGCCGCGTCAGCGACGTTGCCCGGCGCGCTCGCCGGCAGCGAGAGGACGAAGGTCGCGCCGCGGCCCGGGCCGTCGCTGCTCGCCTGCAGCCTGCCGCCGTGCAGGTCGGTCAGCTGGCGCGCGATCGACAGGCCGAGGCCGAGGCCGCCGTGCGAGCGCGTCGTCGACGCGTCGGCCTGGCGGAAGCGATCGAAGACCTTGGGCAGGAAGCTCGCTTCGATGCCGATGCCTTCGTCGCGCACCGTGACCTCGACGCCGGCGTCGACGCGCTTCAGCGTCACCTCGATCCGGCCGCCCCGCGGCGTGAACTTGACGGCGTTGGTGAGCAGGTTCCAGACGATCTGCTGGAGCCGGTTCGGATCGCCTGCCAGCACGCCCGCCTTTGCGTCGACGGCGACCTCGAGGCGCAGCGCCTTGGCATCGGCCGAAGGCCGGATCGAGTCGACCGCGGCGTCGACGACGGCGGCGATGTCGGTCGGCTGCAGCTCGAGGCGGACCTTGCCCGAGACGATGCGGTTCATGTCGAGCAGGTCCTCGATCAGGCGCGCCTGCGCCTGCGCGTTGCGGGCGATCGCGTCGAGGCCGCGCGTCACGCTCGCCTCGTCGTCGCGCTTGAGCAGCAGCACCTTGGCCCAGCCGAGGATCGCGGTGAGCGGCGTGCGCAGCTCGTGCGAGAGGGTGGCGAGGAACTCGTCCTTGAGGCGGCTGACGCGGTCGGCCTCGGCGCGCGCGGCGCGCTCGACCTCGACCAGGCGCTCCTTCTCGGCGGCGACCCGGCGCGCCTCCTCGTAGACGCGCGCGTTGTCGACGGCGATCGAGGCCTGCGCGGCGATGCCGACGATGATCCGCTCCGCGCGCGCGTCGAACATGCCCGGCTCGGGGTGGCCGAAGAAGAGGCCGCCGATCGTCTCGCCGTTGCGCAGCTTGACCGGCACGGCGAGGTAGCTGCGCACCGGCAGGTGGCCGCGCGGCATGCCGTGGTGCGGCGCCATCCGGCCGTAGCGCGGATCGAGGAGGACGTCGTCGACGCGCACCGGCGCTTCGCCGTTGAAGGTCGGCCCGAACATCGGCGTCGCCCGCGGCAGGCCGAAGCCGTCGAACGCCGAGCGCGGCGCGCCCGACAGCGAATAGAGCAGGAACGACTCGCCGCGCTCGTCGACGGTGTTGTAGAAGAAGGCGCCGAACTTGGCGCCGCTCAGCTGCGTCGCCGCGTCGGTCACGGTCTGCAGCAGGGTCGCCAGGTCGAGCGTCGAGGCGACGGCGCTGCCGGTCTGGTTGAGCAGGTCGAGCACGCGCGCTTCGTCGCGGAGCGCGTCCTCGGCCTGCTTCCTGGCCGTGACGTCGCGATAGCTCCAGACCCGGCCGACGTTCCTGCCGTCGACGTGCTGCGGCAAGGAGAAGCGCTCGAACCAGCGGCCGTCGCGCAGCGACAGCATGTCGAGCGACGAGCCGGTCGAGGCGTAGACGGCATCGATGCGGTCGGCGACGTTCCTCGGTGTCTCGAACAGGTGCGCGACCTGGCGCACGAGGTCGGCGTGGACACCGCTCGCGACGGCGTCGTGCGGCAGGCCCCAGATGTCGAGGAACTTCTGGTTGAAGGTCGTGACGCGGCCGCTGCCGTCGGTGACGAGGATGCCGTCGGCGGTCGATTCGAGCGTCGCCCGCATCAGCGACACCGTGTGGGCGAGCTCGCGCGTGCGCGCCTCGAGCGCCTCGTTGGCGCGCAGCAGGTCTTCCTCGACGCGCCGGCGCGCGAGCAGGATCGCGCTCGCGTTGCGCAGCGCGACCGAGCGGATCAGCTCGTCTTCGGCGCTGTCGCTCATCGCCCGAACCCGAGCGCGCGTGCCGCCAGCGCCGTGCCCTCGACCCGGGCGCGGATCTTGGCGAAGGCGGTGTCGCGCGTCGTCGAGCGGTCGTCGCAGAACGGGGCGAAGCCGCAGTCGTCGGTCGTGCCGAGACGGTCGAGCGGGATGTACTCGGCGGCCAGCAGGACGCGGTCGCGCACCTCCTCGGCGCTGTCGATGCGCGGATCGATCGGCGCGACGACGCCGACGAAGACGTGCTGCTCGGGCTTGCGGTGCTCGCGGATGATGCTCAGCACGCGCTTCGGGTCGGGCTCGCCGCAGAGGGCGACGTAGAAGTGGGTCGCCTTCAGCTCGAACAGGCTCGGCAGCAGATCGGCGTAGTCGACGTCGGCGCTGTGCGTCGAGTCGCGGTCGCCGCCCGGGCAGGTGTGGACGCCGATGCGCTCGCGGTCGGCGCCGTCGAAGCGGCTCAGGGCGAGGTTGTTGAGGTCGACGAAGCTGCGCAGGAGGCCGCCCGACGGATCGAGCTTGACGGCGAGCCGGCCCTCGGTGAAATCGATCTGCACCTTGTGCGCGCCCTTGGCCAGGCAGTTGCGCACTTCGGTCTCGTGCTCGCGCAGCAGGTCCTCGAGGAAGCGCTCGCGCGAATAGCCGGGCAGCTCGGCATCGGGATAGAGCAGGCTCAGCGCCGACGGCGAGATCACCGCCTGCTTGACCGGCACGTGGGCATGGCGCTGCGCCGCTTCGAGGTAACGGTCGGCGTAGCGGCCGTAGCGGAACGGCCCATGCTTTAGGCGCGGCATGCGCCGCTCGTGACCGGCGGCGAACGGGATCCGGAAGCCGTCGGCGCCGAGGTTCGGCAGGCCGTGGACGCAGTAGGTCCAGAAGTTGTGGTACTTGCGCTGCTCGCCATCGGTGATCACCGGCGAGCCGGTCGCCTCGAAGCGCGCGATCGTGTCGACGATCGCCGCGTCGTAGAGCGGCTCGAGCGCGGGATCGGCGCCATCGGTCACAGCCAGCGCATCGATCAGCGCCGGCGGGCGGGGAATGCTGCCGATGGGCTCGGTTGGAATGGACACGGGATGTCGCGACGCGGGCGAGGGCAGCGAGGATAGCCTCTGGCCGCGCCTCAGCCGACCGGCCGCGGCACGCCCGCCACGCCGATCCCGCATTCGAGGGCCGGGTCCCAGCGGCCGAGGTCGGCCGCGGCCCGGTACGTCGACTCGAGGAAGCGCAGGGCGACGGCGTCGGGGTCGTCGGCGCTGCGCACCTGCTCGTAGGGCAGCAGCCACTCGCCCATCGCTTCGGACCACTCGGCGCTGGCGGGCTCGATGCGGGCGCGGGCGAAGCCTTCGGGCGACGGATACGCGTAGGAATAGAAGGCCGCCTGCGGCGAGGCGTCGTTGCCGGGCCAGAAGCCGGCGCTGCTCACCTCGTGCGAGTACGCCTCGCGCGTCACCGCGTCGGGCAGGCCGGGAATGCCGCCCGTATGGAGCGGCGCAGCGCGGCCGGAAAAACGCGTCACGGCGAGATCGAAGGCGCCCCAGAAGAAATGCACCGGGCTCGCCTTGCCGAGGAACGACGTGCGGAACAGGCGCAGCACGCGGTCGACCTGGACCAGCGCGCGCCAGCAGGCGTGAGCGGCGGCGCGGTCGTAGCTGCAGTGGACGGTGTCGTCCGGAAACGGGATCGGCTCGGCGATCTCGTTCGGCACCGGCCAGATCGCGACGTCGATGCCGGCCGCCGCGAGCTCGTCGAGCAAGCGCCGATAGAACTCGGCGACCGGCATCGGCGCGAGCGCGAAGCCGCGCTCCGGTCCGCTCGACGTGCGCAGGACGAGGCGGTGGTCGACGAAGTCGAAGTCGATCTCGAACACCTCGCCGCCGACATGGATCGCCGACGTGCCGAGGCCGCGCGCGCCGACGTAGAGCGGCACCTGCCAGCCGTGGTTGAGCCACGGCGTCAGCGCCAGGCGGACCTTGCCGACGACCTGGGTCCAGCGGTGCAGCGTCGTGCCGGTGTCGCGCCAGGCGGCGTAGTCGAGGACGGGCCAGGCGGAACGTTGGTCCTTCATGCGAATCCTCCGGGGCGGCGATGCGCGGCCGGCGCCTACTCGGCCTTGATACCCGCCTGCCTGACGACCGCGGCCCAGCGCGCGGCATCGCGGCGCATCAGCGCGGCCATGTCCTCGGGCGATCCCGACGCGACCTCC
This sequence comes from Caldimonas sp., assembly GCA_035995885.1. GTDB lineage: Bacteria > Pseudomonadota > Gammaproteobacteria > Burkholderiales > Burkholderiaceae_C > Schlegelella_A. The sequence continues at coordinate 10,404 of DASYKC010000205.1, read as the reverse complement.
ATGCCTTGGGCGGCGAGCGCGGTCCTGACCTCGGGCAGCGCCAATGCCTTCGTCATGTCGGCGTGGACCCGGGCGACGACGTCGCGCGGCGTCGCCGCCGGCGCGAGCATGCCGTACCAGAGATCGGCCTCGACGTTCGGATATCCGAGCTCGGCGAGCGTCGGCACGTCGGGCGCGAGGCTCGAGCGGCGATCGCCGGCGGCGGCGAGAACGACGAGGCGGCCGCCCTTGACCTGCGCCATCGCCACGTGCACCGGCAGGAACATCAGCGGCACGTCGCCGGCGAGCACGGCGTTGACCGCGCCGGCGGTGCCCGAGAAAGGGATGTGCGTGATCGACACCTTGGCCTGCAGCTTGAAGAGCTCCATCGCCATGTGGTGCGGCGTCGCGATGCCGGGCGACGCGTAGTCGAGCGCGCCCGGCTTTGCGCGCGCCGCCTTGACGAGCTCGTCGACCGACCTGATCTTCGCGCCGGCGCCGGCGACGAGGAGGAACGAGCCGGTTGCGCACAGGCCGATCGGCGCCAGGTCCTTGAGCGGGTCGTACGTCATGTTCGCGTACAGGGCCGGATTGATGATCAGCGTGTTGACGCCCATCAGCAGCGTCAGCCCGTCGGGCGACGCCTTGGCGACCGCGCCGGCGCCGACGTTGCCCGACGCGCCGGGCCGGTTGTCGACGACGATGCCCTGGCCCCAGGCCGCCTGCAGGTGCGGCGCGAGCGTTCGCGCCAGGATGTCCATCCCGGTTCCCGGCGTGTAGGGAACGATGATGCGAACCGGCTTGCCCGGCCACGCCGCCTGCGCGCGCGCCGCGCCGGCGCCGAATCCGGCGAGCGCGCCGGCGCCGAGCGAGGCGATGAAGCTGCGCCGGCGCAGCGTTCGGATGACGGTCACGTGATCTCCTTCGTCGATCAGCGGCGAGGCTAAGGCATCTCGTTCGAGCCCGATCGCGGCCGGGACATCACGGGCTCGCCGTCATGCCGGTCGCTCGCTTGTAGTCGCTGGCGATCTTCTCGAGCGCCTCGCGCGAGACGACGTCCTCGATGCGCGCGAACGGCTTGTCGCCCGATCGCTCGTGCACCTCGCGCAGGATCGTGTCGGGCGGCGTGCTGCGATTGGCGAGGACGATCTTCGCCGTCGCCGCGTTGCGGATGCGGTCGTACTCGGCGAGCGCGTCGGCGCCGACGCCGCGCGCGGCGAGCAGCCCGGCGAGGCAGACCGCGTCGAGGATCGCCTGGCCGGCGCCGTTCGAGCCGCGCGGAACCATCGGATGCGCGGCGTCGCCGAGCAGGGTGATGCGGCCGAAGCTCCAGCGCGGCAGCGGGTCCTGGTCGACCATCGGATAGGCGAGCACGGTCTCGGTCGAAGCGATCAGCGCGGCGACGTCGAGCCAGTCGAAACGCCAGTCGGCGAAGGTCGGGAAGAACTCGTCGAGGCGGCCGCGCGCATTCCAGTCGCGCCGCACCGGCTCGGCGCACTCGAGCTCGGCGACCCAGTTGACGAGCTGGCGGCCTTCGCCGTCGATCGCGTTCCGGATCGGATAGATCACCATCTTGCCGACCGAGAGCCAGCCGGCGCGAACCATCGTCCCGCCGCTCAGGAACGGCGCGTGCGCGACGACGCCGCGCCACATGTTGACGCCCGACCAGCGCGGCGGCCCCTCCTCGGGATAGAGCTGGCGGCGCAGCGCCGAATGGATGCCGTCGCAGCCGACGGCGACGGCGGCGAAGGCGTCGGCGCAGGGCGCGCCTTCCGGGTCGCGGCAGCGGACGCGGACGCCGCCGTCGCCGAGCTCGTCGACACCGACGCAGGCGTGGCCGGTGACGACGCGATCGGCGCCGAGGCGCGCTCGAACGGCGTCGAGGAGCACTGCCTGCAGGTCGGCGCGGTGGATCGAGAGCTGCGGCACGTCGTGGCCGGCCCAGCGGCCGGCCGGCTCGCTGTAGACGTGCTGGCCGAAGCGGTTGAAGAACGCCGCTTCGCGCGTGACGACGGCGACGCGCTCGAGCGCGGCGAGAACGCCGAGCGACTGCAGCGCCGCGCTCGCGTGCGGCAGGACGTTGATGCCGACGCCGAGCGGCCGGATCTCCGCCGCCGCCTCGTAGACGCGGCAGGCGATGCCGGCCCGGTGCAGCGCGAGCGCGAGCGTCAGGCCGCCGATGCCGGCGCCGACGATCGCGACCGCGTCGCCGGGTCGCGCTGCGCGAGCTTCGGCCACGGCGGTCGCTGCGCGCCGCGCCTTACTTGGCGGCGAAGATCTCGCCGCAGCGCGACGTGCTCTTCATCCCCGGCGCGTCGTACATCACCTGGACGACGCTGATCCTGCCGCGCTTGTCGGCGGTCAGGTGCAGCTTGCAGACGCGATCGTCGAGCCCTGCAGGGCCGGGCGCGGCATAGGCGACGCTCGAGATCCAGTCGTACGCCATGCCGCCCTCGGCGAGCTCGCTGCGCGAGCTGGCGCGCCCGTAGCGGTCGAAGAAGTCGCCGGCCGGCATGCCGATGACGCGGCCGTTGATGATCGTCAGCGCTTCCTCGTTGTGCTTGAGCAGCTCGCAGCCGGCGAGGGCGAGGAAAAGCGAGGCGGCGGCGAGGGCGCGGGCCGAAGTGAGATGGCGATTCAAGGTACTTTCTCCTGCGAGTGGCGATGATGCCTGCTCTGGGAAAACCCGCCGCCCCGCGGCGTTGCCGGCGCCGAATAATCGCCCCGGCCTCCTCGACATCGTTCCTTCGAAAGCCGCCGCGATGAACGCATCGACCGCCCGCCTCGCCTGCTCGCTCGTGTTCGCCGCCGCGCTCGCCGTCGCGCCTGCCGCGTCGGCGCAGACGGCGGCGGCCAAGCCGATGCACATCGTCGTCACGTTCACGCCCGGCGGCGCCCCCGACATCCTGGCGCGCCTGATCGGCGAGCGGCTGAGCGCCGCCTGGAACCAGCCGGTGCTGATCGACAACAAGCCGGGCGCCGGCGGCAACACGGGTGCCGATTTCGTCGCCAAGGCACCGCCCGACGGCCTCACGGTCGTCGTCGGCACGGTCGGCACGCACGCCATCAACGGCGCGCTCTACGCCAGGATGCCGTACGACATGGTCAGGGACTTCGCGCCGGTGACGCTGCTGGCGACGACCCCGAACCTGCTCGTCATCAACAACGATGTGCCGGCGAAGAACCTCGCCGAGTTCATCGCCCTCGGCAAGCGCGAGGGCAAGATGACCTTCGCGTCGTCGGGGTCGGGAACGTCGATCCACGTCTCGGGCGAGCTCTTCAAGACGATGACCGGCATCGACATGACGCACGTGCCGTACAAGGGCCGCGCCACGGCGATCCCCGACGTGCTCGGCGGCCGGGTGACGATGATGTTCGACAACATGCCGTCGAGCCTGCCGCTCGTGAAGGAAGGCAAGCTCCGCGCGCTCGGCGTGACGAGCCTGACGCGCTCGCCGGCCGCGCCCGAGATCCCGACCATCGCCGAGCAGGGCCTGCCCGGCTTCGACGCGGTGTCGTGGTTCGCGCTGTTCGCGCCGGCGGGAACGCCGAAGGCGGTCGTGGACCGCCTGCAGGGCGAGGTGAAGAAGATCCTCGCCTCGCCCGAGATCGCCAGGAAGCTCGCCGAGGCCGGCCTCGACGCGGTCGGCTCGAGCGCCGACGAGCTCGCCGCCTACCAGCGCGCCGAGATCGCGAAATGGGCGCGTGTCGTCAAGGACTCGGGCGCCAAGGTCGAGTGAGCGTCGGCCGCCGCCGCGCGCGGTGGCGGCGTTGCGGCGAGCGCGTTACTGGTTCAGCAGGATCGACGCGATGATGCCGGAGGCGATCGCCACGAGCACGTAGTCGCCGCCCGCCTGCACCCAGTGGTAGCCGCGCGGCGGCGCGCTCAGGTGGTGACCGCGCCAGTCGTCGACGACGTACTGGCGGCTGCGGTACTCGGACGGCAGGCGGCCGCCGCGGTAGAACGAATGGTCGGGGCCGGCGCCGCGGCCGTAGCCTCGCGCGTCGCCGTAGCCGCGGTTGTCGTAGCCGCGATTGTCGTAGCCGCGGTTGTCGTTGCGATACTGGGTGCGCGGGTCGCCGCGGTACTGGCGTTGGTCGGCCTGCTGGCGCTGGTCGCCGCGATATTGGCCGCGCTGGTCGGCCTGGCCGCGCTGGTCGGTGCGAGCCTGGCCGCGATCGTTGTTGCGGTAGCCGTTCGGCGAGTCGCCCATGCCGGCGAGCGGCTGACCGGTGCGGTTGGCGCGCTGCGCCTGGTCCATCAGGACCTGGTTCTGTTCCGCCTGGGCGAAGGCGCCGCCCGTGCTCAGCACGAGCGAGGCGGCGGCGACGGCGGCAACGATTCGTTGAACTTTCATCTCTAGCTCCTTTTTAGAGGCACTCACCGATGGTGGACCTCGGGCCGGCGCAGGGCTGTAGGAGAAATCGCCCAACTCCCGTCAGGCTACCTCCGGCGTCGCCGCGGTGGCGGGTTCGCCCGGGCGTCGGCGGCGTCGGTTTTCACGCCGCCACGTTTCGCGATGTAAAGACGAGGGCGCGAAGCGGGTGCTCGTTTTCGTGCAACCAGGATGTTGCATGAGGTCGGGCCCTCCCCTATCCTGCAACCAGGAGGTTGCCCATGAGCGAAGTCACAGCGTCGACCCGAAGCGACGAGAGCAGCGATCGCATCGAGCGCTCGATCGACATCCGAGCCCCGCTCGCGCGGGTCTGGCGCGCGCTCGCCGACGCCGAGGAGTTCGGCACCTGGTTCGGCGTCGCGCTCGCCGGCCAGGTGTTCGCCGCCGGCCGGAGCGTGCAAGGCCGGATCACGCATCCCGGCTACGAGCACCTCGTCTTCACCGCGCAGATCGAGCGCGTCGAGCCCGAGCGGCGGCTCACGTTCCGCTGGCATCCCTACGCGATCGATCCGGCCGTCGACTACTCCGGCGAGGCGACGACGCTGGTCGAGCTCGAGCTCGAGCCGATCGACGGCGGCACGCGCCTGCGCGTCGTCGAGTCGGGCTTCGACGCGCTGCCGCCGGCGCGCCGGCGCGACGCCTTCCGCATGAACAGCCAGGGCTGGGACGCGCAGATGAAGAACATCGAGCGCCATGTCGGCGCGTGACGACGCGGCCGGCCGCGCCCGCGCCGGCCGGTCGCCGGTGCCGGCGCGTCGCGCCCTCGGCCGTCAGGCGACGACCTTCGCCGCGCTCGGCGACAAGACCCGGCTGCACCTCGTGGCCGTGCTCTGCGCCGGCGGCGCGATGTCGATCACCGCCCTCACCGCCGGCACCGAGCTGACGCGCCAGGCCGTGACCAAGCACCTGCAGGTCCTCGCCGATGCCGGCCTCGTCCGCGACCTCAAGGTCGGCCGCGAGCGGCGCTGGCAATTCGAGGCGGCCCGGCTCGGCGAAGCGCGGCGCGCGCTCGAGGCGTACGGCGCGCGCTGGGACCGCGCCCTCGAGCGCCTCAGGGCCTCGCTCGAGCGCTGAGCCGCGCGGCGCGGCGCGGCCTATCCTCTCGGCCGATGGATGCGCCGCCGCCGCTTTCGCGCTATCGCCAGAAGCGCAACTTCGCAGTCACGTCGGAGCCGGCCGGCGCGGCGAAAGGCAGGCAGGCCGCGCCTTCGCAAGCGCTTTCGTTCGTCGTCCAGAAGCACTGGGCGAGCCGCCTGCACTACGACTTTCGCCTCGAGCTCGATGGCGTCCTGCTCAGCTGGGCCGTGCCGAAGGGGCCGTCGTTCGACCCGGCGAAAAAGCAGATGGCGATCCACGTCGAGGACCATCCGCTCGACTACGCGAGCTTCGAGGGAACGATCCCGCCGCGCCAGTACGGCGCCGGCACGGTGATCGTCTGGGACCGCGGCAGCTGGGAGCCGGTCGGCGACGCGCGCACCGGCATGGCCGAGGGCAAGCTCGTCTTTCGCCTGCACGGCGAAAAGCTCGCCGGCCTGTGGGAGCTGGTGCGGATCGCCAAGCCGGGCGACAAGCAGGACCCGTGGATGCTGTTCAAGAAGAAGGACGCGTGGGCGCGGCCGGTCGCCGAGTACGACGTGATCACGGCGCTGCCCGACAGCGTCGTCGCCAGGCCGCTCGGCCTCGTCGAGGAGCGCGAGCCGCGCGAAGCGAGCGGCCGGGGCGCCGGAGCGGCGACGGGCCCGGACGGCTTCGCCCCCGATCTCTCGGCAGCGGTGCGCGCGCTGCTGCCGGCGAAGCTCGCGCCGCAGCTCGCGACCCTGGTCGCGACGCCGCCGGCGGGGGGACTGGATCGTCGAGACCAAATTCGACGGCTATCGGCTGATGGCGCGCCTCGAGAAGGGCAAGGCGAAGCTCATCACCCGCGGCGGCCACGACTGGACCGACAAGATGAAGCCGCTCGCCGCCGCGATCGAGTCGCTCGGCATCGCCTCGGCCTGGCTCGACGGCGAGATCGTGGTGATGAACGACGAGGGCCTGCCCGACTTCAACGCGCTCCAGAACGCGATCGACAGCGCGGCGAGCGCGGCGATCGAGTACTTCGTCTTCGACCTGCCGTTCCACGATGGCGAGGACCTGCGCAAGGTGCCGCTGCGCGCGCGCCGGTCGTTGCTCGGCGCGCTGCTGGAGCAGCATCCGAGCGACCGCGTCCGTCTCAGCCAGGCGTTCCCGGCGACGCCGGCGCAGATGCTCGAGGCGGCGCGGAGCATGCAGCTCGAGGGCATCATCATCAAGCGCCCCGACGCGCCCTACGTGTCGCAGCGCAGCGAGACCTGGCTCAAGCTCAAGTGCGCCTTGCGCCAGGAGTTCGTGATCTGCGGCTTCACCGATCGCAACGGCGCGCGCGGCGAGGTCGGCAGCCTCTTCCTCGGCACCTACGAAGACGGCGAGCTCACCTATGCGGGCAACGTCGGCACCGGCTGGAACGCGCGCAGCGCGCGCGACCTGCACGCCCGCCTGGTCGCGCTCGAGACCCGGACGCCGACGCTCGCGATCGAAGCGATCACGCCCGGCCGCTGGTCGCGGCGCAGCGCCGGTGCGGAGCGCTGGGTGAAGCCCGAGCTCGTCGCCGAAGTCTCGTTTCGCGAGTGGACGCCCGAGGGCCACGTTCGCCACGCCGTGTTCGCGGCGCTGCGCCTCGACAAGCCGGCACACGAGGTGACGCGCGAGCGCGCCGAAGCGCCGGCCGGCGTCGGCGCGGTTGCTGCGCCGACGTCGAGCATCAAGGTCACCAATCCCGATCGCGTCATCGATCCGTCGACCGGCATCACCAAGGTCGCGCTCGTCCGCTACTACGAGAGCATCGCCGAGCGCATGCTGCCGCACCTGAGGGACCGGCCGGTCTCGCTCGTGCGCGCGCCCGAAGGCATCACCGGCGAGCTCTTCTTTCAGAAGCACCCGGAGACGCGAATGCCGGGCCTGCGCGAGCTCGACGCCAGGCTCTGGCCCGGGCACTCGGCGCTGCTCGCGGTCGACACGCTCGACGCGCTGGTCTCGGCGGCGCAGATGAACACCGTCGAATTCCACACCTGGAACTCGACCGCGAAGAAGATCGATCAGCCCGACCGCGTAATCTTCGACCTCGACCCGGGCGAGGGCGTGAGCTGGGCGCACGTCCAGGAAGCGGCGCTCCTGATGCGGGCGATGCTCGGCGAGCTCGGCCTCGCGAGCTGGCTGAAGACGAGCGGCGGCAAGGGCCTGCACGTCGTCGTGCCGATCGTTGCCAAGCTCGGCTACGACGTCGTCAAGGGCTTCTCGCAGGCGATCGTGACGCATTTGGCGAAAACGATTCCCGAGCGATTCGTCGCCAAGAGCGGCGGCAGCAACCGGGTCGGCCGGATCTTCGTCGACTACCTGAGGAACGGCCACGGCCAGACGACGGCGGCGGCGTTCTCGGCGCGCTCGCGGCCGGGGCTCGGCGTCTCGATGCCGGTCGCATGGGAGCAGCTGACGGCGCTCAAGGGCGGGGCGCAATGGACGATCGCGACGGCGCGCGAGTACCTGAGCTTCGAGCAGAAAGACCCGTGGGCCGACTACTGGACGACGCGCCAGACCCTCGCCGACGGCATGAAGACGCTCGGCTACAAGCCGTCGGCCCGGCGCAACGCTTCGGGGTGACAAGGCACGGGGGTTGCCCGTATGCTCCCGGTCCGCTCGCGCAGCGTGGCGGACCCGAAAGCTTCGAGGACCCCTGATGGCCGCCCGATCGATCGCATCGCTCTCCCTCTCGTTCGGCCTCGTGTCGATCCCGGTCAAGCTCTACTCGGCGACCGAGAGCGCGGCGAGCGTGCGCTTCAACATGCTCGACAAGGACGGCGCGCGCCTCAAGCAGCAGTACGTGTCCGAGAAGGACCAGCACGTCGTCGAGCGCGCCGAGATGGTGAAGGGCTACGAGTTCGAGAAGGACCGCTTCGTCATCTTTCAGCCCGAGGAGCTGAAGGCGCTGCAGGAAAGCCCCAGCCACACGATCGACATCGTCGCCTTCATCCCCGACAAGGCGATCGATCCGATCTTCTACGACAAGGCCTATTTCCTCGCCCCCGACAAGCGCGGCGCCAAGCCGTACAACCTGCTCATGGAAGCGATGCGCCAGAGCGGCCGGGTCGCCCTCGCCAAGTGGGCGTGGAAGGCCAAACAGTACGTGGTCCAGGTTCGCCCGGCCGAAGACGGCCTCGTCCTGCAGCAGCTCCTCTACGCCGACGAAGTGCGCTCGATGAAGGAGCTCGACATCGAGAAGGTCACCGTCTCGGCCGCCGAGCTGAAGCTGGCGATGCAGCTGATCGAGCAGATCAGCGAGGACACCTACGATCCGACGATGTTCGAGGACGAGGAGAAGAAGCGCATCCTGACCGCGATCGACGAGAAGATCGCCGGCAAGCAGATCGTCGCCAACGAGCCGCACGAGCCGGCGTCGGGCGGCGCCCAGGTGATCGACCTCGTCGAGGCGCTGCGCGCGAGCCTCGGCAAGGGCGGCCTCAAGGGCAAGGCGGCGGCGCCGGCGAGCGCGGCGCCGGCGAAGGCGGCCGAGCCGGTGGCGGCCGAAGCCGCGCCGGCGAAGGAACGCAAGGGCGTCAGGCGGGCGGCCAAGGTCGAAGAGGCTCCGGCCGCTCCCGCGCGCACGCGGGCCAGGAAGTGACCCGTCAGGCCGACCCGAGCACCTACACGATCCGCGCCCTGCAAGAGATGCTGGGCCTGTCGCGCGGCGTCATCACCGGCCTGATCGCTTCCGGCTTCGTCGCGCCGAGCCGCGGACCGCGCAACGAATATCGCTTCACCTTCCGCGAGGTCGTCCTCCTGCGCACCGCGGTCGAGCTGCAGGCGGCGCAGATCCCGCCGCGCAAGATCCTGGCGTCGCTGCGCAAGCTGAAGGCGACGCTGCCGCTGGAGCTGCCGCTCACCGGGCTGCGCATCAGCGCGGTCGGCAACGACGTCACGGTGCGCGACGGCCGCTCGCAATGGCACGCGGAGAGCGGCCAGCTGGTGATGGACTTCGACGTCGCGCCGGCGGGCGGCAACGTCACCTTCCTGCAGCGAACGCCGGCGCGGGCAACGCCGGGGCCGGGCGACGCCGCCGTCTGGTTCAGCCGCGCCGAGGCGCTCGAGGCGAGCGACCGGCGCGCTGCCGAATCGGCGTACCGGCGCGTCCTGGCGATCGAGCCGGGCCACGCCGACGCCTATCTGAACCTCGGCGCGCTGCTCTGCGAGAGCCATCGCTTCGACGAGGCGGTCGTGCTCTACGACGAAGCGCTGAAGCACAAGCCGAACGAAGCGCTGCTTCATTTCAATCGCGCGATCGCGCTCGAGGATCGTGGCGACGCGGCGGCCGCGCTCGCCAGCTATCACGCCTGCCTGCGTCTCGCGCCCGACCTCGCCGACGCGCACTACAACGCCGCCCGCCTGCACCAGCAGCTCGGCGACGCGCGCCAGGCGGTGCGCCACTTCAACGCCTATCGGCGCCTGCAGCGGCCGCGTTGACGGGCGTTTCGACACGCATCTGACGCGCGCTGCCGACAGGCGCTGCAGACAGGCGGCGCCGACACACGCCTCCGACGGGCGCTGCTGACAGCAGCTTGCCGACGGAAGCGAATCTTTACCTCGCACCCGGCGCCCGCTCACACACGCCGACTAGCGTCCCCTCGTCGAACGACAGGAGGAGGGAGCATGAGGAATCGAATCGACCTCGCGACGGCGGCCGCGGTCGCGCTGGCCGCGCTCGCCGCGGGCTGTGGCGGCGGCGGCGATCCTGCGCCGGCGCCGCCGGTCATCGTCGCCTGCTCGAGCACGCAGCTCGCCAACGGCGCTGCCGACGCGACCCTCGCCCTCGCCGCGTGGCCCGATCGCGACTACGACCTGGTCCTGCCGGCGTCGCACGAATGCGGCAAGCCGATCGCGGTCGTGATCGCGCTGCACGGCGGCGGCAGCAACAAGGAAGGCATGCGCAAGCTCGCCTGCCCGGAAGGCGACCTGGCGA